>DATKWH010000095.1:0-21137 GCA_035529655.1 Bathyarchaeia archaeon
GAGCACGAGTGAGGATACAAAGAAGGCCTGCACGCGATTTTTAGAAGAAGGTGTCGAGCTTCTGGTATTCTGCGGTGGTGATGGAACGGCGCGGGATGTTTACAGTGCAGTAAAACGAGAGATCCCGATTATAGGCATTCCCGCTGGAGTAAAGATGCACTCGGCGGTATTTGCGATAAGCCCCGCTGGTACGGCGAAGATGGTTGAGCTTTTTGTTGAGGGTAAGACAGAGGTGCGCGATGCAGAGGTAATGGATACAGATGAGGACGCATACAGGCGAAACGAGCTGCAAATGAAGGTTTTTGGATACGCACGCACACCGTACGAGCCGGTTCTGGTTCAGCAGGGCAAGAGTCTTTTCCAAAGCGTAAGTGAAGAGAGCGCGAAAGAGGAGATTGCGAGGTTCGCATGCGAGTTCATGCGAGATGGGTCCCTTTATATCTTAGGTGCTGGGACTACGATACACAAAATAGTGGAGTTGCTGGGCTTAGGCGAGGAAAAGACATTACTTGGCGTGGATGCGGTGAAAGATGGGAAATTGGTGGGGAAGGATTTGAACGAGCAGGGATTGTTGCAGTTGCTGGAGAACGAGCAGAAAACAAAAGCGAAGATACTTGTGAGTCCGATCGGCGCACAGGGGTTCGTATTTGGACGCGGCAATCAGCAGCTCAGTACAAAGGTAATAGAAAAAGTCGGAGTTGAGAATGTGATCGTGCTCGCGACGCCGCACAAGTTGAGTGAAACGCCATTTCTTCTGGTCGATACGGGAAGCGATGAGCTGGACGAGCAGTTGCGAGGATATATGAGTGTTGTATGCGGTTATCGGATGGCGCAGCGTAAGGAAGTGAAAAAGGGGTGAACAAGAAATCCGGGAGGTTTAACCTTACTTACCTTGGATTAGCTCAGAAATGGAAGAATTTTTAAGCACATTTCACTCCGGAAATCAGAAACTATTTGGAAACTTGCATCTGCCTTACCAAAACGCACCCTGCGTTATTACTTTGCATGGCTTGGAGAGCAGTAAGGATAGCGGTAAATGGCCAATTATAGCAGCGAGACTTAACGACGAAGGTTACGCATGCTTGCGATTTAATTTCCGGGGCTGTGGACGCGGGTCAGAAAAAAGTGAGGGAGAGTTTGAGGATGTAAGCCTTACAGGAAGAATCAGGGATTACAAAGCTGCGTTACAGTTTCTACAAGATACAGGCAAGGTTGATATGCGCAGATTGGGCGTTATTGGCTCCAGTTTCGGTGGCATGGTTGCGGTAGCGGCGCAGGATAAAAGAATTAGAGCCATGGTATGTCTATCCACGCCGTATTATCTACCTCAAACTACAAAAGAAGCAGGCAGAAGATTCAAAAAAGGATTCTATGACGATCTACGAAAGTATAAGTTGTTAGAAGCGGTAAGAAACGCGCCTCCACTTCTCATTCTGCACGGGAGCTCGGATGATGTGGTTCCACCCGCGCATGCTCAAAAACTATATGAGGCTGCACCGGAACCAAAAAGACTGGAGATAATAGAAGGGGCAGATCATGTTTTTTCCCACAGTGACCAGCTAAAGAAAGTGATTAATCTGAGCTTAGAATGGTTTAAAAAATATCTAATCTGATCTAAACTAAATTTGAGTGGCCTGCCTTATTGATCGTTCGAAAGTAAACTAGCGGTATTTTTGCGCTACTGGTGGTATCCTTCTTTTACGAATGGAAGTATTGGCTCCATGGTGGAAATGACACAAAAGCGGAAGTTTTATATATCAGCCATGCACTAAATGGATCAAGGACGCTGTAACACATAATGTATCAAAACTATGATCGAAAGTGTAACCCTAACTGTAATTATTGGATATGTAGCATTTGTCCTTTGGATTTTTTTTAGAAGATTAAATATTAAACTTGAAAGAGAGGAAAAGGGAGCCAAAATCAAATTCTTTGAGGAGCTAAACACGAAGTTTGACAAGGGTCTCATTGAAGGTCAATCTGATGTTGAAGTACTCAAAAACGCAATTGAAAGAGAGACTGATACTGATTTTTTATTATCTTCTCTTTTAGAGGACTATCTTGTTTATTTAAACAAACACGATATCCCTGAACCGGAGCTATCCAAGAGATATCATATGATCAAGGACATCGTTGATTCAGAAAATCTTGATAAACCATTTGAAGATGTTCCAGAAGAGGAACGCCGTTTGCTGATTGGATTGCGTGCCGCAATTGAATTTGGCGATAAGAATTCATCATTATTCAATCTAAATGAAATAAGTTCTCTTATTACAGCACGTAGCGCAAATTATGAAAGAGCTATGGACGCCGTTAATTAGGCACGACCCCTAGCGATTATTGGTATAGTTGCTTCTGTTATTTTGGGGATACTTGCCCTATCAACATAAAATATACAGGACTATTCTCAAAAAATTATTAAAAATCGCTTAAAAAGCGAAAAATTTGAAACTAAAAGTGGCTATTTCTCAAAATTTTAGCCTCATCAAAGTACCATCACTCAGTTAATACTTTACTCTGCAGAAATCAAAACATTACATGGGCTGCACATCCTTAAGCTTGGTAATAATTGCCTTTTGAGCACTATCTCTGATTGAAAACCGAAGCGGCTATGAAAGAAGCTCGTATCCCCTCACACGCTTTCAAATTTCAACGCCCCACAACCCGATTACAAAGGTAATAGTGAAGTATACTCACGTGTAAACCATTATTGGAAGCTGTGAATCCTGAAGGGTGGATGATAGCACCGTAATGTGCACCAACACATACTCTTTTATATGTGCCGGTTCAAATAGATATTCTTCTAAAGAAGAAGGAGGTGAAAGCGATGAACAGAGAAGAAAAAATGGCGGAAGATGGAATAGGTAAGCATGAGGTGGAAGAAATACACAAAGATATGCACTACCAGCTTTCTATTGAGCTGAACAAGTGGCGTTCGCATTAGAACTAGAACATTTTACCCGAAAACCCGCGACACTAAGGCAATTCACCGTGTATTCTGATAAATAGATAGAAGCATTGGTGGATATTTTGTACGATAATATCTGATCTGCTTCACGGTGGAAGGATTGAAGATAGGATAAATAAAGTCCGATACTCTTGATTTAACTGAAACCATCAGCAGTAATGGGAGAATTTCGTATCCTTACACACTCTCAAATTTCTACGTTCCCACAACACCAAACACAGGTGATGTGAAAATCCAGAAGTGTAAACCAGTGTCGAGATTTTTAAATCCTATTGCTAATAATATTCCGATTGAAGATGGTCTACGAGAAATTCGAGCAGGAGGTAGAGCGGATACTGAAAGAGAAAGCGAAGCCTGTTACATAGAAAGAGATAAAAGCGAGTACGACGAAACTCAAGCAGAAAGCGAGCAACAGCTTAATAACCTTCCTCTGGTCTCTTTTCCCTTTTAGCACAGGGCGTGATCTGTCGGGAGGGTCAGCACTGCATGCCTGTGCGGCACACCGAACATCCCACTGCTGAGCCTCTTTGCCCATTGATCCGTGTACCGCTTGCCGCAATCCGAGCATAATCTGCTGTTGCAGCCAAATGAGATGCTATGGTACTCGCCGCATTTTGGACAGTGATAAACGTAACACCCTCTATCTGGGCCTTTGCAGCCCAACCCATCATCTTCTCCACTTCTTCTCGCTCTACCGGCCTTACCTCCCGCCTGTGGAAGTAATAATAGCGGTCCCAATTGCGGTTGTCGGTGAATATGCCCTTTACTGAGAATTCCGACCGATGGAAGCAGCCAACTTTTTCGGGTGGTGTGGCACCCACTTCTTCCATATTGTCCTTAGTTAGAAAAGGAAAAAATGAGAGGATGTTATACTTTATACACAATAAAAATGAACAAAACCTCACTTTTCATTTTCCCCTATCCTCCGCGGCGATGGAGCTCTCGGCACTTTATACGGGCGTCTAATGTGCTGCCCACATCGCAAACACGTTGTTGTCATGTACTCCCCCCTGAGCCGGACTCGTGCGTTTCTTCCAGGAATGAGAAGAGCGTAACAACGCTTGCATAGCCGCATTTTCAGATGTTTTGGTATTTGCACCCGGTACCGCATCCCAATCGCACGAGCGAGTTGGATGTATCTATCACTTCTCTGCTCGCGCTCATCCCGTGCTTCTGCTTCTGCAAGCTCGAATAGCCGTTCTATACGCTGCAGTGCGATGTCTTCTATTCTTCTTCGTCGCTTCATTCAATAAAACGTTCTTAAATAGAAAAGGAAATCTTAAATAGAATGTTGGAACTGTAGCCCAAAGGAAACACACCTCTCGATTGAGAGCATGAGAAAATATTAACCGCTAGTTATTCCCTATGGTATGGTGCAACCGTGATGAATAGGATGGAAGAAAAGGATAGGATTATTCTACTCAAAAAGGCGAGAATTATCGCGAATTATCAGTTTGGCAAAGGAGCAGGAGAAATCTTGTTCCCTGATAACGTAGAATTTGTTCTATCACGGACTAGAAGGATAGCTCAGATAAAAGAGCAGGAAAAGAGGATAGCCACGCTCAGGAGTTATGATGGGCTGTTCACATTGGGCATAGAAGGAGCGGAAAGGCTGCATAAGTTCCTCAAATATCCACGGCTACGGGTGGTTATGAATGAAGAGAGCGGCGAATTTGTAGGAAAAGGAGAGACGGCATTTTGTAAACACGTACTCGACGTTGATCCCGCGATACGGGCTTATGACGAAGTTATCGTAGTGGATGAAAAGGATAGCCTGCTTGCAACGGGAAAAGCTATGTTAGCATCTGAAGAGATAAGAATCTTTAACCACGGCGTAGCAGTAAAGATACGTCATGGCGTAGAGAAATGAAAAATCATGGTTTCTTATGACATGCGAAATCCATCACTTTACTTTATTTTGTGGATAAAGGAGAGAATAACATAAGAGATGATTGAGGAAGAGGTCGGCGATGCATTACGAAAGAGAGGGCTAACGTTAGCTACCGCAGAGTCGTGCACGGGTGGACTGGTAGGTCATAGGATAACAAATGTCTCAGGCAGTTCTGACTATTATAAGGGTGGTGTAATCGCGTATGCAAATGAAGTGAAAGAGAAACATTTACACGTAGCGCGGGAAACATTGGAGGAGAAAGGTGCGGTAAGTGCAGAATGTGCGAGGGAGATGGCAAGCGGCGCTAGAACGCTTTTGAGTAGCGATATCGGCATTTCAACTACGGGCATTGCAGGACCCACAGGGGGGACACCTGAGAAGCCTGTTGGATTAGTTTATATAGCATTGGCAACAAAAGAATACGTAGATTACGAGAAGCATATCTTCCACGGAGATAGAGAGGGGAACAAGCGTGAGGCGGCTGATGCCGCTCTTGAAATGCTAAAAAGGTATATCTCTACATGGAAAATAAAGTAAATCAGGGCTCGTAGCTCAGAAAGGTAGAGCAGCGGGCTTTTAACCCGTCGGCCGCGGGTTCAAATCCCGTCGAGCCCGTAACAAAGCGGAAAGAAAAAAATAAATAAATGAAGAAGGAAAGAGTTTCAATACTTGAACATGAGTTGGTGCCCAAGCACGAGATAGTAGGAGAAGAAAAGGTAGCAGAACTCTTGGATACGTATAAAATAAAAAAGGAACAACTGACTAAGATTAAATTATCTGATCCGGTCATAAAAGAGATAAAAGCAGAAGTGGACGATGTCGTGAGGATAACGAGGAGAAGTAGAATAGCAGGAAAATCTTTATCTTACCGGCTGGTTATAGAATAAAAGGAAAAGGGCAAGTACAATATGTTAGACCGGAGTGTTATTTCAAAAGCGTATTTAAAAAGGAAAAAAATAGCGCAACATCAGCTCGATTCGTTCAATTACTTCCTTGAGGTGGGCATGCAAAAAGTAATAGACGAACAGTCACTTATAGAGACTTCTATCAGCAGCGAAGACGAAGAGAGTGGGAAATATAAACTGGGAGTTAAGTTCGGCAAAATAAACATGGGCATACCAAAATCAAGGGAAGCAGATGGGTCTTCTGAAGAAATTTTCCCTTCGCAAGCAAGATTGAGGAATTTGAAATATGCTGCAACTGTATATCTGGACATGCAGATCGTGAGGAAGTACGAAAACGGCGAGATAGAAGTTGAGAGGGATGAGAAAGAAGTTGAAATCGGCGAACTCCCAATCATGCTAAAGTCGAAGCGATGCAACCTATCCAAAGAGGTTCGCGAGGTAAAAACAGGAAGAGAACTTTCTGAAGAGGAATATGAAGAATGGTTGAAGAAAGAAGCAGGAGAAGACCCTCTCGACCCTGGTGGCTATTTCATTATAAATGGTTCTGAGCATGTAATAATCACGCTGGAAGACCTCGCGCCAAATACTATTTTTGTGAATTTTGAGGAGAAATACGGAAGTAAAAATGTGGTTTCAAAGGTCTTTTCCCTTAAGCAGGGATTCCGAGTCCCAATAAGGGTAGAGATAAGTAAAAAGGATATACTGGAGGTATCCTTCCCCGCGGTAGGGCGGAAAATAGAGTTTGTGACACTTATGCGAGCGTTGGGGCTCGAAAATGACGAAGAAATACTAAAAACCGTCTCCGATAACCCTGAGATAAAAAAGCACATTAAGGGGAATATAGAAGAGAGTAAGGTGCATACACGGGAAGAGGCAATAGAGATATTGGGTCGTAAAATCGCATCAACGCAGGCAAAGGAGTACCGAGAAAAGCGCGTTAATTACATCTTAGACCGCTATTTCCTTCCACACCTTGACGACAAGATAGCTAAGGCACATTTCCTCGGAAGAATGGCGGAATCATGCTATGAGCTGCTTTTAAATAAGAGAAGCGAGGATGACAAAGATCATTACGCGAATAAAAGATTAAAGCTTGCGGGCGACCTGATGGAAGACCTTTTCCGTGTCTCATTTACAAAACTTATACGTGATATGAGATATCAGTTGGAACGTGCACATATGCGAAACAGAGAGCTAAAAATCTCTACCGCGATTCGTTCCGATGTGCTTACAGAACGGATAACGCACGCCCTTGCAACCGGAAACTGGGTGGGTGGTAGAGCTGGGGTCTCGCAATTGTTAGAGAGGAGTAATTATGTAGCTACAGCGAGCCATCTCCGGCGGATAATTTCTCCGCTATCACGGTCTCAGCCTCACTTCGAAGCTCGTGATTTGCATCCTACGCAATGGGGAAAAATCTGCCCCAGCGAGACACCGGAAGGTCCAAATTGTGGATTGGTAAAGAACTTTTCACAACTGGTTGAAATCTCAGTGGGAGAAGACGAGGAGAGCTTTAAGAATATTTTTTACGAACTTGGTGTTATTCCCCCTGCTCGCTCTTTGGAGGTAATCGCCGAAAAGAGGACTCGTGTGTTCATGAATGGTGATTTCATCGGGTTCCACACCGATCCTGAGAGATTCGTGGAAGAGCTGAGAATGAAGAGAAGAGGAGGAGAGATATCCACCCAGGTAAACGTCGCCTATTATGCGGATAGAAGCGATATAATGATAAACTCTGATCGTGGGCGGGCAAGAAGGCCGGTTATAGTGGTGGAGAAGGGAAAGCCCGTGGTTACTGAATCACAGATCGGGAAGCTGATAGACGGCGATATGGACTTTGATGACCTGGTGAACGAAGGAGCGATAGAGTACCTGGACGCAGAAGAGGAGGAGAATGCACTGATAGCGCTGGACGAAGCAGATTTAGCAAAAGCAGATGGGTCGGACTACACACATATGGAGATAGACCCTTCTTTGATCTTGGGTATAGTAGCTGGGTTGATACCTTATCCAGACCACAATTCATCGCCCCGTAATACAATGGGCTGTGCAATGCTGAAGCAATCTTTAGGACTCCCAGCCGCGAATTATAGAGCGCGCACCGACACCAGAACGCATCTTTTGCAAAGTCCGCAGAAGCCCTTGGTGAAGACTAGAACTGCAGACATTATTCTCCACGATAAGAGACCTGCAGGGCAGAACTTTGTCATTGCGGTTTTGAGCTACGAAGGCTATAATATGGAAGATGCCTTGATTTTGAATCGCGCTGCGATAGACCGAGGGTTAGGTAGGAGCTATTTCTTCAGAACGTATGAAGGAGAGGAAATAAGGTATCCTGGTGGGGAGGAGGATAGATTTGAGATACCAGATATGGAGATTGTGGGTGTGAGAAACCACGAAGCATATAACCAACTTGATGAGGACGGCATAATAAATTCGGAGACAGAAGTAGCACCAAATGATGTGTTGATCGGGAAGACAAGCCCACCACGGTTTTTAGAAGAAACTACAGAGCTCTTAAGCCCTTTAGAAAGAAGAGATACTTCTGTTTGCACGCGCCTAAATGAACAAGGAGTGGTAGATTCAGTAGTGCTCATGGAATCCAGCAGCAATAGACGATTAGCTAAGGTGTCTGTTCGAGAGCAGAAGATCCCTGAGATAGGCGATAAGTTTGCATCGAGGCACGGTCAGAAAGGAGTTGTTGGCTTGATTGTACCTCCAGAAGATATGCCTTTTACCGGAGATGGAATCATTCCTGATATGATTATAAACCCCCATGCTATCCCCTCGCGGATGACTGTGGGACACGTGCTGGAGATGATAGGAGGGAAAGCGGGTGCATTAGAGGGTAGACACATATATGGGACTGCTTTTTTCGGTGAACCCGAGGAAGACTTAAGAGCAGCGCTTGAGCGTGCTGGGTTCTCTGACACAGGTATAGAAACGATGTGGGACGGGATGGGTGGTAAGAAAATAGAGGCTGATGTGTTTATAGGCGTGGCGTATTATCAGAAGCTATACCATCTGGTATCAGCTAAGATGCATGCACGTGCGAGAGGGCCCGTGCAAATACTAACGAGACAACCGACTGAAGGAAAAGCAAGAGAAGGTGGGCTTCGTTTTGGTGAGATGGAAAGAGATGTCCTCATTGGGTATGGGGCTGCGATCTCGCTAAAGGACCGGTTATTGGATGAGTCCGACAAAGTTGTTGAGCTGGTATGTGGGAATTGTGGTATGATTGCGTGTCCTGATATAAAAACCGGGACTTTGTATTGCCCAAATTGTGGTGCTGATACCGACATATACCCTGTAGAGATGAGTTATGCGTTTAAACTACTTCTTGATGAGATGAAAGCGATGTGTATTGCTCCGCGATTAGAATTGGAAGAGGCGGTCTGAAATGAGAACGAAGAAGATAAAAGGGATAAAATTTGGCTTGTTATCCTCGAAAGAGATAAGAAAGATGAGTGCTTCGAGGATTATAACCCCTGATACCTATGGTGAAGATGGTTTCCCAATCGAGCGTGGATTGGTGAATCAGCATATTGGAGTTATTGATCCCGGGTTAAGGTGTAAGACCTGCGGTGGTCGGATGGGTGAATGTCCAGGGCATTTTGGACACATTGATCTTGAAGCTGCAATTATCCATATAGGATATGCTAAGTTAATATACCGGATACTAACTGCAACATGCAGGAAATGTGGTAGGGTCTTGTTAGGGGAAGAAGGCAGGAATAGGTTTTTAGAAGAGATAAAGAGGCAGAGGGAGAGGCAAGCGGACGTAGGCGATGTAGTGAAGCTTGTATTCAAGGAAGCAGCGAAGAGTAGCGTCTGCATGTATTGCGGTGAACCTCAACAGCGCATAAAATATGATAAACCCACTGCGTATAAAGAAATAGACGAAGATGAGAAAGAGCGCAGATTAATGCCTACCGATGTAAGAGAACGACTTGAACGAATACCAGATGAAGATCTAGCTCTTTTCGGTATGAATCCAAAAAACGCGAGACCCGAGTGGATGGTCCTTACTGTGTTGCCCGTTCCTCCAGTAACCGCCAGACCTTCTATTACGTTAGAAAGCGGACAGCGCAGCGAAGATGATCTCACCCATAAATTGGTGGATATAATAAGAATCAATCAACGATTTATGGAGAATAGGGATGCTGGTGCACCGCAGTTAATAATAGAAGACCTGTGGGAGCTGCTTCAATACCATATAAACACCTATTTTGATAACGATATTGCGGGGGTCCCTCCAGCAAGACATAGGAGTGGTAGACCCCTCAAGACAATATCACAGCGATTAAAAGGAAAGGAAGGCAGGTTTAGGGGTTCTTTATCCGGAAAGAGAGTGAATTTCTCCGCTCGAACGGTTATATCTCCCGATCCCGATATTGATATAGATGAAGTTGGTGTGCCTGAAGCGATCGCAAAGGAGTTGACAATCACGGTTAATGTGACTGAAAGGAACTTTGATGTGATGCGGGAGACCGTAAGAAGGGGGAGAAATCATCCAGGTGTGAATTACGTGAGACGATCCGACGGTAGGAAAGTGAAAGTAACCGAGAGCAATTATGAGACGTTAGCAGAGGAGTTAGACATTGGATGGAAGGTAGAACGGCATATCCTGGATGGCGACATTGTGCTGTTCAACAGACAACCCTCGTTGCATAGATTGAGTATAATGGCGCACTATGTAATGGTAATGCCCGGTAGGACGTTCAGGTTAAATCCTACGGTATGTCCGCCATATAATGCGGATTACGACGGCGACGAGATGAACATGCATGTGCTGCAAACGGAAGAAGCACGGGCAGAGGCAAAGATACTGATGGCTGTGCAGCGAAACATAATATCACCCCGATTTGGCAGACCTATTATTGGCAGTATCCATGATTATATCACCGGTTTGTTTTTACTCACAAAAGGAGAGAAGAGGTTTGAAAAGGAAAAAGTGCTGGACATATTGCATAAAATAGATGTTGATGATTTAGGAGAGCCTGCGGGAACCTTTGAGCCGCCTGGTGGATACGAAGTATCAGGTACGAGGGGTGATGAGGCACGCCCTATCCCATATTGGACTGAGAAGCAGGTATTCAGCATGATATTACCGAGAGGATTGAACTTAGAATTCCAAGGAAAAACGTGTGCGAAATGCGTTGAAAGCGGAGAGGAATGTAAGAAGGAAAAATGCTCACGAGATGCATACGTTAGGATACAAGACGGGAATTTGGTATCCGGTATAATAGATGAAAATGCGTTGGGCTCGTTTAAAGGGATAATAATTGAGCGGATTTTCAGGCAGCAGGGGGAAGAAGTTACAAAAGCGTTTATAAAAAATGTTTCCAGACTTGCCATCAATTATATCAAGCAGGCGGGTTTCAGTTTTGGTATAAGCGATGAGGATATTCCAAAGGAAGGGAAGGAGCAAATAAGGGAAGAGGCGGTGCATGAAGCTGAGAAGAAAGTCGAGGGATTGATAAGAGCGTATGAAGGTGGAGAACTGGAACCTTTGCCTGGGAGAACAGTAGATGAGACGCTGGAACTATTGATCATGCAGGAACTTGGTCGTGCAAGAGATTATTCCGGCGACATTGCAGAGAGGTATCTCGGAATAGAGAACCCTGGTGTGCTTATGGCAAAATCGGGTGCGAGAGGATCCATGCTTAATTTAACGCAGATGGCCGCATGTGTAGGTCAACAATCGGTTAGGGGAGAACGGATAAAGCGGGGCTACCGAGGGAGAACGCTACCCCATTTTAAACCCGGCGACCGCAGTGCAGATGCTCATGGCTTCGTAAGGGCATCCTTTAAGGATGGCTTGTCACCAACCGAATACTTTTTCCATGCTGTTGGGGGCAGAGAAGCATTAGTGGACACTGCAGTTCGTACTTCTCAGAGTGGGTATTTCCAGAGAAGACTTATCAATGCTTTACAGGACCTCGAAGTGAAGAACGACGGAACGGTAAGAGAAACAAGAGGGACTGTGGTGCAATTTAAATATGGCGATGACGGCGTAGATCCATCAAAAAGCGATTCCGGGGAATTTGTAGATGTAGATGAAGTAATAAGAGAATCGATAAAAGAGGAAACATGACATATTCAAACATTTACCAAAGAAACTTATATTGGGTAATAGCGTACGTAGCTGAGATAATATGGAGCTGAAGCTCGTGGCGAGAGGGAAGGAAGAAGTGATGGAAAAACTTAGGGATGTTGAGTTAGAAGAAGAGATAGCAGAGCAAATAAAAGAAGATTTTTTGCCTCTTGAGCTAACTGTTACTTCCGAAGAAATGTCCGAACTGTCTACAGAGGGTGCATATGCGGAAGATATAGCAATGATGCTGGGCAGGGCAGAGGAAGGAGAGATTAAGCAGGGGGACATAGAGCTAAAAGTAAATAAAAGCGGGCTACCAGAGAAAACAAAAGTTGAATTGAAGAAGAAATTAAGAGCGGTGAGGACAGAGCTAAGCTGGGAGAAACTGGATGATATTTTGAGTAAGGTTGTGGCTAAATATGAAAAAGCGAAAGTGGATCCACGGGAAGCTGTTGGAATAGTTGCTGCACAGTCCATCGGCGAGCCGGGAACTCAGATGACGATGCGTACTTTCCATTACGCTGGTGTTGGTGCCATTTATATCACACTCGGTTTACCAAGAATAATAGAGATAGTGGATGCGAGGAAGAAGCTTTCTACTCCGACAATGACGATAAAGCTATTAGGGGAGTATGCATCGGAGCGGAATAAGGCAGAAGAGTTAGCAATGAAAATACAAGAGACGCACATAAGCGATATAAGCAACATAAAAGCATCCACAGAGGATACGTCCGTGTGGCTGTCACTAAATGAGAAGGAATTGGAGAGGAGATATATAAAGAGAGAGGAAGCAAAAGCCAAGATAAAGGACATGGGCACGGATGTGCAGGTAGACGAAATGGAAGACGGACAATTAAGAATACATAAAGAGGGTATTGAGTCCTTTCATGAGTTGTCAAAACTTGAGAAGGATGTATCGAAGAAGTTGATAGAAGGAATAGAAGGGATAAAAAGGGTTTTAGCGAGAAGAGAACCCGGAGGAGAATATGTGCTCTACACCGTGGGTTCGGAATTGAAAAGGCTGAAAAACCAGAAGATTGAAGGTGTAGATTTCAATAGAACCACAACGAATAACATAGCCGAGATAGCAGAGGTATTGGGCATAGAAGCAGCTCGTAATGCGATAATAGAGGAGATGATGAGCACATTAAAGGAGCAAGGGTTGGACGTGGATGCTCGGCATATAACGTTAATCGCCGATGCAATGACGATGGATGGCGAGGTGAAGCAGATAGGAAGGCATGGTATAGCAGGGGAGAAAGCATCAGTTCTATCAAGAGCCGCTTTTGAAGTCACCGTGGATAACCTCTTGGAGGCGGCGGTACACGGGGAAACGGATGAGTTGAAGGGCGTTACAGAGAATGTGATTGTTGGCCAACCCATAAAATTAGGAACGGGCGCTGTAGAATTAGTGGTCCGGAAGTAAAACAAAAAGGCATGGAGCTGAGATAAAATAGGAGAAACAGGATGGCAAAGGCAAAAAAGAGCTCAGTTGCGCTTTCAGATGTGAATAGAGAATTACAAAAGGTTTTAAACAAAGGTAAGGTACTAATAGGGTCTAAGGAGACGATAAAAGCATTTATGAGAAATGAAGCAAAGATTATCATCCACGCTTCCAATTGCCCAGAGGACATAAAAAGTGTGTTTGGAGATGCAGATATAGAGGAAAATGGGGAACTGACCATTTATGAATATCCGGCGAATAGCCTTGAACTGGGACTTGCATGTGGGAAACCGTATCCTGTTGCCTCTTTATGTATTACCGATACGGGCGATTCAGAGATTTTACGGCTTCTGACCCCTAACGTTCACCTTAAAGAGAAAAGATTGAATATCACTACGAGATAAGAGAAAAGCACAGGTGAGTAAAACTGACGGTAAAGTTAGACACTGAGGGAATAAGGTGCATAGGAATCTTCGAGAGTTCTACCGGTGCGGGAGTCAAGGATTGCATAGTGGATAAAGAAGCGAATAAGGTAATAATGGTGGTAAAAAAAGGGGACATGGGCTTGGCTATTGGCAAAGGTGGCGCAAACATAAACAAGGTAAAAAAAATGCTACGAAAGGATATAGAGGTCGTGGAACATTCACCGGATCTAAAGGAATTCATAGAGAATTTGCTTCGCCCTGCTCTTGTGAAGAGTGTTGAACTGTTGGACAAAAATGACAAACTGTGTGCATACGTCGAGGTTCTCACAAAGCATAAAGGCATTGCAATAGGACGAGATGGAGAGCGAATAAAGAAGGTGAACTTGCTGGTTAAAAGAAATCTGGGCGTAGACTCTGTAATCATAAAATAATGCACAAGGCACATCGAAAAAGACAAAACTTGTAAAACATTTTATCAAGAAAAGTAAATTTTAGATTAGTACAGTCAGTTCTTGTGGAGTGAAAGAGATGGGAAGAGGGATATACGCAGCGAGGAAGGTGAAAAATAGAAGAAAGGTGTTCAGAATGAAGAGCCCGGCCTATGCACGACGGGTGTTGAAATCCGCGAAGAAGGCGGACCCTTTGGAAGGCGCACACATGTCCAGGGCTATTGTCTTAGAGAAGGTAGGGATAGAGGCGAAACAGCCGAATTCAGCAATAAGGAAATGTGTCCGTGTCCAGTTGATTAAGAATGGTAAGCAGGTGACTGCTTTTTGCCCTGGTGATGGTGCAATAAAGTTTATAGACGAGCATGACGAGGTGCTCATAGAGGGCATAGGAGGGCGAAAAGGCAGGTCGTATGGAGACCTCTCAGGAGTACGGTTTAGGGTCGTGTCGGTAAACGATATTTCGTTACAGGAATTAGTGAGAGGCAGAAAAGAGAAGACATTGAGGTGATGTTGATGCAGATACAAATGCAGTTCGATAAGATATTTGACAGATGGGGCATTTCAGAGGTGGAGATAAAAGACATGGGCCTGGAGAAGCATATCAGTCTCCAGCCTGTGTCTGCACTGCATACCGGAGGGAGACATGCGAAACAGCAGTTTGAGGAATCGAAGGTTTGCATTGTGGAACTACTGATTAACAAACTGATGCGGTCGGAGAAGAACACGGGGAAGAAACTGAAAGCCTACAAGAGTGTTAAAAACGCTTTTGATCTAATATATGAGTCTACGGGTATGAATCCACTGCAGGTGTTCGTGGATGCAATCCAAAATGCAGGACCGTTAGAAGAAACAATCAGGTTGCGATTTGGTGGCATATTAGTTCCCAAAGCCGTGGACGTGAGTTCACAACGGAGGATAGAACAAGCGTTACGCTACCTTACACAGGGAGCGCAGAAATGTGCCTTTAAGAGCAAGAGGAGCATAGAGCAGTGCCTTGCTGATGAATTAATAGCAGCAGCTAAAAATGCGAAGTGCCACTCGATAAGCAAGAAAGAGGAGCGGGAAAGGATAGCACGAGCGGCGAGGTAAAGAGATTGGATTGGTGGTCTTGTTTTTAGATTTTAGTTGCAAGTGTTTATATAAGGGAAGAATATAGAGGTAATTACGTGGTGTGGAGTAATAAAGCGATTAAAAAAGCGGTTGCTCTTTCTTTGCATCACAAACGAAATAAAAAGCGAAAGAAAGTATAAATGGAGGTTTTGTAAGATATGGAATACAGTGGAGAAAGAAGGGGATTTAGTTCCCCTATAAACGTTGGTGAGACCTACGACGCGAAGATAGAGGACGTAGGAAGAGAAGGCGATGGAATAGCTCGAATAGAGGGTTTTGTATGTTTCGTGCCCAACACGAAGAAAGGGGATGAGGTGAAGATACGAGTAACGAAGGTATCAAGGAGAGTTGCATTTGCTGAAGTAGTTGCGGAATGATGGATCATTACGCTTATAAGATACTACATCTTCAAAGCTAAGCTATAGTTTCTCTATAGCTTTTCCTTTTTTATTTTTTTAATATCTTTTTTGAACACCACGGTTCGATATGGGAAAGGTATCTCCACGCCCTCTCTATCAAATCTCTTCTTTACCGATTCTCTTATTTCTGCACCTGTTCGCCACGCCGTAGGTCTGTCAGGCACCCAGAACAATGCTCTTAGATTAACTGCAAAATCTCCAAGCTCAGTAACTCGCACCTTCGCTTCTCTATCTTCTTCATGCATCAAATCCGGATGCTTGTTTATTTCATCAAGGATTATTGACCTGGCAAGGTCTATATCAGAATCGTAACTTATCCCGAAATCCACCGCCCACAGCACCGTAAGGTCCCCTATCGTCCAGTTTATTATGGTTTCTTCACTTATTCGTGAGTTAGGGATGATCTGCCTTTTGTTCTGCCATGTTCTTATCACGGTATGCCGGAGTGTTATATCCTCTATGGTTCCATATTCCTCTTCCATTTCTACGACATCGCCGACGCGAAACGGGCGAAAAATAGCAATTGAAATACCACTAAATACGTTAGAAAGCACTTTTTGTGCCGCAAAACCTATGACGATAGCAGCGATACCTGCACCGGCTGCCATGCCGAGCATTAAGTTGGGAAGACCAGGGATGAGTGAAATCACGAGTACACCGCCTATTACGTAAATAGTGACGATTATTATTCTTCTAACAACCATATACGTAGTCGCATCAACTTTGAGCTTCCCGCTCGCGATTTTGAAGTAAGCAGTCAAAGCCCGGTTTATGAGCTGAGCAGCTATGACCGTGGCTATAATCGTAATTGATATTTTTAGAAGGGTGATGAGGGTATTCGAGGTTCCTGTTAGCATATTCGTTATGTTTAGTTGGAGCATATTAAAATGAATTCACTCAATATAAATATAGACCGGTCTATGATTAGGTTCTAAGGAATGTTTGGCGCTGTACTGTTTTGGCATCATGTGAAAAGCCCCAAACGCACGCGTATATACTGGTAAATTTGTTCTGGCACATTCACGCCCGTTGCCTTTTCCAAACCCTCAAATCCGGGTGCGGAGTTCACCTCACATACCTTGAAATGTTCTCCATCAAAAAGAATGTCCACACCGGCAATGTCCAAGTTAAGAAGTCGTGATGCCTCCATCGACAGCCACTCTACTTCCGGGTTCAATTCATAAGGTTCTCCCGAGCCCCCGGCTGCGATATTTGCTTTGAATTTTCCCTCTCCTCCCTTTCTTAGCATTGCGACTACAGGCATACCCCCGACCACAAAAACCCGTATATCCTTTCCTTTACTCGAAGAAACAAATTCTTGAACGATGAAATTTACATTTACGTCCCTGGCTTCATTCAATAAGTCCGATAAGTCCTCAAAATGCCCTCGGTTCTCACAGAGAAAGACCCCTTTACCCTCTGATCCTGACAGAGTCTTAATAATTAGTGGACATTCAAACTCTCTCACAATAACATCTATATCTACAGGGAATCGAGCCAGCATTGTTTTGGGTGTTGGTAAGTTATCGGCGGCTAAAATTTGTATCGTGTGAAGTTTGTCCTTGGCTTTCTCTATGCTTTCTGCACTGTTGATCACCGGAACTTTAAGGCGTTCTAATTGGCGGATCACGGCAAGTCCAAAATAAGTGGTCCCAGACCCCATACGTGGAATTACGAACTCAGGAAGAGAAACTTCCTGTCCCTGATGGATAAGACTCTTCCTACCACCTTTTGTTGTAATTATGTCAAAATCATTTGGATCGTAGAGTTCAAGGTCAATGCCTTCTTCCTGAGCCACTTCTTGAAAACGCCGATTTTCGTAGGTATCCCTGTTTTTTTCCTTACAAATAATCCAGCCCTTCACTCTGACCGCCTCCCCATCTATGCCAAGTTTTTCTATCTTCCTTTCTTCGCCGCTTCTTTTTCACTACCCTTACATACCTCCTCTCCGGTAAGAAACTGCAAGTTTAATGGTATTCGCTAATACCACTCACTCATTTACTTCTATAGTTTTTAAAGCCTATGACAGTTATGAGAGAGGAAGAGGCAAGCAAGTGTCCTCAAAGCAAAGATCACTTAACCGTAGGACAATTGGAAGAAAGCAGTGCGTGGGAGGAACAGTGAAGGAACCTTACGGAGAATCCATAGGTTAAGGTTAAATACTTATTTAGGGAATATAGATATATGGACTCACTAGCCTTTTTCGTCTATGCGTTTACCTCGATATTCATTATCGTCAATCCTATTGGCGGGATTGTTACGTTTATATCGTTAACCGTCGGAATGCCCGCAGCAGAAAGGATAGAGATAGCAAAACGTTCCGTGACGGTCGCTTGTCTTTTGGCAATTATCTTCGCACTCGCCGGCGAGTTGATCTTACGGTTTTTTGGGGTGACCGTGGACTCCTTAAGAGTTGCCGGAGGTGTATTGCTCTTCATCATTGCCTTAAACATGGTCCATGCGAAAATCTCGCGCGAAAGTGTAACCGAGGAGGAGATAAAAGATGCTTCGACCCGAGAGGATATTGCTGTATTCCCCATAGCCACGCCCCTCCTGACCGGGCCGGGTGCAATTACAACGGTTATCGTGGTCATAAGAACCGGACAAACGCTGGAGTTGAAACTCATAGCGATCGCAGCCATAGTATTAACCTTTGCACTCTCGTATCTCGTTTTCCGTTTTGCAGGAAAGATCAATAAGATCCTAGGTGTTACCGGCTCGTTAGTGATAACCCGAGTTATGGGATTGCTATTGGGTGCTATCGCAGTCAATTTCATCGCAACAGGAATATGGAATATTTACCAGTCTCTGATTTAGTTATCAGTACTATAGCACTGGTTTGAGCGATGGGTCAAGGCCTATTCTACTTGGAATTTTAGAACACCCTCCAAATGCCTCACCACGTTACCCAGCTCGTCCAGATCCTGCACATTGATTCGCACCCGAAAAACATATGTAAAAGCAAGGGGTGTTTGGCTAATCTCAAAACCCTCAGTTTTCGGTCTGAACCTCGCAAGCAATTCCGTTAACTTTTCCTCAGAGAGTCTTTGGTCAAAGGAAATGGTCACCAGTCTTGCATGACCTCCAAATCCGCGTTTCTCAAAGAGGTAATCAACGAAAAACACGAGAAGACACTGAGCCGTCGTTAGCACACCCACCACATAATAGCCAGCACCAAAAGCCACCCCGGTTGCTCCGATAAGCCATATCGCCGACGCGGTTGGTTGTGAATCCCATGACAGAAGGCCCCTCTTTGATGAGTGTTCCAGCACCTAGAAACCCTATGCCCGTAACAACACCAGCAGCAATGGGAAGACTCTGTCCTGAGATTGTCAAACTTTCGGTAACGAGCATGAACGCGCACGCTCCTGACGAGACCAGGGTAAACGTGCCAAATCCAAGCGGTTTCATACGGATTTGACGCTCTAAGCCAACGACAAGGCCCGCTAAGAAGGCGAAGGTCAGTCGAATAATGATTGTTGCGAGGTTCAAATATTCCATCAAGATACACCTCGATAGGGATAAAATGGCACTGGAGATATAAATAACTTCTATATCCTGTATTTCGTTGAGTTTCGGGGGTTTGGCGGATTATCTCACATTTCTGGTGATTCGTGAAAGGCTACAGTCTGCTATCTGGTTCCTCAAAAGTTTTATTAAACCAAGACAGTTATGAGATAGCAAAGTACGCAATAAAAAGATACGAGTATGAAAGAGGACTTGTCAAGAGAAAAGGCGCAGCCACGGCGGATAGGGGCGAAAGAAACAAAGACTCTGGGACCCGTAGCTAATTTAGAGGAGTATTTGCGCCCAGATTGGTGGAGAAATATTTTTAATTCACTCTATTTGAAAACCGATGCGGATGTCGTTGATGACCCAAAAACCACACTAAAAGAGGTAGATTACTTCTCAAAAATCCTTCGCCTTTCGCCCGAAGACAAGATTCTTGATCTCTGCTGTGGGCAAGGTCGGCATGTCTTAGAACTGGCAAGAATGGGCTTCAAAAATGTGGAAGGTTTAGATCGCTCACATTACCTTATTCAACGAGCGAAAGCGCAAGCGAAGAAGGAAGGGTTGTCACTGAAGTTTCGAGAAGGGGATGCCCGAAGGCTACCGTATCCTTCGGATACCTTTGATGCGGTAATGCTCCTTGGCAACAGTTTTGGGTACTTCGAGACAATTCAAGATGACCTCAGGGTGCTAAAGGAGATCTTCAGAGTGTTAAAACCTTGGGGGCGTTTTCTTATTGACGTTGCGGATGGCGCGTATCTCCGCGAGCACTTCCAGCCACGTTCATGGGAATGGGTAGATAAGAATCTGTTCGTCTGTCGTGAGCGTTCGCTCGCACTGGATGGGCAGCGTCTGATCTCACGTGAGGTGGTAACGCACGTTAGTAAAGGCGTGATTGTGGACCAACTCTATGCAGAACGCCTTTACACACGTGAAACCCTCAACGAGCTTTTGAAGACTGCGGGCTTTAGCGAGATCACGGCCCATGGTGAACTCTTCTCGGATTCACAGCGAAATCAAGACCTCGGAATGATGGAGAAACGCATTCTGGTTACTACAGTGGTTAGAAAGGAGTGGACACCCGTAAAGAAAAGGAAGAGCAGAGAGATAAAGCATGTAGTGGTAATTCTGGGCGACCCCAACAAACCAGATAGTGTAAAGCCCTCTTGCGTCTTTGATGACGACGATTTATTCACAATTGACCAGTTGAAAGGGGCATTGAGGGAATTGAAGGGCTTCCGGTTCACGTATCTATACAATCACAATACGCTCATTCAGGATTTGGTAAAGAAGGAAGCAAAGATAGATTTCGTCTTCAATCTCTGCGATGAAGGGTTTTCAAACGATGCGAAGAAGGAATTGCATGTTCCTGCAATTCTTGAAATGCTCGGCATTCCTTATACAGGCTCAGGTCCACAGTGTCTCGCGTTCTGTTTCGATAAGTCGCTCGTGCGAGGGATCGCAAAAGAGATGGAGATTCCCGTGCCTGAAGCGGTATTCATCAAGCCTGAAGATAGCACTTTCGAGTTGCAATTTGACTTCCCGGTACTGGTAAAGCCCAACTTCGGCGATTCCAGTTTCGGGATAACGCAGCGAAGTGTAGCCTACAACCCGGAGGAACTGACGAATGCCATCTCGGAGATACGGGAGCAATTCGGCTATGATAAACCGATACTGGTGGAGGAGTTTCTCACCGGCAAAGATTTGAGCGTAGGCATCGTTGGCAATCCACCCGAATCGTACACGGTTCTCCCGATTATCGAAGAGGATTACTCATTGCTTCCAGAAGGATTACCGAAGATCTGTGGCTACGAAGCGAAGTGGCTTCCCGAGTCGCCCTATTGGAATATCCGCTCCATTCACGCAGAACTTCCTGAAGAAGTGGAGCGAAAACTCATAGAGTGGTGCTTGAAACTCTT
>DATKWH010000096.1:0-3595 GCA_035529655.1 Bathyarchaeia archaeon
TAATGCACCAATTAAAAGCAGAGGCGTAATGACAGTTGTCATTCCAGCCCCACCCATTCCCATTATCCCCATACCCAAGAGCGGCAGTAATGAAGAAATACCGGTTCCAAGACCTATCCCCAATAAGCCTCCAACCAGGCCGACTATCGCTGAATTTAGTAGGAAGATCATCATGATGTCACCGTTCTTGGCTCCTATCGCTTTCATAATCCCGATCTCCTTCGTCTTCTCAAGCACTGACGTAAACATGGTGTTCGCAATACCCACGGATCCCACAAGTAATGAAACCGCGGCTATAGCTGTTAAAAACGAGGATATTGTTTGTGTAATGTCGCTCATGGTTTCTAGCGTGGATTGCGATGAACTTATTCTGAAATCTTTGGTGTCCTCCGTAAGGTGCCGAGAGATCAGTAGCTTTTGCTCGGCTTCTCCCATAATCTGGTCAACATCATCAGTGTTAGCTGCCTTAATCGTAATAGAATCAAATTCCTCTTCGCCAACGTCCTCCAGGGTGTCTCGTGCAGCGTCAATGGGCATGATTATGCTACGGTCATCTCCACCAAAGCCACCACTTTCTTGTAAAATGCCCACTATTCTGAACGGTTTGTCTTCAATGGTGATCATTCTGTTCACAGTTAACGGTTGTTTGAATGTATTTTCGGCTATGCTGTTGCCAACGATAACGACATTATAGTCCGAAGACCCGAGGAATCTCCCGGATGCCAATTCAGACGTGGTCATCTCTTTCCAGACCAGAGGATCGACACCCTCAATTGAAACCGACGCCTTTTCTCCGAGATAATACACTTCCCCCTGGCCGGAAACGGTGGCTTGAATAAGCGCAACACCGTCAACAGACTGAAGCACTTGAACGTCTTTTTTGGTTAAGTTTTCGGCGTCTGTAGAGGTTGCAGTACTCCCCTGCTCATGCCCCGGAGGGCCACGGAACCCTGCAGAAGCACGCCCTCCTCCGGGAGAAATGGTAATGAGATCCGCACCGAGCCCTCCAAGATGGCTCTCGACATCCTGCTGCAGGCCTTCCCCTATAGAAACGATAGCGACCACTGCCGCGATTCCGATAACGATACCGATAATCGTCAGCCAGCTGCGCAACTTGCTGTGCACCAGAATATTTACGGCTAATCTGAGGGATTTTCTCACTTTCATCGTGTTATTTACTCTTTCTTTTCTCGTGAAGATCGGGTTAAAAACGCATTTATCGATTTCCTTCTTTTGTAATAGATGAATCCTCCTATGAGGAGAACTACGAGAGCAATAGTGCCGATCAAGGTGGAATTATTCCAGATGCTTTGCTGTTGTCTCATACCAGGATTGAACTGAGCTTCATCTGAACTTATATCCGTGAGTTGAATCGGCACTGTTTTTTCAACCGTTCGTCGTATACCTGTCGTATCAGTGTAATCAATCGCTACCTGAAGGTTATTGCTTTGCGAAGCATTGCGCTGCGAAAACTCTTCCCTCAGTTTTTGCCGTTCCTCCTCTGAAAGTTGCTCTTGCTGAGAGAGATCTGGAGCACCTGTTCCTCCGAACCTTTGACTTGCAGGCGTTACCTGGAATGACACAATGGTATAATCCCCCTCGTCAAGATTGCCGACGATCGAGGCGGTGCTGCCCTGAACCGCGAATTGCTCCTGCTCGGGAATTTTCACCGTCACGGAATACGCGGGATTATTGCCGATGTTCGCAACAGAAAACGAAGTCCGGCTATCTGAACTCTCGGAGACGGTCACGTCAAAATCAGTTCCTCCACCAACAATGATTCCCACTGTCGTATTTATCGCGCTTGAGCCGCCGCTTTCGTCTTCAAACGCAATCGTCAGATCTAATTGATACAGGCCTGCATCGGCATTAACATCGGCTACTACCGTGTACGTCACCACAGTTGGTGCACCCGCATCGATATGACTAATGTGTTTTGTATTGTCTGAAGAGACGGGAAGAATCACGCCGTCCACTTCGGTCCACGAAAAGACGAGGTCCTGCAGCGGAGCATTGCCAATATTGGCGATGGTAAATTGCAGGTCTGTTTCCTCTCCTGGCTTCAGTTCTGACGGGACGACATCAGCAATGTCTATGATTGCTCCTTGCGTTACCTGTAGGACGATTGAGTATGAGACTTCGGGCATGACTTCGGTAACAGAACCCTGCCCGGTGGAGTAGTACTGACTGAATGTGCATGTTACGGGAATGGTGTAGGACCCACTGGGAGCACCCTTCGCGACATGAACCGTGATCGTTACGTCCTTGGAGCACCACCCACCGAGCGAAGAGATAGACACGCTTGAAGGTCCAACAACAGAAATGTATTGACTTTCCTGGAAATTGAAAGTTACCTGCTTCGCATCATTTGAACCCACATTCTTCACGGTTAGCGTAATCTCCTTTGTGTCACCAGGTAAGAGTTCAGTTGGCTTTACGTTTGCTATTACTATGCTCGCGTCCGTGCCCGCGCTTGACGGGGGCACGAGACAAACGAGCAATGCCACTATACCACATACAGCTATTACTTTTCTCATGTTATTACCACACAACAATCTTTTTATCATTTTCCATTACCTCCTTTTTTAACACATATTTGGCAAATTCTTCTGTTGATCTACCAGATACTTTCTTTATCGTATATTCCGCTAATTTCAAACCGTCATTTTGATTAATATCAGGGTAGTACATCACTCTTATTGCTTCTCTGATAATATCTGCTGCGTTATGTATCCTATTTCCTTTCTTCTTTTTGTTTTCTGGGATGGCTATATCGTAGCCGTGAGCTTTTTGTCCACAAAGTTCACACAAGCCGTAACGTACTGGATAGCTACTTACAGAGCACGCTAAAAAGTAATCGACACAATCATCACAAATAAGCATGTTATGCACCTCCCTGTTCTTTATGATTATGCTCTATTCTCTCAATCTCGCCGTCTTTCAGGTAAACAATCCTATCTGCCCGCTTTACCAGATGAAAATCATGCGTGACCATAATGATGCTTTTGCTATCTTCCCGGTGAACTCCACTTAATAAATCCATGATGAACGCACCGGTTTTACTGTCTAGATTTCCTGTCGGCTCATCAGCAAGAATTATTTCAGGATCGACAGCCAGGGCTCTCGCAATGGCCACTCTTTGTTGTTGTCCACCCGAAAGTTGAGAAGGCAGATGGTGAACTCTATCACTTAAACCAACTAGATTTAGAATCTCTAACGCTTTCTTTCTGGCTTTTGATGTATCAACATCCTGGAACTCCAGAGGTAGCATCACATTCTCCAAAGCGGTTAATGTGGGAATCAGATTGAACTGCTGAAATACGAAGCCTATCTTTCGCCCGCGTATCTGGGCTAATTGCGACTCCCCAAAGCTTGCAATATCGTTCCCGCCCAAGAAAATTCTCCCCTTGCTTGGCAAATCCAAACACCCTATGAGGTTCATCATGGTGCTTTTACCGCTCCCACTCGAACCTGCGATAGCCAAAAACTCGCCTTTCTCTACTTCCAAATCAATACCTCTCAGCGCTGGCACTTGAACATCGCCCATCTGATATATCTTCCAGACATTCTCTAACTGAATAACCGTATTCTGTCC
>DATKWH010000097.1:0-5170 GCA_035529655.1 Bathyarchaeia archaeon
CCCCCATCCTTCCGATAAAAGCGGCATCTTGGGTTCGGACAAACAATATCGATTTTTCCTCTTGGGCGAGCCATAATATCACCGAGAGGATTATATATACCCCCTACTATAATAAACTATCGTGTGTTAGGACAATACCAAAATATCAATGGATTTAGGTGAAGATTTCATTACTGCTTCACTGAATAATCTTACAAAACCTTCAGCTATTAATAAGTCATCACCAACAGTTTGATCAACATTGAAATCAATTAATCCTTCTGATGATCCTTTTTTCAATTTTATCCCCCCTATTACTTTTTTAATAAATCACGATGTACAATTTCATCTAACTTCGGTGTATCTGCAGTATTGCAGATATTACTCCAATTTGGCATTATATCCGCATATTGCGTATATCCTCCTTATTGATGCCTGCCTCTAATTATACCTTACCTACACCATCCCCAACCCTTCCAGCACCTTCCTCAGTTTCTCCACGTTCGCTTCGCTCAACGCACCCAGTGGCAGCCTGACGTGCCCTGATGCCAAGCCCATAAGCTCCGCGGCTTTCTTTACCGGTATGGGGTTGGTCTCCAGGAACATCGAGTCAAACAATGGATAGAGCTTGATATTAATCTCCTGCGCTTTCTCTACCTCGTTCTTCGACATCGCAGCCACCATATCGCACATCTCCTTCGGTGCGATGTTTGCCGCGACGGAAATCACGCCTTTACCGCCAAGGCTCATTATCGGCAGCGTGAGGAAATCATCACCTGCCATAACCGAGAAGTCCAAACCCTGCTCCGAAGCCATCTGAATGATCGTGCCTACCTGCTTCAAATCGCCCGAAGCCTCCTTCACTCCCTTCAGATTCGCTACCTCAACCGCGAGCTCTATCTGTGTCTCGGCACTTATGTTCTGGCCCGTCCTCGACGGTATGTTGTACAAAATCAACGGTATGTCTACCGCATCTCCAATCTTCTTGAAATGCGCCTTCAAACCCGTTACATTCGGTTTATTGTAATACGGCGTTATCAAGAGGCACGCTGCCGCACCGGCATCTGCCGCATGCTTCGTGAACTCGACCGCCTCCTGCGTGTTGTTCGAACCCGTACCTGCGATCACCGGCACCTTCGAGCAGTCTATCACCGTATCTATCACCTTCTTATGCTCATCATGCGAAAGCGTTGCCGATTCGCCGGTCGTGCCACACGGGAGGATGCCCGTTACACCGCCCTCGACCGTAAACTCCACAAGTCGTCTCAAACTTTCCGCATCCACTTCATCACTCTTCGTAAAAGGTGTTATCAGTGCAGGATATACACCCTCTATCGTGAACATCTTACTTACTCCCTCTCCTTCTTTCCTTCCTTTACCTTTTTGTGTGTTATATATCCAGCTATTCTGTTCCTTATGCCCTTGCTCTCTACATTTGTATACTCTTCCACGATCTTCTTATTGACGTCAAAGTCATCCGTAAAGTCCGGCACCTCCTTCAGCAATTGCTTTGCCAAACTCTTTATATACGTCGGTTTAATCGCGCCCACCGTTAATCACTCACTCACTCCCTTCATTTCCATTTTCTGCTCTCCATCCCTCTTTTTCTTCACTCTTCATTCTCATGCTACTCACGCCAATCATCACAAACAATGCACCGAAGAACAACACAACAAGGGGGATAACCCCTAACAGAACCGCGAGTACTTCATCGAGGAGATACCATATCCCCACCATACCTAAGGCCGCTAATATAAACCCAAACGAAATCTCTCGAAAACCTTTCATTGACAATCGTATCCTCACTTCTTCTCCTACCCCCTCATAATCACTTCGGCAGTTTCAGGCTTGTATTTCCAATCCCCTGGTAAGACCTTCTCCCGTTTATAATACTTCACAAGCCTTCGTATCTTGGATTCCGTTAATTGTAACGCCCTTTTATTATGAATATCCGTCTTATTCACTCCAAGATGCTTCCTCAGTTTCAGCGCTTTTCGCATCAAATTCTGGAGGTCTTCGGGCAGCTTACTCGCGCTATCCCACTCCTTTAATATTCTCGTTATCCTCTTTCCCGTGACCAGCGCAATGCTGGGCACACAGTAGCTGTCCCGCATAAGTATGCCTATTTGACTTGTTGATAGCCCTTGATTATTCAGCGCAACCACTTTGTTCTCCACTTCTTCTGCGGTCATCTCCACCCATTCAGGCGGTTTTTCCTTGAGCCTTAAGCTAAAAGGTCTCTTTGAACCTGATTTTCCTCTTCTCCTCGCATACATCCTTGCCATGTTATCTCTCCAAAAGCCTGTTATGTGCCTTTGCTTAGTTATCTTATGTTCACTTCGTATATAAATATCTTGGGATGTTTCTCGCCATTACCTTAATGAGGCGGGGGTTCGTTAAAAGCTCACTAAATATGATGGATGGGTAGTCCATATCCCCCTCCTTCTTTATACGTTGCAATATCTCGCTTTGTGACAGCGTATGAACAATCGTATCGAAGTCCCTGTCGCTCATCACACACCGTAACCGGTGAACCTTCAGTCCAAACGCTATTTCATTCCCTATTTCATTCCTCCACCGTCTTTCATAATCCTTCAGCACCTTCATATCCCCCCTCAAGCACGCTTGTGCCGCGATCTCACCCGCTATCTTTCCGCATCTCATCCCATAATACACACCTCCGCCGGTAATTGGTTTGATTTGAGCTGCTGCATCTCCGACCAACAGTATCCCTGTCTCCTTATCCATTTTTACGGTCTTGTGTCTTCGCCCTTGCAGGCCAGCATTTACCGGGATAGGGATTTTACCAGCAGTACGGCTAAATATGGTACCTTTGTATTTCTTCACCATAACAGGGTGCTCCGCCAAATTTCGTTTTAAAAAGAGCAGTGGATTGGAGTGCGTTGAGAACCTTCTATCTATGCAGAGACCAATTCGAGCACGGTTTTCTGCACCAAGCGGGATAGTCCAAGCGAAGAATCCCGGTGCAATGGTTTTACCCACGAAAATCTCCGCAAAAGTATCTTCTATTTCATAATCCCCTTCTATCTGCGCGCAGCTCAGGCTGCTACGTACAACATTGAGCCCAGCCAATTGCGCCACTGTGCTCTTCACGCCATCAGCGCCAATGACCACCCCCGCTCTTATTTCCTTTGCCCCGTTTGTCGTAGCAGTAGTTATCGTCAGCTTTTTTTCCCCGTCTCTTTTCCTTACTGTTTTAACCTTGCTATCCAGAATGATGTTGGCACCTTCCTTCTGCGCCGCTTTCGCCAATTCCAGGTCAAAGATATTTCGGCTTATGGCAAAAGCCCTTTGAGCGGGCGATTCAAGCGTTAATTCGTAGGAGGGTGAATGAACAACAGCCCTTTTTATTTCGCAGTTTATGAAGGAGTTACGGTTCCTTAATTCGCTCTCTTCAAGTGCCCTTGTGCTTATAAGCCCTGCACATTGGACGGGCTCACCTATTGCCGCATCCTCCTCTATGATCAGCGTAGAAGCTCCTGCCTTTGCCGCATATTTCGCAGCCATGCAGCCTGCGGGACCGCCACCGACCACGACTACATCATAATTGAGCGCACCCATAACGAATCCCCTTAATCCTTATATACTTGAAAAGAGTAATACTCGAAAAGGATAGGTCTGTTAATGCCAAGGTTCTATAACGTTTAAAAAATTATAAAAATGAAAGCGAAAGAAAGAGATAGATTATAGTGACAAAGCGAGGGAGAAACTATCTTTTAAAAGATGAAAAATATGGGAGTGATGAAATAAAGATGAAAAAGACATCTGATAAGTCCAAGCAACCGAGAAAGCAGAGGAAAGCGAGATATAATGCACCATTGCATATACGGCACAAGTTCATGACTGCACCGCTTTCCGAAGAACTACAGGGTAAATACGGGAAGCGCGGTTTTCCGATACGAAAAGGGGATACGGTAAGGGTAATGCGGGGAGATGATAAAGGTAAAGAGGGTAAAGTGAGGTCTATAGACCTGAAGAAAGAGAAGATAACGATGGAAGGGGTTGTCGTTGCAAGGTCAGATTTATCTGAAGTGCCACGCCCTATACATCCCTCAAATGTCGTGATAACAAAGTTAGAATTAAAGGATAAGCTAAGGGAAATCGCATTGAAGCGATAGGTAAAGAAAGAGTTAGTTGTGTGAAGAAGAGATTTTGCAGCAGAGCAAGTAGAAGGCCACGTTATCGCCTATTGTGCTACTCTACGAGACACTGCGGTAGTGAATTGTGAAGATTATTGCATTTTGGGTACCACCCTACGCTTCGTCCATCACCGCCTTATGGAGCGCTATCATCCGCTTTACGGAAGGATGTGATTCGCCTAATTTAGCCTTGAAATTCGCTATTTCATCTTCTATGTTCGTTCTCCTCCAGCCATCAATCAAATTATCCGCATGCGCTACTATCTTCTCTTCCATTGTCTCTGGCATTAAATCCACAGAAGGTAATCCCACTTCCTTTGCTTCCGCTGCGGCTATTCCCGCACCTACATGCCTCTGAATTATTCTCACCAGGTTCTCTTCCAGCCCTAACTCCCGTGCCATCTCTCCACCCACAAACCCGTGATCTATACCATGCGATCGCGCTCTGCCTATGTCATGTAGCAATGCACCCCTAAAGATCAGTTCTTCGTTTACCGTATTGTAATGACGATGAGCAATCTCCAACGCAAGTTCTGCAACTACAGTACAATGTTTAATAACGTCTCCGTCACAGCCAACCGCTCGCAGTAGCCGTATGCACTCGCTGCTTAGTTTCTCCTTATTTTCTTCTTCCACTGCTCTAACTCTTTTATCTGCTTCTCTAACTCTTTTATTAAATTCCCGTTTTCAAAATATTCAAAATGTGATTCGCATTCCTCGCACCAGAAATCTTTCTCTGCTGCTTCTTCAAATAAAACCCGCTGACATTGGCATCGGTAAAACTCCCCGTTTATTTCGTATTCGCGTTTCTCTCGTAATCCACCTAACGCTGCATCCGCTTCCGCACCCATCATCTTCTTGATGTTGTCATGATTGAATTTCCACCAATAGGTAATCCAGCCGGTATTGTCATCACGTTCAGTCCTGTATTCCGCTATCCTGCTCTCATAAAACACGTACAGAACCTTTCTTACCGCAGTGAGTTTGGTATCGCTGAGCTTTGCAATCGTCTCATCGGTTATCTCTCCCAC
>DATKWH010000098.1:0-28658 GCA_035529655.1 Bathyarchaeia archaeon
CCTTCATAATTCCGAATCTGATCGAACCACAAGCTAAAACGTACACCATGCCGGAATTGGACCTGATAGAACTGGAGCGAGATTTTCAAAAAGCTACTGAGTGGATTATTGACGAGCAATTCCCGGCGATAAGCCTTGTACCGACAACTGCCACGATTGAATTCCCAGACGAGTACCGTGCGATGTTTGGGAATACTAAAATCGTTCCCGAGACTTCTCATACTATAACTGGCGAGATAAAACCGTGGATAACGATAATTAGTCCACCATCTGGAGCTGTGCTTCAAAATGCCACTACCATCCATGTTAGGGGTAGTGATGAGATAAAAAATGTTTCGCTTTTGATTCAGGGGACGACGTGGGAAGAAAGACTTGAAGATAACACACGTCCGTTTATTTTCGAATGGGATATAAGCGACCCTAATGTAACGGGAGGATCCTATCGGATAGAAGCAACAGGGTTTGTTGAGAGTGAGGAGGCGGAAGCAGAAGCTATAAACGACTCTACAATTATGGACGTGAAGAAGCCTGAAGTCCCAATAGCCACATTGATTGCTATTTTGATAGTCACTATCACTGCGGGCGCAGTCGCGGCAGCGGGAGCTGCTGCATCTGGTATGCACGGTCTTGGTGAGCTAAGGCTCAAGTTCTCTTTCCATCGAAGCGTCTTAGCTGCAAAGTTCCGCACTTCAATAATAGGTGATTTGCTCCGGATTGCATTTTGTATTCTCGCTCTTTCTGCTGCTTACACACTACAAAGCACACTGCTTATGAAAACGGTGTCTTTAAACACGCCATTCTCCACGCTATTCTCTGAAGAAGAGATGAGTCTACTGGTGCCAACCTTCGAGGGCTTTGTGCCGAATGTACGTGGTATATTCTTTTTAATCACAGCATTGGTGGGCACTGTCATCCTGGTTAGGGAAGTTGTGCAGTATTTCCTGGCATGGCTACTGGACGCCGAAGTCGGAGCGATAGTTGATAGGACTGCTACCGTTTTTATGCTCGGTTCAGGAATCTTTGGACACCCTATGGGCTACCCTCTGAGGGCTGTTATCTGGGAGGATTTGAGCCCACGAGTAAAAGGTTTTATCAGTCTTGGAAATATCATGGGTCTGTTCTCATTGTTAGCTTTCTTCTATTATCTTTCGTTTGTATGGTATCCCGACGCGTGGTGGGTTATCTGGGTTGGTGGCGTTGGCATCCCCGCCGTGGCGATGACATTGCTCTATTCCTTAATACCATTTGTGGGTGAAGAAGGCACGGTGATCTACGAATGGAACAAACTCCTTTCAATCATATTGTTTGTAATTGCGGGATTTACGTACCTATCGTTAACCCTTAACTTGTTCGATCCGTTGACGCTTCAATACAGTATAGGGATGTTTTCTCTGAGTATTTCCGGGATTATGATTGGCGGTTTGCTTATATATAAATTTATGGGTTGGATTAATTTAATCTAATCTAACGTAACGTGAAGATGAGCATACAATAAAAGAGTTAGGAGGTGAGAAAAAATGGAAAAAGAAGACGCATCGAAAGAGGTAAAAATAAAAGACCCGGTTATCAAAAAGCTTATCAAAAAGGGTATAATTGCAGAGGACGAGAAAGTGCTGTATACTGCTCGACAGAAGAGGTGGTATAGGTTGATCTGGCCAGGCCAGATAATCATCACTGATATTCAGGTGATATTCTACACCATAACGTGGTTTGGTTACAATCTGGACGCATACGGTTATGACTTCTTTCACAACATCAGCGTTAAGAAGTGGCTTTTTTCGAGTAAGATCAGTTTCATAACCCGACTTGGTGTGGCAAAAATGAGGGGGCTGCCCCATGATGCTGCAAGTGAAGCTATGCAAGCGATTGGCAGAGGCATACGAACTCGGATTGCATTGCAAGAGGAGCCTTTACAGAAAGTGGCAGAAGTGTCGTAAACCCGCTCCAAATAGTGTGTGGGTATGCACATTTAGCCATTAGATAAATGCCCCTTGTCCCACGTTTAGGTGTACTTGGAGATAAATGCATTACACTGGAAAAATGGACAAATCGCATTGAGATGGCTATGTGGTTAGGATGGTTGATAAGTCAAACCTTTTAGAAAAAGATTCAATCCAAAACGCTGCGCGAAAATATGGGTTTCTTTGATCCAACTTTCTTTGTGAAAGAAAGTTTGATGGTCCGGCCCCTTATTTCAACACATCTAACAGCGCAACCCGCTCTAACACCAGCATCTTCAACTTCTTTTCGCCCACCGCGTTTAGTTCATCCTCAGGTATAGCAAAAAACTTCTTCAATTTTGCCCTTTTATGCTCATTATCTTCTAATTCTAACTCCAATTCCCAGTCCTGTATTGGTGCGTCCGCAATCCCCGTCTTCCTCTTCACTTCCTCAGCAATCCCCCCCAAATCTTTCTTGCTTGTGGCATTAACAATAACAATCGCAACCTTCTTCTTGCCTTCTGTCACGCCCATTGTCAATGCTCGTTCTATCTGCCTCTTTCCAGCCGCATATAAAAGGATCTCCAAACTCAAATCGCTCGTTATACTCTTTTTCTTCTCCACAGCCCTTATCGCCTTATTCACGGCGGATTTTATGTGCTCCTCTCCCGCTATCAGCCCTGCATCCATAGCTTGTATGGTCACGACGTATTTCTGGGAGATCTCTTTCAATACAGAAAGAAAATCGTCTACCGATTTTATGTTGACGGCACCAGCAACTATTTTGCAGTTCAATTCTTGCTCTTCGCTACCGTGCATTTTTGCTTACTCTCAGTTGGGATTTTTATGACAGAAATTTTTGAAAAACATCTATATATACCCACGCTCTACCAGCACTTCTGCATTTAATATAGCTGCACCAGACGCGCCCCTTATTGTATTGTGGCCCTGTACAATATACTTTATCTCGTTCTCCATTCTTCCCGCTCTTATTCGCCCTACCGATACGCTCATTCCATTTCCTGCATCCCGGTCTAACCTCGGCTGCGGTCGATCCTCTTCCTCACGCACGATTATCGGCTTCTCGGGTGAGAACGGGGTTTTTATATCGGTTTTGAAGTCCAAAAAGGCCTTTTTTACCTCTTCTACACTCACATCCTCCTCGAAAGTTATCCATATCGCTTCGGTATGACCATCCACCACGGGAACTCGATGACACGAAGCACAGATAGTAAACTGCGCGGGTTTTATTTTGGAACCCTCCAGCGTGCCGAGAATCTTGAGGGGCTCACTCTCCATCTTGCCTTCTTCTTTCCCTATAAACGGTATCACATTATCCAATATTGCCATTGATGATAGACCCACATATCCGGCACCTGATATCGCCTGCATCGTTGAGACATGCACCGATTTTATTCCAAAGTGCATCAAAGGCTTCAAACTCAAGGTCATAACGATCGCCGAACAGTTAGGATTCGTTATAATGAAACCATCCCAACCCCTCTTCGACTTTTGCGCATCGATCAATGCTAAATGGTCCGTATTTATCTCTGGAATGACCAGAGGCACATCCTCCTCCATTCGATGCACCACAACGTTACTGGAAACTGCACATCCGGCTTGTGCACCCTGCTTCTCCACTACACTTGCAATATCTCCCGGTAACGCAGAGAACATAACCGCTATCTCTTCGGTACTAGAAGTACCAATCGCCTTCATAGGTTTTACCTCCATATCCGCCGCTTCCTCTGGCATATCAGAAGGGAGGAACCACTTCGCGACCTCTTTGTATTTCTTACCCGCGCTTCTCTCCGAAGCAAACAACGCTCCAAGCTCAAACCAGGGATGACCGTCCAGGAGCTGCACGAACCGCTGCCCCACGCTTCCTGTTGCACCCAATACCCCCACTTTTAGTTTTCTCATATGCCCCATCCATAATTCCTTCTTTTGAAAAAGATTTAAATGTTAAAGGTTTTTATGAGGGTATTTAGAGTAGATATATGTATAAAGGTGATAAACAGTAATGGCAAGATTTCCAGAAGCCGAGGCAAGGATACTTCGAGTAAAGATATGCATGGATTGTAATGCACGAAATGCGCTGAGAGCGAAGCGGTGCCGGAAATGCAACTCGGACAACTTGCGGCTGAAATCCACGCACAGGGGCAAATAAATAAATAAATAGATAAACGCTTGTTTGGCTTGGTTGGCACTCATTGCGGGAGTATTAATCTAATCTATGAGAAAGGGTAAAGTAATAGCGGTAGCGGGGAAGGGAGGAACCGGTAAAACAGCTATTGCCACTCTGTTAATAAGGGAACTATTGAACGCGCAAGAAAACGAAGACGTTTGTATATTAGCTGTGGACGCGGACGCTGATTCTAACCTGCCTGACGCGCTTGGCATATCGTATGATAAAACCGTTGGAGATATACGAGAAGGCCTGCTGGAAGAGAAGCAGCGAGACGTTACCTTAGACATACGGTCGCAATTTGAGGGTAGAATTGCGGAGATTATAGCGGAAGAGGAGCACTATGACCTGCTGGTCATGGGTCGCCCTGAAGGACCGGGTTGCTATTGCCCGGTAAATCATCTCATACGGATGATTATCGATACCTTGACTAAGAACTACGATTACACGATAATAGATTGCGAGGCAGGTTTGGAGCATCTCAGCAGGAGAACAACAAGGGACGTAGATGTCATGCTTGTTGTACTGGATACGACTCTGAAGAGTATAAAAACCGCAGTGCGGCTGAAAGAGATTGCAGAGGAGATAGATGTTGACGTGAAGAAATTGATAACAATAGCGAATAAGATACCCGATGGTGCGGATATAGATGATAGTAGAGGCAGCGCAGAAATACAACCTCGAAATAGAGGGGATAATACCCTTTGACCCGTTAATCCCAGAATATGACGCTAAAGGAATGCCAATTGTGGATTTACCCGATGATGCGCCCTCTGTTACCATTGTGCGACGGATAGTGGAGAAGCTACTGTGATGCGGGGGATGAGGAATACCAGATAAAAATGAAGATAATTGCCAGTGGAACGGTGCAAGGTGTTGGTTTTCGTCCGACCGTGTATAGAGTAGCGAAATCTTTGGGCTTGAAGGGCTATGTGCTTAACAAAGGCTCAAACGTAGAAATCGGTATTGCAGGAGGTGCGGAAAAGGACGAATTCTTGAATTCTTTACTTAAAAAGTTGCCGCCACTTGCTACAATTGATAAAATAGAGGTGAAAGATGAGCCTATTGTTGGATATGATGATTTTAAGATAATAACCAGCTCAGAGGGCGAAAAGACTTCTGTTACTCCGGTGGATACGGCGATATGTGAAGAATGCATAAAGGAATTATTTGACGAGGAGAATCGTCGTTATCTATTTCCGTTTATTAATTGCACCTCTTGCGGCGCCCGGTTCTCAGTCATTGAGAATGTCCCTTATGATCGGGTTAGTACCTCGATGCGTGAGTTCAAGATGTGCGAAGAGTGCCTCGTAGAATACAGGAATCCGATGGACAGACGATTTCATGCGCAAACGACTTCTTGTCCGCGGTGCGGTCCAAAATACACGCTTTATGGCAGAAAAGGGGAGGTGCTGGATGAGAAAAATCCGATAGAGACCTTTGCACAGTTGGTTGATGAAGGCGCTATAGGGATAGCCAAGAGTTGGGGTGGCATGCACCTCATCTGCACATTTGATCAAGCGACCAGGGTGAGGGAGTTATACGGAAGACCAGCAAAACCTTTTGCAGTTATGTTCAGGGATTTGAATGCAATAGCGAAATATGTGGAGTTAGATAGCGACGAAGAAAAATTGCTGACATCCGCACGCAGGCCTGTTGTGCTTTTAGATAAGAGATTGTCTTCCGATGATTTATCAGCTATTTCACCCGGATTGAGGACTGTTGGCGCGTATTTACCATATTCTGGCCTCCATTACGTTCTGTTCCGTCATCTGCAGTCAGAAGGGATTATAATGACTTCTGCAAACGTTTCTGGAGAACCAATGGCCATCAGTAATGAGGAAGCATTTAAGTTAAGCGCTGATTACTTCCTCTTACACAATAGGAGAATAGTGAATCGGCTGGACGATTCGGTTGTTCAGTACTATGAGCAGGGAAAATTCTTCTTGCGAAAATCACGGGGTTTTATCCCTACAACCATAAAAGTCCCGTATAATGATAGGATCTTGTCCTTAGGCGCGGGAGAAAACGTCTCGTCCAGTATCTCAAAAGAGAGTATTCTTTATACCAGTCAGTACATCGGTAGCACGTTCCACTATCCAACGGTAGAATTTTTAGCATCCGGTACAGAGCACATGATGAAACTTTTAGGGCTACGTATGGCGGACATTGATGCGATTGGGGTAGACCTGCATCCACGATACCCAACGAAGAAGTATGGCAAAAAGCTGTCGGAAGATTATTCAATTGAGCTGGTTGGGGTGCAGCATCATTGGGCGCACGTAGCTTCATTGATGCTCGATAGGGGTGTGGATGAAATAGTTGCGTTAGCCGTGGATGGAACGGGATACGGAGGGGATAGGAAGGCATGGGGTGGAGAAATCCTTCATTCTCACTATTCAAGGTTTGAACGTGTTGGGTCTTTGGAGGAGATACCGCTCATTGGCGGCGAAATGGCAATAAAAGACCCGAGAAGGTTAGTGTTTGCAATTTTTTCGCTTTTAGGAAGAGATGCAGATGCGGCATCATTCGTGAATGAAAAGGAAGCGAACGTAATGGAAAAGCTTCTGACGAAAGCACCAAAAACAAGCAGCTTCGGCAGGGTGTTGGACGCATTGTCCTGCTATCTTGGCATCTGTCAAAGGATGACGTACGAGGGTGAACCAGCAATGAAGCTCGAACGATATTTGGCAGAAGGAGCGTCAACGTATGAATTCGAGACCTCTGTTGAACGTAGGGATCGTAAAATCGTTATGACACTGCCGTTGTTTGACCAATTGGCAGAGTATCAGATAAGCACGGAAAAGGATAAAGCGGACATCGCATATTCCTTTGTTTATGCTTTAATTAAGAAGATGGTGGAGATTGCAGCAGATGCGTGCAGTAATACTGGCATTCCGTATATCGGGCTAACCGGCGGGGTTTCGTATGATGTGCCGATTGTCAGGATGGCTGAAGAGTTGGTAAAAGAGAGAGGATTAAAGTTTTTAACTCATGATAAGATACCAAATGGTGATGGAGGAATTTCTGCGGGACAAAATGCTATTGTTGGGCATTTAAGAAAAAAAGAAAGATAAAGGTTGAGATAAGAAAGATGTGTTTGGCAATACCAGCGAAAGTGGTGGAGATTAGCAGCAATGAAGAAGGGATAAGGAGAAAGGCAAAGGCAGATTTTGGGGGGGTTGCTCGTGAGATTGACATCTCATTGGTGGATGCAAACATAGGCGACTACGTCATTGTTCATGCGGGTTTTGCAATAGAGCTATTGGATGAGCAGGAGGCGAAAGAGACGCTTGAATTGTGGAGGGAATTGCTTGAAAAACTTCCTGAAAATTTTTAGACGCGGATTGCGTTTAACTTTGTCTTAAGTCTATCTGAAGTTGGCGAACGCAGTGAGCAAATGTGGGCGTAGTCCCGATGGATGGTACGAAGCCAGATACGCTCTGTTACATTCAGAAGAAGGGGTTGAATTGTAAATATCGTTATTAGTGGCTAAACATATCACGGTATACACCCGCAGTAGCATTTCAGTCTACGTTACTGATTCGATTGAAAAAGGGCTACACGAATATGTTGGGTGGGTAGTGGTAGGTGACACCTATTCACGCTTTCTGATGAGGGTAAAAAAGTGATGCGGAAGATTTGGTGAAATATTTCCTGATGCGCTGTTCATGTCAAATATCGATGATGGAAAGGAGCGAATGCTTGGGTTCCAAACAGGTGCTGAAGGACTAAAGAGTGACGTAAAATTCGCGGAGCTAAAGGATAATGACGGTTTTTCTGTTCATTTTGAAATTGAAGATGGATGGAGGGTTGGTTGGTTGCGAAGTGGAAAAGAAGAAGTGGGTAGAAGGGGTGATAAGTGCGCATAAAGGAATAAAGAGAAATCTTTAAGTTAAAGCGGACAAAGGTTCGTGATGATAAGGAAAAAAGAAGAAGGGGATACAAAGGGAGGGATTAAGGATGAGTTCAATGAAAAATAATATAGCACAAAATTTCAACGTGCAGATTTTAAAACTATGGGACAATCATTTCGAACAATCTAATAGCGTATTAGCCCCTCTTCTCTATGGGGATTTCAATACGAACTGCATTCTTTTCATAGGCCTAAATCCATCATTCAGTCTTAATGGCTTTAAAAAAATCACACGTGGCACAGAGTTCGAAGGAATTGATGTAAAGTCATATTTCTCCTTTGCAAACGTTCGAAAACATATGAACGAAATAATAAAAATTGAGCAACTTGCAAGGCAAAAGTACCCATATTTCAATCAAATAAAAGCTATCTCGGATTTTTTAGAATTGCCATGGGCGCATTTAGACCTTTTTCAAGAACGTCTCACAAATCAATCCAAGTTTGTGCACAAATATCTTAAACGAGGAGAACTATTGCCATTAGCAAATGATCAATTCAAATTGGCCTGGAATACTATATCAGTTCTTAAACCTTGCATTATTGTAGTTATAAATGCATGTGCTTCTAAAATTATTAGAGATAAAAGTAAAAAAGAATTACAGTACCACCAAAGTCAAGGGTTTCATACAATTGAGTTGGACGACCGAACAGTCCCAATTTTCTTTTCCGGTATGTTATCTGGACAACGCGCTTTAGATATAGGGTCATATGAACGATTAAAGTGGCATATTCGCCTAGCTAAAAAGAGTGATTTATATCCTTGTCATCCAAGAGATTGAGGTAGGGTCTCCTTCGCCTAACTACGCATTCTCGGCTTCGAGAATGCTTGTCCGTTATATTTTAGTAAATTGAAAACAGAGAATTAGCTTGAGCGTAAAATAATAATAGAAAGAAGTTAATCGTGCACCAACCCTTTTTAAACAACCCCAATTTACCAACTCTCGATTTAACAGAGCCGTTGGTTGGTTTTTGATAAGAAGTGAAGAAGGAGTGGGGCATGAGCCGTCGAAACCTCTCATTCCAACGTTAAGTGTAGTGTAGTAGAGACAATAGCTGTCTGTTATAGTGGGATCTTATGTTATAGTTATAACACTAAGGAGGAGAATTGTCGGATGTCAAGAAGGCCAGGAATAAGGCCATCAGCGGCTTCAGAGTCCGAGTAGAGCACGAAATCGGCGGCTTGAAGCGATTCGGGATAGTCACCGAGAAGTGCCGTACGTAACAAAGACGATAAGTTTAATGACCAAGTTATGGCGATCTCCTGTGGATTATGGAATTATCACTTGAAGCGTTGTTGAATCCGCAGTTGGATTGAGGCGGTAATTCGTTCGTTCCTTATTATTTCGCAACAAGTCTATTGACGATGTCTGGGAAGAAACACGAGTTGGTGCTCGGCTTCTCTTTTACGAACTCAGAAGAAAAGAGGAGGATACAGGATACCGCACAACAAGATTCATCAGCATCTCAGAGAAAACGGGAGAACAACGCCCAATCCTAGGAAACAGAAGAAAAGGAAGCGGTGCAGATACGAACGAGAACATTTTTGAAATTTAATTTTATAATGAGAAGTTAAACACGAAGGTGTTTTAGTAATTGAGGTGGCAAAGAGGTGTTAGGATCATGAAACATTCGATAAAAACATCGGTTAAGGAGGTTATTGCAACAAAAGGCGCTCCCAATGCGATCGGGCCGTACAGCCAGGGCATCTTGGTAGAGAACATGCTGTTCTGTTCGGGCCAGATCCCCATCAATCCGAAGACAGGAGAGTTGGTGAGCGGTTCTATTGAAGAGCAGACGCGCCAGGTGCTTGAAAATCTCGGAGCAGTGCTCAAGGCGGCGGGTATGGACTACCACGACGTGGTCAGTGTTACGGTATTCATGGATGACATGGATAACTTTGCCCGGATCAATCAGGTATACGCAGAGTATTTCAAGGTCGAGGATCAGCCTCCGGCTCGCTGCGCTGTGGAGGCGGCACGGTTGCCAAAGGATGCCGGTGTGGAAATCTCGCTAATCGCGATCAAAACGCGGTGACCGGAAATTTCTCAATGGCTTGCAGGTACGAGTTCACGAAGCAACAATCTTCTGGAGATGAAGTCATTTTAATTTCCTACCTTCTTGTATCGCGAGCAGAATGATTCCACCATAAATTATAATGCCGCCCGGCGTGTAGACGCTCAAGCTCGTATAAAAGAGTATCTGGATCAATTTTAAGCGGCTGAGGATAATGGCAAGTAGCGCACCCCACTAAATTCTTCATTATCAAGAGGCCATAACCTGTTTGAATCCGCTGTAATAACTTACTGAGGGCTTTATCTCCTGAGACAACAGCTTTCAATTTATCATTTGACGAATTTGCGTATTCAATATATTTATCAGCAATTTCTGCTCCTTTTACCAAAAAGTTCCTATCGTCGGAAAAATCCTTATAAGCTGTAACATTCTCGGCGGTAAATATGGCTTTTGTTTCTTTCAATGTTTGTTTACAACAATCTAAAATGAGTTTTTCAATTTCTGATTCAGTAGCTTCTTTTCCTTCAGATATTATAATCCTGGTAATTGGTCGTGGGTCAAGTAAATAATTCCTCAACGTCCCTATCCCTTCTATTAAACACTATTTCTATGGTGTCTCCCTTATAAAGAAAACATGTGCTAAAACTTTTTTCTAAAAAGTTTTAAATAGAAGTTCGTCATGTAATCGTATGATGAACTATGGAGTTCAGGCAGGTATTACAGATACGCAGGTCAAATTTTGGTAAACAATGGTTCAAAACCAGGGCTGTCCTCCCTTCTGTGATAAGGCGTTCCATCACAGAATCAGAGAAATTCAAAGAGGATCCAACGATGCTCTCAGAGGTCAGTACAAAATTAATCTCGAACTCACAGTTAGGATACAAGTCCTAAAATGTTACTTCACCTCACATAATTCCGCAACGTCCCAATCCCCTCTATTGTTATTTCTATAACGTCCCCACGCTTCATCGCGCCAATCCCGCTCGGCGTGCCCGTTGCTATTATGTCCCCTTTTTGCAGCGTCATCACCTTCGATGTGAAGGAAACCAGCTCCTCAACGTTGAATATAAAATTGGAAGTGTTCGAATCCTGCCGCAGCTCACCGTTCAAATAACTTTGTATTTTAACGTTGTTGGGCTCTATATCCTTTACTATTAGAGGCCCCACTGGACAGAACGTATCAAATGATTTAGCGCGTGTCCACTGCACGTCCTTCCGTTGTAAATCTCGCGCGGTCACATCGTTCAGGCAGGTAAAGCCCTCAACGAAGTCCATTACCTCATCAGGTTCAAGATCTTTGCATTTATCCTTTATAACTACTGCTAATTCAGCCTCGTAATCCACCCGTGTCGCCTGTGCAGGGTACATGATGTTCTCCTCAGGACCTACTACCGCAGTCGGCGGCTTCAAAAATAAGATTGGCTCCTCCGGGAGCCGCATCTTCAATTCCTTGGCATGGTCTCTGTAATTGAGGCCGACTAAGACGACCTTCGTTGGTTTGTGCTTCAAAAAAGAAAGGGACATTTGCGGAGATTACTGCTTCTTGAAGAGTTGCCGTATCTCCTCGCCAACCGTTTCAATCTTATGCTTTCCTATCTCTTCTCTACTCGCCTTCAAGAACGGTCTTCCTTTTTTGTATTCATCGACCCATTGCGCTGCGAATTCGCCGTTCTCCACGCGCTTCAGCGCTTTCTGCATCTTCTCCTTCACTTCCGGCCCGATTATCTCGTTGCCGACGGCCCACATGCCGTATTCCGCGGTGTTCGAGATGACCTCAGCCATGCGCTTGATACCGCCCTGCCATACAAGATCCACAATAAGCTTCATCTCGTGCACGCACTCGAAATACGCCATCTCCGGCGGATAACCTGCCTCTACCAGCACTTCAAACCCGTTCTTCATTAATTCCACCAGACCGCCGCAGAGCACACACTGCTCGCCAAACAGGTCTTCATAAGTCTCCTGCTCGAACGTGCATTCCAAAATACCTGCCTTCGTCCAGTGCATCGCCTTCGTCATGGCTAACGCAACTTCGCGTGCCTTGCCTGACGGATCCTGCTTCACGGCAACGAGCCCCGGAACACCGAAGCCTTCTAAGTACGCGACGCGCTCCTCCGTGCCCGGCGCCTTCGGCGCAACCATAATAACATCAACATCCTCAGGAGGAACGATTCGTTTAAAGCAGATGTTAAATCCATGAGAGAAACAGAGCGCCTTCCCAGCCTTCATGTGCTGCGCTATCTGCTGCTCGTAAATCTCTGGCTGTACCTCATCGGGCAGCAAAATATGGACAATATCTCCCTTTTCCGCCGCCTCATCTACGGGCATGACCTCAAAACCGTCTGCTTTTGCCTTATTCCAGCTCGGATTCGGCCCGCCGCCCAATATCTCCGTCTCGCCTATAATCACGTTAACGCCCGAATCCCTTAAACAGTTCGCCTGCGCATCTCCCTGCGCGCCATACCCTATCACCGCTACCGTCTTACCCTTTAAAATGCTGTCATCTACATCCTCGTCATGTAATACGTCCATGATTCCTTTCAACCTCCATTCATTGTTTACCAACAATGATATCCAAGTAGTAAGTATATTAGATATTTATAAAGTTGCTTTTTCCTAACGGCGAATTCATATTACGTAGAGTATTTATCTCTCCAAACCGGCATCTCTACCAATAGCTGTAACCCCTGTCCTGAACAACTGCTTTACACCGAACTGTTTCATCAAATCTACAAACCGGTCTATCCTTTTAGGCTCCTCCGTAAGTTCGATTATCACCGAATCCAGCGTAGCGTCGACTATTTCCGCCCCGTATGTTTCCGCAAGTTGCATGACCGTAGAACGGGCATTTGAATCCTTCACGTGAACCTTCATAAGGCATAAATCGCGGATAATCGCTCTGTTCTCCGCCAAATCAACCACTTTTACCACTTCTATCAGATTGCTGAGCTGCTTTCTCACCTGCTCCAGCACACTCTCTGAACCGTCTATTGCCACCGTCATCCTTGATAAACCCTCCTTCTCGCACGGTGAAACGGTGAGTGAGGTGATATTGATTCCTCGCATCGTGAACATGCCAGACATTCTCGTAAGTACTCCAGGAAGATCCTCCACCAATAATGAAATTATATGTGTTTGCATCTCTCCGCTCCTATCATTCCTGTTAAACCACCACCTGGCGGAATCATGGGCAATATATTGTCCTCATTACCCACGATCATATCAATAACTGCGGGCTTTCCAGACTCGAATGCGTTATGTAAAGCGTCTTTCAAATCATCCGGCTTTTCCACTCGCTCACCATAACAGCCAAATGCGTCGGCTAACTTAACAAAATCAGGTGTCGCTCCCAGACTGGTATGCGAGTATCTCTTATCAAAGAACAGTTCCTGCCACTGTCTTACCATTCCCAGATACCGATTGTGAAAGACACATACCACAACCGGTATATCGTTCTCCACGCAGGTCGCCAAATCCTGACATGTCATCAGGAAACTGCCGTCACCTGCTATATCCACGACTTTCTTATCCGGTGCCGCGACTTTTGCACCTATAGCTGCGGGAAATCCAAAACCCATCGTCCCGAGCCCGCCAGATGATATAAACGTGCGCGGTTTCTTCGTTATGTAATAATGTGCGGCAAACATCTGACACTGCCCCACTTCTGTGGTGACTATTGCATTGCCATCCAGAATCGAGTTTATCTCTTTTATGAACATATCCGAGATTGATGAACCCACTCTCCCTACATCTTTTATACATTCTTCACACGCCGAATGCATCTCTTTTATCCGCTGCACCCACACACTCTTGTTAGCTGTTTTTTTTTTCATCTCCAGCCATTTGATTATCTCTCCAAGTGCAAGCTTCGCATCGCCCACGATTGGTATATCCACCTGTATGTTCTTGTTTATCTCCGCGGCGTCTATATCCACGTGTATCAACGTTGCGTCCGGAGCGAACTGATCCAATTGCCATCCAGTTAACCGGTCGCTGAACCGTGTTCCCACGGCAAGCAGAGCATCGCATTCATTGATCGCTTTGTTCGCATAAATGCGTCCGTGCATTCCTGCCATGCCCAGGGAGAATGGATGATTCTCAGGAATAGCGCCTTTACCCATGAGCGTTGTTACTACAGGAGCACCGAGGAATTCAGCTAAGTGGCGTAACTCTTCCGTAGCACCAGTGCTGATAACGCCACCACCTGCTATTATAAGTGGTCTCTCAGCATTTACTAACGCCTCTGCCGCCTTCTTTATTTGCACCTTATTCGGTTTTATCTTTGGCTTATAGCCCGCGAAAGTCTCCTTTGGATGCAAATCCACTTCCGCCTTAGTTGCCAAGACATCCTTTGGGAGGTCAATCAAAACAACGCCTTTACGCCCGGTATTAGCGATATAAAATGCGTTATGCAGGACCTTGGGCAAGTCTTCCGTTCTCTTTACGAGGAAGTTATATTTCGTGACGGGCATGGTGATGGTGAAGGTGCTTGCTTCCTGAAATGCATTGCTTCCTATTGCTGCGGTTGGCACCTGTCCTGTCAATGCTACTACGGGCGTAGAATCCATGCTTGCATTTGCCAGTCCAGTAACGAGGTTCGTGGCGCCGGGGCCTGAAGTGGCGATACAAACGCCGGTTTTTCCTGAAACACGTGCATAGCCGTCAGCAGCATGTGCCGCACATTGCTCATGTCTCATTAAGATATGCCGCATCGCATCCTCAGTATAAAGCACTTCGTATAAATCTAACAAAACGCCTCCGGGTATTCCAAAGGCTACTTCCGCTCCTTCGTTCTTCAACTCCTCTACTACTATTTCCGCACCGCTCAACTTCTCTCTTGTCATTGCTCTTATCCCCTTGCAACCGTCCTAACAGTTGTATATGGGTGATTATAGTATAGGTTATCCATTTAAATAAAGTGATTTAAACTCGTAAAGATAAGAATGCTATGAATGAATGACACCACTACTCATTTTTTTTCTCGCTTTGGTACTTATTTTGGTAATGACCGCGAAATTCAGAGTCAATCCGTTTCTGAGCTTACTGACTGTCTCTTTGTTCGTTGCCATTGTAGCTGCAAAACCGTTTGACGGCCTGGAATCAATTTTGACCGGCATGAGTGGTGTGATTTACCAGCTGGGCATCATCATTGTCTGCGGTAGTATCATCGGCGTCGTGTTAGACCGCATTGGTGGGACATCGGTCATCGCGGACGATATTATCAGGGTATCGAAGAATCCGATTTTGGCATTGAATGTGCTCGGGTTCCTCGTGGCAATCCCTGTGATGTGCTGCATCTTAGCCTACGTGATCTTTATACCAATCGCACGGGAGATCGCCGCCAAGCAGAAGATTCCGATCGGTGTGGCGGCAACGTCGCTCAGTCTCGGCACACTCGCATCCTACGAGCTTATCTATCCCACACCGGGCGTTTATTCTGCGGCAAACGAGCTCGGAGTTGTAGGAACTGAGATCGTTCTGCTCGGTCTTTTTATTGCTATCCCCACATCATTGGTCGGCTATCTGTATGCGAAGCGGTTTTGCAGTCTCGGCGGGATTCCAACAACTGCTGCAGAAACGCAACAAGCGCGAACGAGCAGATTACGAGCATATCCGCCTATTGTCGTTCCGTTAGCATTGATATTCTCTAAGCTCGTTCTGCCTCTGTCACTGTTCAATTTCGTGGGCGAACCGGAAATCGCCTTGTTGATCGGCGTTTTACTTGTGTTTATCGCGGCTCATGGCTTTGAACGGAATAAGATCAGCATATGGACACGAGAAGCGGTACAACGAGGCGGTGGCATCCTCATGACCTTGTGCGCGGGTGGTGCGCTCGCTTCGACCTTAGCAATGACCGGCGTGGGTCACGAGATCGGTGCAGTAGTTATACGATCTGGATTACCCGCGATCTTCATTCCGTTCCTGGTCGCCGTCGCCATCCAGACCGTGCAGGGCTCACGGATCGTGACGTTTTTGATCGTGCCCAGTATCCTACAGCCTATACTGCCTGAGCTCGGCTTACCCCTGGAACTCGTACTGATGTCCGTAGCCTCAGGTACTTTTCTGGTATCGCATGCCAATGACGCCTATTTCTGGACCGTGACAGAGCTTGCCGATCTGACACCTTCAGCAGGCTATAGATGTTACACTATTGGTGGCATGGTGCTCGGGACGGTGTCGTTGCTTATGACTGTTTTGGTGTATTTGTCGGGCTACTTTTAGAGAATCTTCAACAATTACTTCGCATAAAACATATACGGCAGTGATAACAATATGAAGAGATATACGACTTCGTGGTCATATATCCCGAAGTTATGCCCTATGTATAAGACGAAAGGTGCTTGATCAGAATGTCGAACGGTAAGCCCGAGATAAGTAGAGTTAGAAGAACTAAAGCAGAAGCACAAGAGACATACGATAGGATCAGCGGATGGTACGATCTATTGGAGGGTATCTGGGAGAAGAAGTCGAGAGACGTTGGCTTGCAGAAACTTGGAGTAAAGGCCGGTGGGATAGTTCTTGAGGTCGGATTTGGCATGGGGCATGGCATACTGGCCCTTGCACAATCAGTCGGCGAATCGGGAATGGTTTATGGAATCGACCTCTCGCCCCGGATGCTTAACATCACCCAGGCCAGAGTGAATAAAATGAACCTTTCAGAAAGAGTAAAGCTGGTGCGCGGCGATGCCGTATATCTCCCTTTTGATGCAGAGTTCTTCGACGCTATCTTTATGAGTTTCACACTGGAACTCTTTGATACGCCAGAGATCCCAAAGGTTCTGGCCGAGTGCAAGAGAGTTCTTCGACACAGCGGGCGCATTTGCGCCGTTTCCATCTCCAAAACGGGCGGATCGAACTGGATGAGACACCTGTATGAGTGGGGTCATCGAAAGTTCCCCAAGTTCCTTGATTGCCGCCCTATATATGTCCAGAATGCGTTAGAAGACGCTGGCTTTCAAATCCTTGATTCAACCCTGATGTCCCTGTTAGGATTGCCGGTTGAGATCGTACTTGCACGCAAACTGAAGTGACACGACGTACCGCGGCACTATGCCTAATTTTGTGTTTCGGTTCTATTGTCGTGCGTACCTAAGTTTTCTACGGATTTTGCTGTTTTATCACCAGATTCCTTTTTCAAATCATCCAATTTTTTAATGGCTTTGAATAGCTCCTTTAACTCTCCAATAGTTTCTCTATCAAGTCTGAAAGTGTAATATACAAAGGCCAAGATACCTAGTACACCCGCCAATAAAAAAAATTCAGAGAAATAAGGATTAGGCAAATACTGCCGTACCTTCTCAAGATTAAACGCAATTGTCAAAGTGAATGCCAGCAAAAAAGCAAGATATGAAAATATAAAATTTCCTTAGGTTTTCTATCCGCAGTTCAAACATTAAGGTTAGAAGGTTGTTATCCAAATACTGGTATTCCTTCTCAACGATAGACATGTAATACTCTTTTGGGGTGATCATCCCCTTCGTAAGAAGTTGGAAATACAACACAGGGATAACAATTGTGATTAACATAATGTTCAGCAAAAGAAGAATTACAAAGATGTATTTTGTTAAAATAAAAGTTGCTAACAGTGCAAGCAGATCGATGATAGCAAAAATTAAAAGGTAGTTTTTCTTATTGGTGCCTCGCATTTTTTCTCTTCTCTCATATATAAATATGATTGCGAAATATAAATATAAAATAGATAAGAAACATAGTTCTATTAATCAGCAAATACATATCATGAAGTGAGATTCAAGATGATAATCGCCGGAATTACGGTAGTCCCTATAGGAACTGAAACGCCAAGCGTAAGTAAATACGTGGCAAAGGCAGTTGATGAGCTGAGGAAATTAGGCTTGAACCCTGAAGTAACAGCAATGGGCACGATATTTGAGGCAGAAGATATCTCGCTGATTTTAGAAGCGTTCGAAGCGGTGCATGAATCGGTTTTCGCGCAAGGCGCTGAAAGAGTCGTTACAACGTTAACGATAGACGAACGAAGGGATAAAGAAGGTTCTATAAGGCAAAAGGTGCGGTCAGTGGCTTCTGGTTAAAAAATATAGACAAAGCAGGGTAACATCGTACCGCTATGGAGTAATTGTGATTTTGGTGCCAAAAACAATTGTGAGGCAGCCTCGTCATTGATGCAGATTCCAGTCTTCATTCAATACCCTCAGCATCTCCACGACCGAGAATGCGGCGCGAGTTATACCCATGCTCCGACTATCAGTATCCGTACCTGCAAGATACAGGTTCTTGATAGGCGTGCGAATATCTGCGATTTTTCCGTCAATCGTAACTGCCGCTTTTTCCGGTATCGTAATCTGTTCATGCTGCAGCTCAACGTGCTTTTCGATATTCGGGATAGCGCGGTAGATCGTTTCGTATGCCTTCTTCGTCTCTGATTGTACGGATTTGTTCTCATCAATCACAAACGCAAATCCCACGAGCTGCTTATCCTTTGGCGCAAGTGATGAGTCGTAATTGCTGATTGGCATTGCCCAATACGGATTATCTCTAAACCATACTTCAGAACCAATATAGTTAAAGTCATCCAGTTTCTTCTCCAGACCCAACCAGATGGTAAGGCTCTTAGCCTGAGCGATTCCATTCAGGTCTTCTACATACGACTTTGGAAGGTCATCAGCGACAGAAGGCAGATTCTTTGCAAAGCCGGTGTAGATAACCATATCAGCGTAGTAGATTTCATCTGCCTCGACACCCACCACCCTGCCCTCCTCGACAAGAATTCGTTTTACCTCGCTTTCGGTCTTAATTCCAACCGTTTTGGGGAGCGAGTAGAGAACTGCATTGAGCACCGATTTGAGCCCCTTGCGTGGGTATCCATGCGAATGGGCAACCATGTTTGTTGCAAGCCTGCCAATGGATGTAAGCGGGCTGGAAACATTTTTAAGCGGGATTGAGGGTGCAAATGAGCTGTTTAATCTTGCCCTGAGGGATGCATGACGGTTGGAAGGTAATATGGATTGAAGTATGGATTCAGTCTGCGGTGGCTTTTCGATTTTCGCAATTATGGTTTCAAACTGCTCCTGCGTGACGCTGTCCCTGATAAAGTTGCTGCCTGTCAGGATCCTGTGGGTAGACATCTCTTTCATCGACTTGCCCGACAAAAAGTATGAGATTGCATTGACAAAATCATACGTATCTTTTGAGAGTGTGCGCGGCAGCAAGTCGTACACCGACTGTTTTGAGAGGTCTATGCCAAAAGTAGAGAGCGTAAGCACTTTGGTGATAGCCGGTGTCAGAACGAGTCTATCCTTCTTCGGAAGTACCTCGAACGTCACAAATTCCTTTAGATTCGATGGTATCTTGACAAAATCGGTCTCTGTTCTTGCATAGTAATACCCGTGATCTTCAAACACAGGTATATAATCAAAATAAGTAGCCATAAGCCGCTTTAAAGGACCTTCCGCAAGACTCGTAATTGAGTGTGGTCCTGTATCAACCTGAAAACCGTCTACCGTATAACTGTTGCAATTCCCGCCAACGTACTGCATCTTTTCAAGTACCAGGACGCTCTTACCGTGCTTTGACAGTGTCAGCGCTGCCAGGACCCCACTTATCCCTGCGCCGACAACGATGACATCGTACTTTTTCATTTTTTACTCTCACTTCGTTAGAGGTTATAAAGAGGTAGTATCTAAATATATCCTCATCTTCCAGTTACATGAACTTAAGCCAAAGGAAGATAAGCGTAAGGGAAAATTAGCCATTGTTCCTTTCTTCTGGCTAAAGGTCTTATCCGTGGCAGAAGCGACTCCGCAAGGCTGCATGTCGAAACTGGTAGCCGTTTTCATTTAAGACCGGTGATAGGGTTTACAAAACCCGCATAGTATAAATGGCTTGCTTCGTTCATAACTTATAAATTTTGGCCAAGACAGCACCTTCTCTGACGTTCATTTCAAATTTATCTTTCGATTTGATAGGATTATCCTCATATTTTCCATTTTTGTGTGCTCTTATCACCCTGATTCCAGTAAACCCCTGATGGCCCTGTTAGGATTGCCGGTTGAGATCGTACTTGCATGCAAACTGAAGTGAAATACCATTGAGGGTATTTATACCATCCACATAGATCGGAAATTGATAGAGAAAATGATAATCGCAGAAATCACAGTTGTGCCCATAGGAACACAAACGCCAAGTGTGAGCAGGTACGTGGCAAAGGCAGTTGATGAGCTGAGGAAATTAGGATTAAAACCGGAACTTACAGCCATGGGCACGATATTTGAGGCAGAAGACATCTCGTTAATTTTAAAAGCGTTCGAAGCGGTGCATGAATCGGTTTTCGCGCAAGGCGCTGAAAGAGTCGTTACAACGTTAACGATAGACGAACGAAGGGATAAAAAAGGTTCTATAAAGCAAAAGGTACGGTCAGTTACGTCTGCTTCAGATTAATGTGCTATACACTGCATGATATGAATTATAATAATCGCAACGAGGGGAAGCACCTATCACGTGACAACCTCTTTTATAGACGTTAATTAATCACCGTTCTTTAAAAGCAGCTCGGGATCTTTTGTATTTACCACTTCTTCTTTAAAATCTTCTTCAACCTCTTTCCCAGCACCTGCTTCCTCAGCTTCTTTTCTTTCTTTTTCCTCTGGCTCCTTTTTACCCGCTATGGCGGTAATTGTAGTGCTGAATAGTACTGATAAGAGTACCACTATGAACACGATATTGATAATTAAGTCGTTACCAATAACACTCGCGACGAGTGGCGCCATAGCTGCTGCTGCGATTCCGCGCGGAGCAACAGAGCTTACGATTACTTGACTACGATCATCCAAAGTAGAGCGCAGCTGCCCCAGTAGAGGCATCACGAATATCGGTCGAGAAGCGAGTACTATCAGGGCGAATATGATCTCAAGGAATAATAGTTTTGGCTCGAGTAGTAACAGTACCTGCGCACCGAGGAGCGTAAAAACAGATATCCTGAGCATTTCTGATAACGCGTCCCCGAATTGAGTGACTTCCTCTTTAAACGGGAAAATCCGGTTACCAATAACGAGCCCACAGATAGCGACGGCGAGCATGCCCGAACCACCAACATTCTCCGCAACAGCATACGTAACAAGTGCTAAAGAAAATATAAGTAAGGGGGAAAGTTCCTTAATCATTTTCCCTATCAGCTTACTCATCGCGATGCCAAGTAAGAGGCCAGTCCCGATTCCCGCAGCTACCAGTTGCCAGAACTGTGTTAAGTATTTGTAAGGCTCGATCACTGCGCCAGGAGCGAGATTGAATAAGTCGAGGAAGATTATTGGTAATAGTAAGCACAGGGGAGTGTTAAAAATTGATTCCACTTTCAGTATCGTTAGCACATCTTCCCGCTTTTTGAGCGTATCTTTTAAAGCGAAGACAACTTCTGACGAGGTCCCGCTTAAGACAGACCCTAAGAGGAAGGCGGGAACTAAGTCTAAGTTAAAAATAATTTTGGCTACAAGACCAAAAAGGATCGTGTTAAAAATAACGCCAATAAGAGCAAGATTAGTGGAGATTCCTGAGAACCGCTTGAAAACCTGGAAGTTCAAGTTGAACGAACCGGTGAACACCACCATTATTAGTGCCAGTGTCCTCAAGAAGTCCGGCACCACCCCCATTACCGAAACGTCGATTGGAGCAACATTAATATACGCTAATATGGTAGGGTGTGTCCAAATAGTTGGGCCCAGTACGAACCCAACAAGCAGCAAGAAAAAAATGTCGGGAAATCTGGCTTTTTTCAATACGTTAGCAACAATGACACCAATCCCTAAAAGAAACGCGAAGTACGTAAAAATTAAAACATGGTCAGACATTACTCATCAGAGAATAATTTGTTTCCCACTATTTAAACATACGCTTCGAGGGTGCCACGGCATCGCGCGACATGGCGAACTTCATACCCAAAATGGTACGCCGATAGCGCCACAAATAGAGCTTCTGGATACCACTGAGTTGAGTATCGGAGTTCGGATTCGAAACTCCTGCTTGGGCACCCGGTCTGCGAGGTGTGCGGCGGGTTGTGACAACACAAACGATAGACGTGCGGACGGTGCGATAGGGGGGAAAGTTTATAAATGTCCAGCGGCTTCAAGTATTGATATGGGAAAAGATAACGCCCCTAAAATTGATGAACTCATAAGTAAGATTCCCGAAAACCAAATTGAGATATTAAGAGAGATTTGGGAGCATTTTTTAAAAACCAAAGAGTGGCCTAAAGGAAGACCCTTCCGCAAAGATAGACGTTCAATTGTTGGGAAGCTTATCGCCGATCTGGATCCCATATTTGTCAGGCATTACAACAAGAACAACCCGGCGGAAGAATATTACAGACTCACGACTGAAGGGGTTTACGCCGGTGAGGGATTTGAGGGGGCAAGCATTAAATTGATTATTTCCTATCTTGATTACTTAAGAGAAAAGTTTGCTGAAAACCAAGATATTGAAGGAGTAACAGCGCAGGAACTCAGGGATAAATTGCAGATAGATTCTGAAGAGACCCGAATATTAGGAGAGTTTTTTGATATGGGCAATACAAAATTGTATGGTGTCCGTGCTGGTAATCTGGGAACTTCTGATTGGACGGCAGGAGTTTTGGATGATATTGAAATACTATACGAGGAAAAAAGCTCCCAAGAGTTTTTACTCAAACAATGGAATGATTATCTTGAAAGGATTATCACTCATAATACAGGTAAAACTTCGGGCATATTAGGGATACAGGAATCTCAAATAAGTGAGACGGATAAGAATAAAAACACGAAGATACCTACAAAAGTAAAAAAATCTGAAGCAGAGGTGGAGAGGAGGGAATCTGTATTGCTTGCAAGAAGATTGGGAACCCAGATCAGAAAAGAGATGTTAATTAGGCATGCGGATACTGCAAAACTCAACTTACCAACCGTAAAGAAAGCTCTTAGGGATATAGAGGAAGAAGAAATACGAGTAGGTATGGGATCAATAGGAGAAGTGATGTTCCAGATCATGAGAGAAAATGAGAGAAAACTTATGAAATGTAACGACTGTATAAGGACGTACAATAAGATCATAGAAGTTTTAAATAATGAAGGCATTTATTGTGTTAAAATGGAGGAATTGCCTGTTCGTGGCGAGATATTTTCAAATATAGGAATGCTCAAAACAGCAGGAGATAACTTAAAACAAATAGTAGAGTTTTATCAGATCCTTGAAAAATGTGGAGAAGAATAAGATATAAATGAGAAAAAAGAAGAGGGCATACTCCAACAAAGTAAAAGATCTAAGAAAGATGCCTGATATGGATATAGTAACTAAGAAATTGCTTTCGGAATCTAGAAAAAAGCTCACGTTGGAGGTTCCGAAGGCTGAGCATAAAGTAATAAGGGTATTTTAAAATGTGTTATTCATGTTGGGAAAGAAGCAAGAAGAGTACTTATATCAATAAGATACCACCTTCAGTCCAATAGTATAACTCAAAAATCAACGGTTAACTGTTTAATATTTACATTTATCTTTGAACTCTCAACTCTGTGGATAACTCCCTTTTATCCTCGACTTCCCCGGTGGCAAATATCGTAGCACTTTCTCATACTGCGCTATCCTTTTCATCTCTTCCTTTCGTTCCTCTTTCGCGTGCTCGACAAAGAATTTCACAATCTCTTTAGCCAGCTCGTTCTTCTCCAGATCACCCTCCGGCGCGAGCTCTACGTACATCTCCTGTTGTTTTTTTTGCGCTTCGGTCGGAGGACAGGCGACTAATTTATTCTGCTTGATCCCGATACACAGCCCTAACGCCGCTTTGAAATACTTCCGTTTACCACGAACCATGAACGCTCCTTTCTTGATGTACTCACCCGACGGCGGCGTCTTACTCACCTGCTCGCCTGTAACGCAATAACATTCACCCTCGTAGAACCCGTATTTCCAGAGATTGGAATACGAAGTGGCAAATTGTGCGATTTCCTTTAGGCTATCTTCGGAGATTTCTTTCCCAGCGGTCTTCGCAATCACAACGGGCGCACCCTCCGCCTGCGTATGGCAAAACAGATCCTTGGGATCCATATACTTCTTCACCAGTATCTCATTGGTCGTTGCGTCTTTGCCACCGATAACAAGAAAGCCATCTGAGGTCTCAAACCATCTGAACTTCTCATACCACTCCTCTTTTACTCGCCTGACCTCTTTCTTCTCCGGGATGAGTTCTTCCTTTATTTCTAATTCTCGCTCCTTCTCCGTTCTTATCCGCTCCTTCGTCTCCGCGATCGCACGCTCGACGCCTTCTCGTTTCTTCCTGAACACTTTTGCTTGCTCATAATACGCACTCGCATTCTTATGTAACGAAGCCGTGGTGTCAATCTCAAGAGGGAGATCAGAGTTGGGCAGTGTCACCGTAACCAATTTTCGTTTTTTGGGCATTTCCTTCAGTATTGCTTCTATCTCAACATACCGTGCGTAGATTAACTCGCCTTTTTTTATCCATTCCGCCTCTTTTCGTTCGAATTTCTGAAACGCCTCGAGCTGCTCGTTCAGAACTCGTTCGTACTTGCTGATTCCCTTCTCGTGTTCAGTCTTTGCCTGCTCTTCAACCGCTTCTGCTATTTGCGAGGTGAAGAACTCGTCAGCAGCGTCATTAAACGAGGCAAAAAACTCTTTTTCTTTGGCTTTGTATGCGTTCAGCTCAAACGGAAGCACATCCAGCTTCTCTTGAACTTCGAGGACGATGTGCGGTTTCAACTCGGATTTATCATGTGTAAGTATCGGCTCGAAAAGAGTTCGTAATGCTTCATGAAGGGCTTTTATTTCTGTTTCTGTGAGTTCGTTAGCCTGCTTATTCTTAGCAACCCCGGCTATTTCACATACTTCTTCCGCATACAATCCCCCTAAACTCAACTCAGACGCAAGAACCCTTACAATATCTTTATCCTGAGCAGCGGATTTGCATAGATTCTCGAATTCAAGCTCGTTTATTGCCAAAGGATTTTCTCGCGATGGAGGGCGCTCATATTTCTTCCGTACCTTTAGCTCCCGTGTCGCAAAGCTCTTTCTTCTCAAGGGCAGCATAATATCTCCATTTTCATCAATGAGCACGAGATTTCCACGCGGCAGCAACTCGGCGATCAACCTGAGTTGTTTGTCCCACCGTTCTACCGTTATCTCCACTATCCGGTCAAACTCAAGCTGCTGGATTTGCGCAATCCGACCGCCGCTGAGATGTTTTCTGATGTACATAGAGAAGTTAGAAGGCATTCGAGGTGACGGCCTCTTATATTTGGTGAGATGAATTCTTCTCCCTGCTTCGATAATCAAATCAAGCGAGCCTATCTCTTTTTGATGCAGTTTCAGCCGTATCTCTTCTTTACCCGGTTGATAGGCTTTTACGAGTCGTGCACCCACAAGCTCCTGTAGCTCAGTAACGATAGCTGCTACGTCCACACTGCTCATTGATTCCTTCATAAAACCGTCTCTTCAGAAGATAGGAGTATCCAATAAAAGAAAAAACTTTCTTCAGAAAATGGAACGACTTCCCACTCTCAAAAATACTCAGCTAAACACCCTCCATAGGAAATACACTAAAACCAGAACCAAAATCAAAATGCCCAGCGATATGATGATATACGGCAATAATTTGATTATCAGCCATACTATGCCTAAAAGAATGAGTATGCTCAGCAGTAGAAATACCAATGCCGGTATCCCGCTCAGAAACCATGCGTGTCGCATCCTTTCACCACGTGCACCATTTCATCCGCTACTTTTAACAATCGAAGCCATGTATTCGCCACTGCTCTCAGTCTTATTATATCGTCACCACTCATATACACACTTAATGTGTTCCCGTTAAGTGCAAGGTCAACAAAGGAGCGTTTCGTATCTATTACTTCCTCTCTCTCCTCTTTTATAGACTCGTATATCGTTTTTACTATCTCTTCATCATCTTTAAACTCAAATTCTGCTCTGATCATCATTTCAAACGAGTTTCTGTTAGAAAAGTTTAATCACAAAACGTTTAAACGGGGCTAACCCAGAAATGCTTGTTTTCAAATAGCTTTTACTTTCTTCAATACTACGGTTGGTCTCTCCTTTTCCAACGCTCTATATCCGCAGTAGGGACATCGGACTCCATGGTATCCGTTTTCGTGTATTTCCACCGGCCTTTTGCACCGCAAGCAATAGTACCCCATACGTGCTTATTCTCCTCCTACCTTGACCGCACCTTCCGCTTCCGTCTTTTTCTCGTTTCCCATGCCCACATCAACACCTCGTTCTATAATCCTATTAATTGTCCTCTGTGCGGTTATTCCCAGCGGTGTATGAGGGACATAGGTTCCACCGGTGAACGTGTAGCCGCATTTTGCGCATTTCCATATCCCCGTACCTATTCTCTTCACTGACTCTCGTTCACATTTTGGGCACGTATGCGCTGCTTGCGTCCGCTCTTCTATTGCAGTAATTGCTTTTCTTATTCTTCTCCCGTATCTCGCGCCGAACCTGCCTGCGGATTTCGTCTTTTTCCCCTTCTTTCTCTTCTGCTTCCTTGCCATCTTTCGTCCTTTTTGCGAGAAACCTTATCTCTTTGAAAAGAAATGTTTAGAGTAATATATAGTTTATCGTTCAGAAACTTCAGGCTAAGCGCACGAGATAGAAAAGGATGTGTTTGTTAGTATTGGAGAGGAAATGAAAATATCGGACTTGAACTTAGAAAGAGAAATGGGGGCTATTTTCGGCAATAGTGCGGTAAAAGAGTTATATCCTCCGCAGGAAGAGGCGATAAAGGCAGGCTTGCTCGATACGAACAAAAATTTCGTTATAGCCACTCCCACGGCAAGTGGGAAAACGCTTTTAGCAGAGTTGACAATGTTAAAATCAATTTTAAACGCTTCGGGAAAATGCCTTTATGTCGTGCCCCTGAATGCATTAGCATACGAGAAATATCAGAATTTTAAGGAGAAATATGGCGCTGTTGCGAAAGTGGGGATATCAACCGGCGATTATGAAAGCTCTTCACGATACCTCGAACGATACGACATAACAATTCTCACGTTGGAAAAGCTGGATTCGCTCACACGGTTGAAGCCGTCCTGGTTAAGAAAGATTTCAGTTGTGATTGTTGATGAGGTGCATGTGCTGGGCGAGGCGAAGAGAGGTCCTCGATTAGAAGGCGCAATGGCACGGTTCATGAGTTCCAATCCTTCGGCACGGGTCATCGCGTTATCTGCAACTATAGCAAACGTTGATGAGTTTGGAAATTGGCTGCATGCATGCGTAATACAGTCGGATTGGCGACCGGTGCCTTTAAAAGAGGAGGTATTTCTGGCAAAGGACGATCGTGAAATAATCGAGCGCGTGATCGCGGAGATAAAAAGAGGTTCACAAGTTCTTGTCTTTGTCAATACGAAACGAGGTGCGGCATCCTTTGCACGTAAAATCGCAGCACAGTTAAGGATGGAGCGCGAAGGGTTGAATGCGCTCGCAGAGAAGGTGGACATTGGTGTGGACGATCTTGCGGAGATAGTTCGATGCGGGGTTGCTTATCATAATTCGTGGCTGCACCCGGAGCAGAGAAGAGCTATCGAAGACAGCTTTCGGAACCGAATATTGAAAGTGATATGTTGCACACCCACATTAGCAATGGGAGTCTCTTTACCTGCAAAAGTGGTTTTAATCAGGAACTATAAGTTCTTCACATTTGGTAGAGGAATCGAGCCGATGCCGTTATTCTGGGTAAAGCAGGTGTTTGGGCGTGCCGGTCGGCCTGAGCACGATGATTATGGAACGGGAATAATAGTAGCAAGAAATGAAGACTCGTTCGAGGAAATACAGAGCATTTATATCCAGGGCGAATTAGAGCGTATCGAATCGCGGTTTTCGGCAGAAACGATGACAGAACAGATTCTTGCAACTATTGTCGGTGGTGCACATCGTATGGAGCAGATCCACGATTTTCTTAACAGCACCTTTTATGCGTACCAAAATACTGACAACATGGAATTTGTGAGAGAGGAACTGGATGAGATACTGGTAGACCTTGAGAAAAAAGGCTTTATCGAACTGGATGGGGGCATAATACGAGCTACACCATTCGGAACGCTATCCTCACGGCTATATTTATCCACGAGTTCTGCACTGGAACTGAGAGATGGCATACGGGTTTTACGCGAGATGGAGAATACAGGACGCGTAACCATATCGGATTTCGACCTATTGCTCCTCTTATGCAAATGCGAAGAAATTGTTTCTCTGAATGTGAAGGACGCATTTGAAATAGCAACGAGTCTGAGTGAGAATCTTGAATGGGTTTATAGCGGTGCACATGCGCTGGGTAGTGCTATCGTCACACAAGCGTGGATAGATGAACTCACGTACTTCGAGATGAAGGACAGGTTTGGCGCATATCCAGGCGAGATTCACAACAATATTTATACTCAGGGCTGGATGGCTTATGCCAGCTCGAGAATAGCGGAGTATCTTCAGGATGAGAAAATGTATGTGCGACTACGTGCGTTACATGACCGGATTAAGCACGGTGTGAGACCGGAATTGCTTAGCCTGATAACCATAAAGGGTGTTGGCCGGGTGATCGCACGAGGGTTGTACTCGGCAGGGTTCAAGAATCCACGAG
>DATKWH010000099.1:0-4926 GCA_035529655.1 Bathyarchaeia archaeon
TGCCCTCTCTATTATCTCTACATCCTTATCTCCCCTTCCCGATAGGCATACCACAACACGATCTTCCTTACCTATTCTTTTCTCATCCGCTAATCGCTTCACGTATGCTAATGCGTGTGCCGACTCGAGTGCCGGCAATATCCCTTCGTACTTACATAAAAGTTCGAATGCGTGCAGAGTCTCCACATCGGTCACAATATCATAGGTTACACGACCCATATCCTTCAAAAATGCATGCTCGGGTCCGACTCCAGAATAATCAAGCCCTGGTGCGACGCTGTGCGTTGGGAGTATCTGGCCATCTTCGTCCTGTAACAGATAACTGTAAGTACCATGTAATACGCCCTTTGTACCGGCACAGAGAGTTGCGGAATGTCTATTGGACGCAATGCCTTCACCTCCTGCCTCCACACCGTATAACGCCACGTCTTCATCGTCAAGGAAATCGTAGAACATCCCTATACTGTTGCTCCCGCCTCCGACACATGCAACGAGTGCATCCGGTAGCCTCCCTTCAGCTTCTAACATCTGCCCCTTTGCCTCAAGCCCGATAACACGCTGAAAATCCCGCACCATCATTGGATATGGATGCGGGCCCACGACAGAGCCTAAAAGATAATGCGTCTCCTGCACATTTGTTACCCAGTCTCTGATAGCTTCATTTATCGCGTCCTTGAGTGTTTTTGAACCGCTGCCAACCGGATGAACCTCCGCACCCATCAATTTCATCCGGAAAACGTTCAACCGCTGCCGTTCTATGTCCTCCTCACCCATGTAAATCTCCGTTTGCAAGCCGAACAAAGCACCTACAATCGCAGTCGCCAATCCGTGTTGTCCTGCTCCCGTTTCCGCAATTAGCCTTCTCTTGCCCATCCTCTTTGCTAACAACGCTTGACCAATCGCATTATTCAACTTATGGGCACCGCCGTGAACGAGGTCTTCCCGCTTGAGGTATAAATTGGTGCCCAGTAGATCAGAAAGCCTGGAACAGAAGTAAAGAGGAGTTGGTCTACCGGCAAAAGTACTCAAATAAGAGTCCAATTCTTCTTTGAATTGTTCATCTTTCCCGTAGCGGAGATAAGCCTCTTCAAGCTCATTCAGCGCGTGCATTAAAACCTCAGGAACGAATTGTCCTCCATATTCACCAAATTTACCTGCTTTTGGATATTTCCCTATATACATTTTGCATTCCTCACGAATTTGAAAACCTTCTCTTTGCTTTTCCGCCCACCTGAAGATTCCACGCCGCTTGCAACGTCCACACCATAAGGATGAACCTCTTTTATCGCTTCTTTCACATTCTCGGGTGTTAAACCTCCTGATAGAATCACAGGGATCGTGCTATGTTTCACGATCGCCCTGCTTTTATCCCAACTGTGCTTTTTACCAGTTCCCCCAATCTTAGCAGAAAAAGTATCAAGAAGTATAAAATCCACATAGTCCTCTTCTGGCATTACACCATGAATCGTGCCATGTTCATCCACATGCACGGTTTTTATCAATTTCACATCAGGAAGTGCGTCGCGGACGGACCTCAAAAACTCATTCGATTCAAAGCCGTGCAACTGCACGCCAAATGGGTCAATCCTTCTAACCACTGTTTCCACTTCTCCCACAGAACGCGGGCAGAGAACTACCACGATATTTATATCATCATCTATCTCTTTTGAGATCTCTTCCGCTTTGTCTATGCTTATTTTCCGCGGCGTTTCAACCGGCACGTCCACTATCATACCCAGCATATCCACACCGCTATCTGCAACAAAATGAGCATCTTCCTTGTTCGTAATTCCGCAGATCTTTACCTTCACTACGTCAGACATGCCAGTATAAACTCCTTTGGATTCTCCGACCTCATCAATGCAGTTCCGATGAGTAGCGCATCAGCGCCGCATTCAAATAAATAACTCGCATCTGCCGGTGTCTTAACCCCTGACTCACTTATCAGTATCGTATCCTCTGACACATACTCCGAAAGTCTTGCGGTTGTTTCGATGTCCACGGTAAACGTCCTGAGGTTCCGATTATTAATTCCGATGAGTTCCGCCCCCGCATTTACTGCTTTTTCTATCTCTCCCACCGAGTGGCATTCAACCACCGCCTCAAGACCTAAATCAGCCACAACATCCAGAAGCTTTTCCACTGGCGATATCCCTTCGATGAACAATATCGCATCTGCACCGTATCCAAACGCCTCCCTGACTTGGTATTCATCCACAACAAAATCCTTATACAACACAGGAATACTTGCTCTCTCCTTCACTATTGACACATTTTCAACCTCCCCTCCAAAATAGGGAGAAGTGAGAACAGATAGTGCCGCTGCACCGCCTTCCTCATATTCACCTGCTAATGATAAAACCTCTCTGTTTCCTATAAGGTCGCCATCCCTCGGGGACCGAGGCTTTATCTCTGCTATTATTGACTTATGTGGTATTTTAATTGCTCTTGATAAACTGAGAATACTACTTGTTCTTTCTGGGATTTTATCCTTTCTCCTTCTATCAACTCCTATCTTCGTGTCCTTGACTATCTTATCTATCAAATCGTTCAAGTCTTGACGGACCTCCTGTAAATCGAACTAAATCCTCAAGTTTTCTGTATGCCTCTCCCGAATCTATTGAAAGAGAAGCGAGCCCAAAACCATCTTTTAAGTTTTCTGCAAGTCCCCCAACGACCAGTGCTGCTGCAGCATTCATCAAAACGGCATTTCTCCTCGCTCCTTTACGACCTTTCAAGATTTCAATTGCAATTTTCGCATTCTCGTCTGCATCTCCACCCTCTATCTCCCTTACCTTCGCCCTTTCCAGCCCAAAAGCCTCTGGAGATATGTTGTACGTTGTTATCACTCCGTCTTTGAGTTCTGCGATTTTCGTCTCACCAATTGGCGAGATTTCATCCAGGCCGTCCAATCCGTGAGCGACTATTGCATGCCGCACGCCAAGACCTGCTAACACCTCCGCAATTTTTTCTACAAGCGAAACATCATAAACCCCTATCACTTGCGCTTTCACCTTCGCAGGATTTGCCAGCGGGCCAAGGATGTTGAATACCGTTCGTATCCCTATCTCCCTTCTCGGTCCTAACGCATATTTCATTGCCGGATGGAATACCGGCGCAAACATAAAGCCTATTCCTACTTTTTCTATACACTCGCACACCCTCTCTGGCTCAAGCATCACATTAAGACCAAGTGCTTCCAGAACATCTGCAGAACCTGCTTTTGACGAAACTGCTCTGTTCCCATGCTTTGCAACTACAATACCAGCACCAGCAGAGACAAAAGCTGAAACGGTGCTTATATTAAAGGTTTTTATCCTATCACCACCAGTTCCACAGGTGTCTACCATTACTCTATCAACTTTCGGAGAAATGATGGATGCATACTGAAGCATCGCATGAACAAACGAAACAATCTCTTCAACGGTCTCACCTTTCATCCTCAGTCCAGTCAAGAAGGCTGCTATTTGTACACTTGTCGCTCTGCCACTCATTATTTCCTCCATCACAAGCCTCGCTTCCCCCGGTTCGAGGTCTTTTCTCTCCACTACTTTCGAGATCGCTTCTTTTATCATTTCCTCAAAAAGTTCTCTATTATCTTTCTCCCTTCTCCGGTCAGTATGGATTCTGGATGAAACTGAACTCCTTCTATTGGCAACGTTCTATGCCGTATTCCCATTATTTCGCCATCTTCTGCTCGTGCGGAAATTTGTAAGCAAGATGGGAGATCCGTTTCACAAACCACAAGTGAGTGATACCGCGTTGCGTGAAAGGGATTCTTCACTCCTTTTAATAGCCCTTTGGAATCGTGATGTATCTCTGAAACTTTTCCGTGCATTAATCTCCGTGCGTAGCCTATCCTGGCACCGAAAACATGTCCTATTACTTGGTGTCCTAAACAAACCCCGAGAATAGGACACCTAAGCTCTTTCACTACTTCTTCAGAAACTCCGGCGCTCTCCGGTCTTCCGGGTCCTGGGGAAATGATGACCCTGTCTGCTTTGATCTTCTTGAGTTCCTCTATCCCTACATCATTCCTCCGCACTACTACCTCCGCACCAAGTTCTCTAACATATTGCACGAGATTGTATACGAAGGAATCGTAGTTATCTATCACAAGCACTTTCATTTTCCGCAGTAGTTACTAAAGCACGCAATTTGTTCTCAGTCTCTAAAAATTCCATCTCTGGAACTGAATCTGCCACTATACCCGAACCTGCCTGGAAATACGCCTTCTTACCAACCGTGAACATTGTTCTGATCGTGATTGCAAAATCGAGATTGCCCGAGAAGTCGAAATAACCAACCCCCCCAGCATATATGCCTCTTCTGCTCTTCTCCGTTTCTTCTATTATCTCCATCGCACGTATTTTCGGTGCTCCCGTGACAGTGCCTGCGGGAAAAGAGCTACGAAAAACGTCAAACGCATCCTTGCCTTCGTCCAATTCTGCGCTTATATTTGAGACAATGTGTTGGACATGGGAATACCTCTCTACATTCATCAGTTCTGTTACTTCAACGCTTCCTGACTGAGCAACCCGCCCAAGGTCATTCCTACCAAGGTCTACAAGCATTATATGCTCAGCCCTCTCTTTTTCATCGAGTAACATATTCACCTTTAGTAGTTCATCCTCCTCTCTCGTTCTTCCCCTCTTCCTCGTCCCGGCAAGCGGCCTCAGCGTTAGTATGCTATCTCTTAGCCGTACAAGCATTTCCGGAGACGACCCTACAACTATGTTGTCAAAGTCCAGATAGAACATGTACGGAGAAGGATTTATTGATCGCAGAGTCTTGTAAAAAGATAACGGGTCGCCACTATAGCTCGATTCAAGCCTTCTTGAAAGAACCACCTGAAATATATCCCCTTCTCTGATATACTCCTTTGCTTTTACCACTCCTTCTTCAAATTCATCTTTTCCTATTTCT
>DATKWH010000100.1:0-7199 GCA_035529655.1 Bathyarchaeia archaeon
TCCATCGCGACACGGTATCAGCTGTCGTAGAAGACTTAGCACGACACGCACGGGAAGTGACGGACTTTTTGATAAGAGATGTTGGGCTTACTGAAATCCAGGTAGATGAGATGTGGTCCTTCGTTAAAAAAAACAAAAGAAAGTTGACGAGGGAGATGGTGACGGAGATAGACATGGCGACTGCTGGATCTACCTAGCGAAGAAGGCAGATACAAAACTTCATCTGGCACACAGCACCGGTAAAAGGGTACAAGCCACCGCAGATAAGTTACTGGAAACGGTAAGAAAACGGGGCAAGAAGCCAACAGAGGATGAGAAGGCTACGTTCATCAGTGCTGCAACGATTAGTATATCACTGCTATACTGGCTAATTTCGAGGCTGAGACGATTAACTACGGGCAGCTCATCAAGGAAAGGGAAAGGGGCAGGGTAGTCGGTAAGACCAGAATGGTCATATTTGGTGAAGTAGATGAGGCGGGCATAGACACGGTCTATGTGGAGAGCTATGATCTAACCTTGAGACATGGCATTTCGAGGATGGCTGGTCAGGAAAAGTTTGTGTTTTTCCAAGTGCAAGGAGATGTTGGACAAACATTTAGACGCGTATCAGTGCTACAACAACCTGATCAGGGTTAATTCTGCATTGACGATAAAAACCGAGAAGGGTGTCAGAAACATCGAGAGGACACCGTGCATGGCTGAGGGCATCCCAGATCACATTTGGACCTGGAAGGAATTGTTGATGTTCAAAAGAGGTCATGAAGTTTAGGACACAGTCCAGATTATGATAGTAGAAGGTTAGAAAAAGAAAAAATAAACTGAACACAAACTGTATGATAATGTAGAGAAGGATGAAAGTAGCAATAGGCGGCACGTTTGACCCGCTGCACGATGGGCATAAGAAATTATTGAGAACGGTGTTCGAGCTGAGTGAAGGTGGCGAGATAGTCATAGGCGTGACGTCAGATACGATGGCACATGCCAGCAGGAGTAGAGAGGTTCTTCCTTACAGCGCAAGGACCGAGAACATCAGACGATACATGTTTAAAGAATATGGAGTAAACGTGAGAACAGTAGAATTAAACGACCGATATGGCGTTACCTTGGATGAGGATTTTGATTATATTGTTATATCGCCCGAAACGTATAACGTGGCGTTGAAGATAAACGAACTCAGGAAAGAGCGTGGTAAGAAGCTTATAAAGATAGTAAAGGTGGAGCATATGAAAGCTGCTAATGGGAAGATAATCTCTTCTACGAGGATAAAAGCGGGCGAGATAGATGAGCACGGCTCTTTACTTTAAACCCTTTCTTTAAAAAGAAAGCGTTTACAGAAATAAACACTTTTTTTCTTCTAGCACAAACCTTTTCTTGAAAAGAAAAGCTTTACCAACAACTTTTTTGCATCGGGTAAAAATCTCGATTAAAAACATCCTATTAGTTTTTCTTTTAGCACAGGTTTTCTTTTTGTGAAAAAGAAAAAGTGTTGTGTTAATCTCGTGAAATCTCGTGGTTTTTATACCGGGAGCTTCTTCTCTAACCTCGTCAGGTTCTCACAGCCGTTCTTCAGCACGAGTACCATATCCTCCAATCTGACACCCCCCACTTCGGGGTCATACAACCCGGGCTCTATGGTAATCACATTTCCTTTTCGTAGTTCGTAATCATTGTCCCCAACCTTTGGGCTCTCATGCACAGTGAGTCCGACTCCATGTCCGGTGGAATGAATGAATCCCTTTTTGCCACCTTTTCTCAGCGTCTCGTAACCTCTCTCCTCGAACAAATCGCACACAGAATTGTGTACTTCTTTGCATGTGACTCCTTCCTTTACAAGAGCTAAGGAAGCGTTTTGCGCTTCCAGAACCGCTTCGTACATCTCTTTTATTTCCTTTCCCGGCGCACCTTTAACAATGGTTCTGGTCATATCAGCAAAATATCGTTCCACCTTTAATCTCGGGAAAATATCTATGATGATAGGTTCATTTGCGAAAATAGGACCACTGCCAGAGAAATGAGGGTCGGCAGCCTTTTTCCCACACGCTACTATCGGCTCTCCACCGTCACAGGTACATCCAGCATCAATCAATGCGTGCTCTATGTATGCCCTTATTCTTTCAGCGGTTAAAATTCCCCCGTTTTCCATCAAAACGTTTCCGTTCACCGCAGATTTTTTTATAATTGTTAGAGCGAGCGCCATTGCCTTCTCGCATGCTCTTTGTGCATTCTTCATATACGTTATTTCCTGTTCATCCTTTATCTCCCGCTCTTTCGTCAATACCATTTCATCCACAGGTACCACTTCTATGCCGTTCTTCCTCAGTTCCTCAGCGGTATATAAATGAAAATACCTTGGCACTTCTATTGTCTCTACGTGTTCTTCCCGAAGGATTTTTATAATCAGCTCTTCCATTTTAAGGCCATAACCGTAATCAAGTGTAGAGCGAACTTCTTTTACAATTGACTCTTTTTTTGCTCGTTCATACTCCATCTGTGACACAATGAGAATGTCTCTTAGCTCGTGGTGAACGCGAAGATAAATAAAAGGGTCTGCGGCGAGAAAACGCGTGGCATAATACATGTCAGCGTTACGCATGCTCTCGCTGACTATTAAAAGAGGTTTTTTCGGTTCCTCTGTGCTTTCTATTTTATCAGACATGTTTCTGTAATTTATGTTTGCCACTACAAATAAAGATATAAAGAGAGGTTTTCGAGGTTCTGGAGAAAAAGTAGGATGCCGTCGAATCCTTGATAGCAACAATTTCCACAACTTTTTTCCATACCAAAAATTCGTAGTAAGGCTAATAACTAAAGAATAAGTTTTAATGTAAGACTAATAGATAAAGAATTATTAATGAAACCCTTAGGATTGCTCATTCACGGACCGGAGATATTAGACGAAGGCGAAGCGGAAGAAGCGATAGAAACGCTAAAGGAAGCAGGATTTGAGTTAGAAGCAGCTTTGGGCGGAATATCTGGTAAAACAGCGGTTATAGACGCTGATATGCAGCACGTAATAGATATAAGCAAGGATATGAAACCCTCTGAAGTGGTGGACGATTTCTTAAAGCAAGGAATAAATTTTATCCTGTTGGTAAACCATGCAAAGACCGAAGAGAGCGGTTTTATACTGGGTGAAGGCATTTTGAGGAATTTTTTAAAAAGGGGTAGAGCAAAGGAGAATCTTTCATTTGTGCAATTAGAATACAGCAGCAAGGTTGTTATTCGATGGCTTGTAAAGCCCGGAGATGAGAATATATACGGGAAGATAATGGGCGCTCTCAGTGAGTTCAAGGAGAAAGAACCTAACAAGCTTGAAGCACGATGCAGAAAAGACTTGGATTTGGTGTACAGGGAAATAAGGGGTGTGCATCCCGGGGAGAAGATCGTTGTGGATGGCGTTATTATCGGCACGGTCTCGGATGAAAGCAGGAATAATAGTGTTACGTTGGTCGCGAAAGAAGGCAAACTGGTAAAAGTCTTGGGTGGCACGTTGATAAAGCATAACCTGGAGAAGCTACCCCCGTTGGACCTGGAGAAAGAGATGATAAAGACCGCCCGTGTGATCAGAAGGACGAAACCGAAAAGGGTAGAAAGAGACGTAATGTCAAAGAAGGGGAAGAAAAAGAAGATAGCTTGCTTTTTCTACACCGTTGAAACTCTTTTTCCAAAGCTTGAGGATAAGGATGCAGATGTTGAAGTTGCGGTAACTATAGGAGACGATACGACGAGCATTGCCGGTGACATACTGAAAAGGTTTGGTATCCGCATGATAGGCATTACAGATGGCGACGCAGATGGATTGATAGCGGGTATAGAAAGTGGAACGTTAGATGAATACGCAAAATTCCTACCACCTGATTCGCTTATAATACGATTAAAGCCGGAAAGAGACGATATCATCGGGAAAAAGGTGAAAGAGGCAGTTTTTAAAGGCGGCGATGAAATCGAACTGGAAGGCGAGGTTGAGGCGCAGTTTGAGGAATTGAAGCATCGTATATTCGACCTGGCTAAGGAGGATATTATTGGCGTATTGAATTCTTCAACTGCAAGGAGCCAAATGAAAAAAGCGAAAAATTTATGAGTGTTTAGTTCAATATTATAATGGTGAAGAAGAAATGGTGACCGAAATGTTAGAGGTTGGGGATGTGATGACACCTAAAGTCATTACTGAAGATGAGGAGACACTGGTCACTAAACTATCAAAGGATATGGAATTAGCGGGGATAGGAAGCGTGGTGATAACAAAAGAGGGCAAACCGGTAGGAATTGTTACTGACCGAGATATAGCACTAAAAATTTTTGTATCGAAGAGAAATCCGAGTGAAGTAAAAGCAAAAGAGATTATGTCTTCTCCTTTGATTACCATCGAGCCAGACGTATCGCTGGAGAAAGCATGCGAGCTTATGGCTGATGGGGGCATAAGAAGACTGCCGGTGATTGAAGATGATAAGCTCGTAGGCATTATAAGTCTCAGAAACATCCTGACGCGAAGTCCAGCGTGTGTACATAAATTCTATCCCGTGGAATGATAACAACTACAGAAACTTAGACTGCGCATGCAAGATAGATATGGGTATGGAGATACGTTAGAAGTCCCTCCTTTTTATTTTTAGTTAGGATATAGTGAATAAACAAAGGTGAAGAAGCAAAAATGAAAGTTAAGGATATAATGAGTCGTCCGATCATCGTAGAAGATGAAGAAACATTGGTGACAAAAATCGCGGAAGATATGGAAGAGTTGGGAATAGGGAGTGTGGTGGTAACAAAAGAAGGTGCGCCCGCAGGAATAATTACTGAACGAGACATAGCATTGAAGGTTTTACTGAAGAATAAAAGAGCAGGTGAAGTAAAAGCAAGAGAAATCATGACATCTCCTCTGACTACCATCGAGCCCGAAGCATCTGTGGATGAGGCGTGCAAGCTCGCAGCACGGAAGCGCATAAAGAGACTGCCCGTGGTTGAAAATGGCTTGCTCGTAGGGATCGTAAGTATTCGCGATCTATTAACAAGGAAACCGGAGTACGTGCGGGAGTTTTACTTCTAACATAACTAACCAATCACATCAACCCTTCTTCCATTAACGCCCTCATAGTTCTATCACAAGCCGTTGTAGCGTGCGATACCGCACTTCCGAGGGTTGCATGCGCCTCCGAAAAAGCGCCCTCTTCTATCATTTTTTTCACTGACTTTAATGTTTCTCCCCCCCGCGCGAATTCTTGCATTCCCGTCGCGTTCGAGGCTAATGCGGTCTCGGTGTATAAGGCATCAAAGAAAGCGAACATCACTTTTTTCGCGCCCTCAAATTCATTTTCCTTCAGTGTTTCTAATACCAGCAGCATCTTAGAGCCGATTATCAGCGCGGATTTGATCCGCTCTGCGAATTGGTAACCGATTATCTCCTTTTTCATCATAATCACGAGTTCCCTTTACCACATTAAAAAACTTTTTGTTACACCATAATAAATGGGTAGACATGCCATCAACAATATTAGTCGGGGGATTTTTTGGTGACGAGGGTAAAGGGAAGATCATCGCGTATCTTGCAAAGCATGACAAGCCGGAGATAGTAGCACGGGGCGGAGTAGGACCCAATGCAGGGCATACGGTAATAGAAGAAGGGACGAGATATGCATTGAGAATGGTTTCTTCGGGATTGGTATGTAAATCAGCACGGCTTCTTATCGGCGCCGGCGTATTGGTTGACCCACGAGTGCTAAGAGGGGAAATAAAGTCTTTTGGGCTGCAGGGACGCGTAGGCGTGGACCGGCGTTGCGGCATTATAGAATTGGAGCATATAGAAGCGGACAAGAGTGATGCACATTTAAAGGGTAAAATTGGCTCCACGGGCACTGGATGCGGTCCTGCGAATTCCGCGAGAGTATTGAGGAAGTCAAGGCAGGCGAAGGATGTAAAGGAGTTGCAGGATTTACTTTGTGACGTGCCGGTGGAAATAAATGAGGCGTTGGACCGTGGAAAGGGGGTGCTGGTAGAAGGCACGCAAGGGTTTGGCATTTCTTTGCTCTACGGGACTTACCCATTCGTTACTTCTAAAGATACGACTGCCTCACAGATGGCTGCTGATGTGGGTATGGGTCCTACACGGGTAGATGAAGTCATCGTTGTATTCAAGTCATTTCCAACGAGAGTGGGCGAAGGTCCGTTTGAAACGCAGATGACGGAAGAAAAAGCGACTGCGTTGCATATCGAGGAGTATGGCACGGTTACAAGACGGAAAAGACGAATAGGGGAATGGGACGGAAAGATGGCTGCTTACTCAGCGATGATAAATGGCGCGACTATGATAGCCTTGAGTGGTGTGGACAGGTTAGACGCGTCATGCAGAGGTGTGAAGGAGTACGAGGAGTTGAGCAAAGAGGTAAAAGATTTTGTAGCTCAGGTTGAACGGGACACACGAGTTCCCGTGAAGTTGATCTCTACGGGACCCGAACTCTCGGAGATAGTGGATTTGCGGGAGGTGGAATAGGAAGGAAGTAACAGTGTAATTTGTTGAAGCTGCTGTGAAGAAATGGCTGAAAGCGAGAGAATAGAAGCGGATTTCGCATTTCTTGCAGAGGACGAAAGGATTCTCGCAGTCCTTTTGTTCGGCTCCAGCGCAAAAGAGCAAGCAGATGAAAGGAGTGATTGGGATCTCTGCATAGTTGCACCGGAAATAAGAGATACAGGTGATATGAGAGCGGTTTTGAGAAAAATTTATGCAAATATAGATGTGAAGAGAAAAAGATATGATACATGGCTATTTGAGGAGATTCCGCTATACATGAAGGTTCAGGTTATTGAGAACCATAAAGTAGTATTTTGCAGGGATTTACCCTCGCTTTACGAATATTTCTATTTTTACAGGAAGTTATGGGGTGACCAAAAGCATAGGCAGGGATTGAACAAAGAGGAATTGATGGTAATTCTTGAGAAGATGTAAATTACCCGTTATAGGGGATAATTTTGGCTTTTGGAAGTGAAACGATTGACTCTTTTATTTAGCAAATAATTATAACACACAAAAAAATTAAGAGCTTATATGTACTATCTTGCCATACAAACTAACGACGACTCAAGATAAAATGAAAAAAGGCGTGAAGGTTTGGGGTCTGGTTGTGGTTTTGGTGATTTTTACGCGCTTATGTGCTGTGATGCTTCTGCAGATAGAGTAGCTCTAAAAACTCTTTAGAGAATTTTGATTA
>DATKWH010000101.1:0-3885 GCA_035529655.1 Bathyarchaeia archaeon
CCGGAAGAGGAAATCCAGCGGTAGATATGTTTCTACAAGCGATAACCTATACCACCTCAGCCCGTAGTAAAGAAGAACGAAAACGTTGATTACGAATAAGCAAACGGTGAATCCCTGATAGACCCGATTTGAAATTATCCAGCCCTTCAATTTTACAGACAGATCAAAGAAGTAAGCAAAAAGAAGCCAACCCAATAGGATGAGAGCAATACCAGAGCACAGGCTTTCCCAGAAGGCTATCTCCCCGTCAAGGCTTATGTAAGTCCGCCATAAAATCGCCAGAACTATTATCAGCGCTAATGTTCGCTTGTCCTCTATCACTTTGCCTGCGAATTCTTTTATGCCCATTTTAACTCTCTATCCTTCCGCCACCCTCAGCTTTGCATTATAATATTTTAATAAGCTATATAAATATTTCGATTATTTTACATCTCTTATTTTCTTATATTTTGGTTCATAAACATTTATTTTTAGATAGGGAGATCCGGCACATGGATGCCGCGAAAGGTGGAAGGTTAAAGCGATGGCAAAGATAACGAAGAAGGATCTATTTCACGCGTTTTATGTTTGCCTTTTTGCATTGGCCTTAGCGGAGGTATCCGTTCTTCTTTTTCTTCATCCGCATAGCGCCGTCTGGTTGGAAGAGATACCGGGCTTTAATGCTATGTACGGCTTTTTATCCTGCGCTATTCTAATTCTTGTAGCCAAAGCATTGGGTTACTGGCTGAAGAAGGAAGAGGATTATTATGAGGAAAAAGTCGGTGAGGACTGAGGAGAGAAGGGTGGCGGGGTGAAAATAGGATGATTGAGTGGGTGCATCCAGGATTTATATTCATCTTTGGTGCTCTTCTGATCCCGTTTTTTAAAGGCCGATGGAAACAGGCATATTTGCTTTTGCCACCTACGGCAGCATTTATAAGCCTTTTAGCGATATCAAAAGGTGCTTTCGGAACACTTCCCTATTCAGTCTGGCACATTCCATTTTTGGAATACGAACTTGTCTTCGGGCGAGTGGACAAGTTGAGCATGGTATTTGGCTACATATTTGTGATAGCAGCATTCTGCATGATTGTTTACGCGCTGCATGAGAAAAGTAGCAGTGAACACATGTCCCAATTCGTATATGTAGGGAGTGCAATTGGAGTAATTTTCGCTGGCGACCTCTTCACCATGTATATCTTCTGGGAGTTAATGGCGATTGCATCTATGCTTATCATCTGGTTCCACGGTGGACGAGGGTCGGAGAAAGCACATGAGGCGGGATTTAGATATGTTATCTGGCATCTTTTTGGTGGTATTGTCTTGCTGGCGGGTATTATTGTGTATGTGGCAAGCACAGGTTCAATCGCTTTCAATGCCTTCAGTTGGGGTTCAGGCATCGAATATTTGCCTTCTTATCTCATCTTCTTCGGTTTTATATTAAACGCTGCCGTTCCACCCCTGCATGCCTGGTTGCCGGATGCATATCCGGAAGCGACGAAGATTGGAGGTGTGTTTTTAAGTGCATTTACCACAAAATCCGCGGTTTATACCCTGATAAGAGGTTTTACTGGATGCGAAACACTGATTTATTTGGGGACAATAATGGCGATATACGGCATTATATTTGGATTGCTTGAAAATGACATTAGAAGAAGTCTGGCGTATAGCATTATTAACCAGGTAGGATTCATGGTAGCAGGTATAGGAATAGGAACGTTTTTGGCACTAAATGGTGCTATTGCTCATGCTTTCTGCCATATCCTTTATAAGGGCTTGCTATGGATGGCAATGGGTTCGATATTATTCGCAACGGGTAGAAGCAAGTGCACAGATCTGGAGAGATATCACAAAGCCATGCCTTGGACATTTATTTTCTTTACAGTGGGTGCATTATCCATATCAGGGTTTCCATTATTCAACGGTTTTACCAGCAAAGCAATGACTTTCGCAGCGGCAGCAGAATACATGGATATAATATGGCTTCTCTTGACACTCGCTTCTGTGGGTGTTTTCCTCCATTATCTCGACCTTTTTGAGGGTTTAAAATTCCCATATTACACTTCTGCTTCTGAAAGAGGACATATAAAAGTAGGAGACCCACCCGTTAATATGGTGCTCGGTATGGGGCTTACCGCCTTCTTATGCGTTTTCTTTGGTGTTTATCCGCAACCTCTTTATAACCTGCTTCCTTATCCCGTAGATTTTATTCCTTACACAGTACCACATGTGGTTGGAACTCTTTCACTACTCGCGTTCTGCGGCTTAGCATTTCTCTTATTCTCACCGCTTCTTAAGAGAACAAAAACAATCACCCTTGATACAGATTGGCCATTTAGAATAGCCGGAGAGAAGTTTATATGGTTCTGTGAGAGGCCGTTAACAAGTTTCGCGAGCTCGGTGGACAGCGGTATGAAGAGGATAGCTTCCCATTTCTCTGTTTTCGGTAAAAATCCAGTGACAGGGACGAGGATGACGATGGACATAATAGGGATGGCATTGTTGAAACCTTTTGTTTCCTTTTTCCATTTGGTAATAGATCCAATATATAAGTATTATGAGCGCGATTTGGCGGAGGTAAAGAAGAAGCCCATAGAAGAGCCGATGGAAACGGTGCCGATAGGGACCGCGGTATTGCTGATAATCATTTTTTTCCTTATGTATTTGATAATAACGTTGATGTGGGGGTGGCTTGCACCTTAAAATTTTGGTAGTGTCCTAACAAATAGTTGGTAGTATCTTGAACATCAACAACTCCTTCCATGTCCAAACGTGATCTGAGATGCCCTCAGCCATGCACGGTGTTCTTTTGTTTTTTTTACGAACGACCACATCTCATCCACCTGGACTTCAGTAAGCCCAACATCCTTTATCAAAAAGTCCGTCACTTCCCTTGCGTGTCTTGCTAAGTCGTTTACGACGTCTGATACCGTGTCGCGATGGATCTCCATTATGCGTTCAATAGCTCTTATTCCGTTTTTCTCCACCAGCAATTTGCAGATTATGATTATCTGCTCTTCTGATAACTTGCGGTTGTAGAAGGCCGTGTTTTTTGTTTCTACGAAGACACTGCCGCATGTTTTGCATTTAAATCGCTGCCGGCCGTTTTTGTCATGTCCATATTTAACTATGTTGCCTGCACCGCTTTTGCCGTAATCACGGCAATTTGGATTGGAACAAAACTCTTTTTGAGGATCTGCCTTTAATTTGCTATTTGGCATAAATATAGGTGGGTAAACCACCTATATAAAGCAACCGCATATCAGGACACTACCTGATATTTTCACAACAGCATTCTTACTTTTTGTGAGTTCTTTTTCTGGTGTGTTTTTAATTGGGCTATCAACAGAGTTAATCGGAAATAGCAAAAACAATATAATTCGAAATGAACTGGATGAGCTAGAAAAAATATATGGTGTGTGAGAAATATCTTAGTGATTTAAACGAAGAACTATTGATTTTGAATTTCACGAACCCAATGACTTCAAAGAAGTGTAAGGAGAATCATAGTTGTTGGATTATCAATAATCGAACGTTGCATCTAGTGGTGTTCTCTAAACTCGTTGTAGAGTCCAGAAATTATTTCGTCAGGAAGTTTCACCAAAACGCATGGTGAAGCTCACGGACAAAAAGATCAAATGGGCGGTTAATCAGGTAATCAACAAAGGAGAGAGCACAGCGGTGGTTGCAGCGATATATGGCGTCTCCAGACGGAGGATACAGCAACTGGCGAAGAGCTATAAGGAAACAGGAGTATATCCGGTCCTTGATAGGAACAGAAGACCTCGGACTCCTCTGAGCGCTGAGGAGAAGCGGATAATTGAAGCAGCCTATAACGAGTCATTCTTAGGGGCTCGTTTACTTCGGTACCACATACAGAGGTATTATAAGCGGAATATACCGCAA
>DATKWH010000102.1:0-4279 GCA_035529655.1 Bathyarchaeia archaeon
TTGACGATAAAAACAGAGAAGGGTGAGAAGGACATAGAAAGAACACCGTGCATGGCTGAGGGCATCTCAGATCACGTTTGGACATGGAAGGAGTTGTTGATGTTCAAGATACTACCAACTATTGGTTAGGACACTACCGAAATTTTATAAAATTCTACCCATCCATATGTCCACTCCTCAATAATAGCTACTTTTTTTAGTGTTCTATTTTTTAGAAAAGGAATTTCCCTCCTTTTATCGAATAGTCCAGATTTTGATTTTTCGTAATTTTTTTTCACCCTATAGGAATAAACGCTGTCAGAAAGTTTTTGGTCAATTTTTGGTGTAATAATATTGAGTATTGCGTAGCTAACAATTCTATCTTTAATCTCTGGAACAGATCCTGGTCGGACAGTAAGAATGTTCTTTGGTATTTCCACATGTTTCAAAGGCGAAGCCTGATAATCATCTGAGGCAAGGGTTTCATGGATCGTCTTTATTAAATCATTGATATTTGCACCTACATCATCGTATCCGAAAACGTCGGGAGAATAATCATCATTAGCATCATATCTTACATGATCCCACGCCAGCATCAAGTTATCTTTGGATATGACCTCATCATAGTCGAAATCTCTTCTCTCCATACTTATGAGATAAATATGTAAAGGACATATAAAATTTTCCCTTTATTACTAATCATATAGCAGACTCATTTGATTTTTGGATTTAACGATTCTGTTTCCAGATCATAGGCCCCATAATCAAAAGTTTTAAATGCGAACGAAAGATATGATATGAAAAGTGAAAGGTACTTCCACTTTAATCCCTCCATAAACATAAAAACTAGGCACTATTCAAATCCTTTTACGTGACGGTTAATTGTGGGGCTTCATAACTAGGGGGCTCCCTCTGATTTTTGAGAATCATTAAAGTGAAGCAATTTATCTCTCACTCCTCGCGGATTTCCCCCGTTGTACGTTTTTCTGCAGCCGTTTATGACGGAAAAACAGTAATACGGATCGAGCTACTAAAAAAGAAAAAAGGGGGAAACGCAGTATCCCCACGTTGCCGTAGCACCTGTTCACGCTTGTGAGAGCGCCTTCATACCTTCCATAACTTGGCTTAAAGATAGGACTGAGTGCGTTTCGAACTGCAGGAAGGGCACATATCTTTCTGTCCCTGTAAGGACATCCAGCTCAGTGCCTTCCACGATGGCATAGCCTGCGTTCTCGCCAGGGAACACTCCCCAATCCTTAAGTTTGCCGCTTTCTAAGTCATCCTTAACCATGTTCAGCAGCGTAGCCCACCCTGCAAGTCGCTCTTTCGGATCAAGCGGCGCTCTACTAATATCCATCTCCCAAAGTAAGAGAAACTTTGTCATTCATATCACCTCCATACGTCTTAGTAGCATTTACGTACACATAAAAGTTAAGCCCAATCCTTTTTAGTAATACTAAAAAACAAATGAGATTGTTGTTTTGCTTTAACGACTCTGTGGTTACCCCAGAATACTGCCCTTCTCAGGATTACACGAATCTCACGGGATCGAAAAGCTTTTGTACTCTGAAACACAAGGTAATAAGCAGAGGTTTTAACGTGACGATGGGTTCGGATATTAGCTCCGATGCAGAACTGGATTGTGTTGGACTCTACTGCCCGATGCCAATTGCCCTGACGAAGGAGGAAATAGAAAAGATCGACGTGGGACAGGTGTTGATGGTGGAGGCTGATGATCCCGCGGCGGAAGAAGATATCAAGCGCTGGGCAAAGAGGACCGGGCATGAGATTCTGAAATTTGAAAAAGAGGGGACAATTTTGACCTTCTTTATAAGAAGGACGAAATGATGTGTGGTAAATTGAGGGAAATAGGAGGTGTATAGGAGGATAGTATGAAAGATGAGAACTCGATTCTGTATGTGCAAACGAGCGATTTGCCGGAACGGCAGTATTCGCCGTTGGTCTTAGCGCAAACTGCGAAGGCCATGGATCTAAAACCCATGGTTTACTATCTGGGAATGGGATTAAAGATCTTGCTTCCCGGAGCGGCAGAGAAGATAAAACTTGGGGCCTTTCCGAGCGTTGCGGAGATGCTACAGAAAACCTTAGAATTGGGAATTGAGATATATGTTTGTGAGGCATCCAAGCAGATGCTCGGATGGGAAAAAGTGGAATTGATACCGGGTGTCAAGATAGTGGGTGCAGCGACCTTGAACGATTTGGCCTTAGAGGCTGGTGCAACAATGTGGTTCTAAATGATTCAATCTAAAGGGTGAGTGAACGAAGTGGAGCGTATATATCTCGACCATGCCGCGGCGATGCCCGTTGATCCACGGGTAGTGGCGTTTGCCGACCGGTATCTTAAGGAGGACTTTGGAAATCCGTTCGCGCTCTATTCAGTCGGATTAGAGGCAAAAAGAGCTATCGAAGCTGCGCGAAAGAAAGTTGCAGAACTGATAAACGCTGAGAATGCAGCCCGTATAATCTTTACCGGTAGTGCAACAGAATCCAACAACCTCGCTATCAAGGGAACCGCACTCAGGAACATCGGAAAAGGAAAAAAGGTCGCGGCAAGCGCTATTGAACACATGTCAGTGCTCAATCCCATGAAAGAGCTTCAGAAAAATGGATTTGAATTCAATCTTATACCGGTCGATGCAACAGGTATCGTTGATGTCGAGAAACTCAATGATATTTTGACTGCGGATACTACGATAACCTCGATAATGTACGCAAACAATGAAATAGGGACAATAGAACCGATCAAGGAGATAAGTGAGATCGTACACGAGAAGGGTCTGTATTTGCATGTGGATGCAACTGCTGCGGCTGGACGTATACCTATAGATGTACAAACTGATGGTATTGATCTATTGACACTATCATCGAACGATATGTATGGCCCCCGGGGTGCTGGTGCGTTATACATCAAACAGGGTATAAAGCTTCAATCAATCCTTCCTGGCGGAGGACAGGAACGCGGACTAAGGTCCGGAACAGAGAACGTTTTTGCGATAGCAGGGATGGGAGAAGCGGCAAGAATAGCAAAGGCTGAAATGGCTCAGGAAAGCAAGAGGCTCAAGGTAGTAAGGGATGACCTTATCAGCGAGATAGTGAAGATAGACAAATCGTATCTCACGGGGCATCCAACGCAACGGCTTCCACACCACGCCAGTTTCCGGTTCAGTCATATAGAGGGTGAGAGCATCCTATTGAATATGGATACGCTGTACAGTATACAGGTATCTACGGGTTCAGCGTGCTCTTCCAAGACCCTGGAACCCTCACATGTGCTCATGGCAATCGGGTTGAAACACGAAGAAGCACATGGCTCCATGGTTATCACGCTGGGACGATCAAATACGTCTGAACAGATACCACGTGTCACAAAGGCGGTTAGAGAGACGGTGCAACGGTTGCGAGAACTTTCACCGCTATGAGGTTCTTAAAAATACCGAAATTGCGAGTCTTATCTTGCATATGAATGTATCCCGCCACGTGCAATATTTATATGTATAAAGACTAAGTGGAATTTAGGGAGGAAAGAAAAATGGGGGATTTGGATGTGGAACAGATAGGCTATAGCGAAAAAGTAATGGAACATTTCACGAATCCGAGGAATGTCGGTAAGATAGAAAACCCTGACGGCTATGGTAAGGTGGGAAACCCCGTTTGCGGGGACCTCATGGAGATGTTTATCAAAGTAGAGGACGATATTATCAAAGATATCAAATTCAGAACCTTCGGCTGCGGTTCCGCCATTGCCACGAGCAGCATGGTGACCGAGATGGCAAAAGGGATGCATGTTGACGAGGCCATGAAGATAACACGTGGTGACGTAGCTGACGAACTTGAGGGGCTGCCTCCACGGAAGATGCATTGCTCCAACCTGGCAGCCAATGCACTTCAAGAGGCGATCACCGATTATAAGAAGAGGCAAGCTGAGAAGGAATAAGAGGCAGTGCGCACGAGACCTTTCGCGTTACTTTTAGTGAGTAGTCACCAAACGTATAGGAGTTAGGTGCTCATAGACCTCGATTCGCATGCCTTTTGTACAAGAAATGGGTGCCTCCGTTAGCCCATAAAGCGTAAAGGTAGGAGTTATAGGGGATATGATAGACGTTTTACGGCACCTTCATCCGGTGCTGCAGGCTCTGCTCGCAACACTATTTACCTGGGCACTGACTGCTCTTGGAGCGGCTACGGTATTTATGGCCAAAGACGTGAGCAGGAAGGTACTTGACTGGACGCTTGGTTTTGCAGGCGGCGTTATGATCGCAGCCAGTTTTTGGTCGCTGCT
>DATKWH010000103.1:0-6585 GCA_035529655.1 Bathyarchaeia archaeon
TAACGGAGCCCGCAGCGCCGTTAGAAAAAACCGGTAACTACCTGTTTTTTGCCGGTAACTACTGGGTTTTGAGCCGGTAACTTCCGATAAGAACCGGTAACTACTTTCGGTAAGTAGTTACCGGTTCCCCCCTACGGAGCCTTCTACGTCGTCCGCTTAGGTGTATTTGAGATAATAGTAGTTACCGGCTTTTAAAACTAGTTACCGGTCGGTTTTCTGGTAGTTACCGGCTTAAAAACCGGTAACTACTCTAAAGTCACACTTTTCAGTAGACTCTATACTCTAACTAAACACAAATTTCTACATCATTCAGAATCATATCCAAGCATCATTTACAGAACAAGGGTGCTAGATTGATTATGGTGACGTAGTAACCCGCCGGGAGTTCCCGCGTAGAGGTTATTTAAAGGTAGGTTGTAATAAGCACTGATTATTTATTGTGACTTCTTTTGTATGGGGGGTACGCAAAAGTTAACAGTTAGTTAGGCATAGATGTAATGGGGGCATGTTCTGAGGGCGCCGTACGTACCCGTCTCATCTAATGTTAAGGGGGGGGAAAGGTTTGTGTGGGAGTGGGAGTGCAAAGAAATTACATCACGGTGCATCATATCCTATGAGGGAGGGGTATATACATAACATACATACACACACGTAGGGTACTGCTGTTAAACAAAACACTTTCTGCGGACTGTAGCGAATCTGCGTTAACTCCACAATTATTCTCAAAATCGTCGGTCGCCCCTCGCGTGTGATATTGGGGCGGCAGACGTGGCATGGTCCTGGTTTGTGTTCAAGACGAAAATTTAGCTCGCCCCTTATTAATGTTTTTCCACCACATTCGACTGCAGAAAAACTTTAAACGGGTAAATCCGCGAGGATTTAGAGATGAATTGCCCCACCCCGATTATTCTCAAAATCATAGGAAGCCCCTCATTTCTATCGACGGTATCGCAACATTGAGCGTGCAAGTTTTTGACCATTGTTACGAATAGAAATAAAGCGAAAGGTTTAAGTGACAGCCGATAAAATAGTATTCAGATAGCCCGATTGACTAGTGGATGGATTATTATACCGAAAGATAAATTTCAAGAGTTTGTGGAGTTTTCAAAAGAAATGGGTAGAAGGAAAATCGGTGAGATAGGGTGTTCATCCAAAGGGGGTATATGCAACATTGATGTCCGATATACCTGAGTTAGGCGCTATTTTCTTAAGAATTACTAAGGATTCAATCCGGTGATAAAAAGTGGTCAAACCGCGAGCTGCGTTAGACGGGCTAAGAGTCTGTGAGCACGGAGGAAAATTAGAAGGAAACAAGAAAAGCAGGATAATAGACTTCAGCGTGAATCTAAACCCGTATGGACCACCGGATTTCGTTTCCAACGCGATACAAGAAGCTATAGAAGAGATACATCTTTATCCCGACACCGACTGTACCGAGTTAAGGGCTGAGATTGCCCACAAATTCTGCTGTGAGCAGCCCGAAGTATTGGTTGGAGCGGGTGTTTCCGAACTCATACAGCTTGTTGCGCTTTCCTTTGTGAAGAATCGGGTGCTCATACCGCAGCACACGTATGGCGAATACGAGACTGCGACAAAGCTGCTGGGTGCGCAAATCAAGCGTGTAGAAATGCCCTCACTGCAAATCAATCCAGAGTTAATAGTGGAAGAGATGAAAACCGATGATGTCGTCTTCCTTTGCAATCCGAACAATCCAACCGGGCAGTATCTTGGCAAAGATGAAATAGCGCTGATATTAGAAGAAGCGGAACGAGTTGATGCGTTAGTCGTGCTCGATGAAGCATACGCGGACTTTGTGACGGATGCGTTCCCCGCGCATAAGTTTTCTACTTGCAATCTGATTATTTTGCGGTCTCTAACGAAATCGTTCGCTATACCTGGTATAAGAATCGGCTATGCGCTTGCTCCAGAAGACATCACAAAAGAAATGGCGAAAATAAAAGTGCCGTGGAGCGTGAGCGTGTGTGCACAGAAGGCAGGCGCAGCGGTGATCGGTGCAGCGGGTGGTGCGTTCTTAGCTGAGACGAGGGAGAGAATAGAACGGAGTAAGGAAAAGATAGAGAGAGTATTGGACGTGCACACAGACGCGAATTTTTATATCCTTGACGTAGTTGATGCACGCGAAATGAAAAAGAAGCTCTTGAAGCATGGCATCCAGGTAAGGGATTGCACTTCCTTTGGCTTGCCGACTCATATCCGGTTCTCAGTGAGGACGGATGAGGAGAATGAGGTGCTGATGCACCATTTACAAATGAAGGAATGGTGAATGAAGTACCATGTCAAAGGTCGTCATCGTGCGGGGTATAAATCGTGAAAATATGGTTGAAAAAGGTCTTACTGTATTAGGAATCAATCCGTACAGAGAAAAAGTGGTGATAAAGCCGAATTTGATCACTAATCGCCCGTATCCTGTTACAACGTCACCAAAAACGGTTGAATGCCTCATAAATTATTTCACGGGAAGGGCGAACGAGATACTTATCGCGGAAGGCTCGGGAATGTGCAGAGGAGGAACGAATAAAGCATTTCTTGATCTGGGATATGTTGAACTTGCTGAAAGGAGGGAGATCCCATTGGTGGACCTCAATGGAGATGATTATGAACTCATGAAAGACCCCGCAGCGTTGAGATTGAAAGAATTTAAATCCCCTCTTACATTGAAAAACGCGTTTCTGATTTCAGCCGCGGTTCTGAAACGGCATTCAATGGCTAAGGTCTCTTTGTCGCTTAAGAACATGATGGGTGCAACCATTGGTAGAAAAGCCAGATTCCACGCACTTGGCTTGACCAAGAGCATTGTTGACATCAATCTTTACACAAAGCCGGACTTGGCTTTGATTGATGGTATAGAAAGCAGTGGAAAGGAATTAGGTGGAGACGTAACACGATATGATTTGATGCTATTTTCGGAAGATCCCGTTGCGGCAGATGCCGTTGGTACACAAATCTTAGGATTGGATCCACTCTCAGTACCACATATAAAATTGAGTCAGGATAAGGGGTTGGGAATAGCAAGAATCGAGGAGATTGAGATAGAGGAGATTGAGGAATAGGGACTTGTTTACACCGAGGGATTAAACGATCTTCTAATTTTTTATATATTTAAGCAGTGCTCGTATAACTGATTACTATGAGAAGTAGCGTTGAGAGTGGCAATATCGAAGATATCGAAGAGTGGGGAAAAAAGAAAAAAGCGAGGTTTGAAAAAGAGCGGGAAACGCTTAACAGGAGAATGGACGCGCTTAACAAGAGTATTGACGAGTTTGAAGAAAAGAAAAAACAGATGAAGACATCGCTGGAAGAGGAAAAAGATCTTGAATTAGATCCGGGATTCCCCAGAATGGTGGAAAAAGGAATAATTCGGATTACCAATAAGCAGGAAGAGCTTAGTAAGAGGCGTGAAGAGCTTACCACGCGGATGAAAGAGCTTGATTACGAGGAACTGCAGTTGAAGGCGCTGTTGGGACATGAAAAATACCACGACTGGCTTGAACTGAAGAAAAAGAGAGATGAGGCTGCTGAGGCAGTGGCAAGACTCGAAGCTGAGATGACGCAGCTCATGGAACGTATTATAGTTGATACTCAAGAACGAAAATAGTAATCAAAAGTAAGCGAGAGGAGAAAAGTTGTAAATGCCTAAAAGATGGTTTGTTTGCGATATATATCCCGCAGGACGAGGAGTTCTGAGTCCGCATGATGAATTGAATAAGGTTCGAGTGATAGTAGAGGCTAAACTCAGAAAACTTGCTCGACCTTATAAATGGTTCACGCTACTCATGAAGTCGAAGCGCGTAATGTTTGGTGCCAAAGTGGAAGATGGAGCACGTATCAAAGACCTTATAGAAAACGAACTGATAAAAGAGTATCCTGATTTGGTTATTGGTTTCGGTGATGAGGATCCTGACAATTGTGAACTTATGGCGATTGCAACCCAATGCCGCACGAAATTAGAAGATAAGATCCCTATTTCCAAGTGGAACGCAGGACAGATCGGTTTTATCGTTCATTGCATGCTAAATCCCTATGGATTTGATAACGAAGCATGGACCTACTGGACTTCTCTTTGCTGTATTGATGAAGATGTTGAGATTACCGATCGTGATATAAAAGATGTTATTACGCTTGTTCGATTCTTTTTAGAGCACAAAAAAGGAATGGAACTCGAAGACGATTATGAAAAGTTAGAGCTACTCATGAAAGAATTAGACGCTTTTGCGGAATACCTGAGGAAGAAATCATTATAAACTGTACGTTCGCAGTTTTAGGCTTCTTGTCATTTCTTTTAGGTAGTGTATGCAGTATGCAGGTTCCCATACATCGCGATCCCGCGGGATTGCAACACTGGATTGTAGATAAAATATTATTTCAGAACAGAAGAAGGTGAGTGAGCGAACGAACGTGCCCAATGAAATCGAAAAAATCGTGCTGATCCTTGAAGCGCAGTATCACGACAACACATCGGCATTGATGGATGTTTCAAACGCAAGAGACCCTTTTCTCGTCTTGATCTCATGTATCTTGAGCCTGAGGACCAAGGATGCAGTGACGGCAAAAGCTACAAAACGGTTGTTCGCACGTGCAAAAACACCTGCGGAGATGCTAAAACTAACGAAGGCGGAGATAGAAGCTGCAATCTATCCGGTTGGCTTTTACCATAGGAAGGCTGAGCAAATCCTCGAGATTTGCCGCGTCCTGATTGAGCAGTATGATTCACGCGTTCCAGACGAGCTCGAAGAGCTCCTGAAACTTAAGGGTGTTGGGCGCAAGACCGCGAATATCGTTGTCACGATGGGGTATAATAAGCTCGGCGTTGCAGTCGATACCCACGTCCACCGTATATCCAATCGCCTGGGGCTCGTAGCGACCAAAACGCCCCACCAAACAGAGTTCGCGTTACGAAAACTACTTCCTAAAAAGTACTGGATTATCTTTAATGACCTGCTCGTTATGCATGGTCAGAACATCTGCACGCCGATCAGCCCTAAGTGCAGTATCTGCCCGATTACTGAGTGCTGCAAGAAGGTTGGTGTGGAGAGGTTCCGATAGTATAATCCACAGTAATAGAAAATCTTTTATGTATTGTGTGCTAAATGGTCATAATGGTGGAATAAATATGAATGCAAGAATAGATAACGTGCGAGCTGAAGTAAAGAAAGGCGTTTTTCCCTCCCTCGGCTTAGAGATCCGTGTTTCACGTGACCCTGATCCTTCAGGGCAATATCCTGATCTTCATTTACTGCTAGCTACAGTGAAGCTGATTCTTAACGGGGATTGTATTGCTGCCTCGGAGCCTCTACTCTCCACTGAGAATTGGGGTAGTAATCAAATCAATTTCAATGCGGATGTACCTTTCCCAAGAGACGTAATAGATACAATCGAAGCTACGAGAGTCGATGATTTACCATTGACACTGGGTGTTGACATGCTTTGTTCATATAGTGATGCTGCGCGGGAAAATCGAACTGCATTTTTTCGAAGTAATCTGTATCATGACTTGAAGAAATCTCAAAAAGAGTGGGCAGAGATACTCAAGAAAATGGGGTATAGTGAGTCGTGGATATTTGAGATAGCAAGACCCACTCTTGAAGGTATGGATGTGGTAGCTGAGCATCTTCAGAAAGCTTCTGACAATCTTTCTGCACGGGATTATGAGGGTTGTATGGCAAATACACGTATTGCTTGGGATGCATTTAAACCGCTTTTGGATTCGAAATGGGATGAAATAAAAGCGTTGATTGATGAAGATTCGCAGGGGGAGTCGAACCACGATCCGAAATCTACAAGAATAAAAGACATAAGAGATAAGATTCATTACCTTGCAAACGTGGGGATTCATCGTGAAGCTTACAAAATCCAACCAGACGATGCAATCCTTTGTTATTATCTCACAGTTTCGATGGTATCGTATCTTTCAAAATTGCTCAAAAAAGCGACATAAAATATATCCTTCATCCATTTCTTCAACAGAAAGACCTTTGTATGTTGCTCTCAGCTATCTCATCAGATAAACATGGCTTCTTAGCTTAGAGCAGATACGAAGCGTTAACCCGAAGACCCACCCAAAAACCCTCTGAGTAGTACTGGCCATAAGCCCTTCCAGAACAGCATCTTCAGCTCATAAACTCCTTCCGCACTGCTCTTTTCAACGTTAAAGCCCGCTTTTTCAAATACACGGAGCATGGACTTGTTATCCATCAGCACGTCCGCAGTAAAACCAAGAAGACCCTGTTTCTTCGCCAGGTACGTGAGATAAGAAAGCAATTCCGTGCCTATCCCCTTGCCCTGACAATCATCCCGTACTGCGAACGCAACATCTGCGGTATGCGTAACCTCGTTTACATAATACTGCCCTATTCCTAGGATTTTCTCTTTCTCCTCCTCTCCTTCCCCCTTTATCACCGCAAGAATCACCATCTGTTGGGTATAATCAATGATGACAAATTCCTGCAAGCGATCGTGCGGCATATCCTTTCTCGATGAAATAAACCGGTGATAAAGCGTATCGTCAGAGAGTGAATAGAAAAAATCCTTTAATAACGGCTCATCACGTATCTTTACCGGTCTCAG
>DATKWH010000104.1:0-2781 GCA_035529655.1 Bathyarchaeia archaeon
TGTCGGTGAAGATGTCCTTTACTGAGAATTCAGACCGATGGAAGCAGCCAATTTTTTCTGGTGGTGTGGCACCCACTTCTCCCATAATGTCCTTAGAAAAGGAAAAAATGAGAGGAGGTTATACTTTATACACAATAAAAACGAAAACAATCCCGGGCAAAATAGGAATTTCTTATAAAACGAGTGAGGAAGGTACCAAATGAAGGTTGCCCTTAGTTTTTAAATTTACAAAAAGATAAATCATACAGGGGGAAAACACAGATGAACCTGCAAAGAGATGAGAAAAGCAGTTCGTTGTATACCTATGTGGCAATCCTGGTTGTGCTCATAATATTAAACACAATTTTGGCTCGTTTCGGTGTAATCGCTCGCCCGATAGGTCTGGGATGTTCGGGGTTATACCTCTCAGTTGCCTTCATGATCGCTTTTGCATTGTGGTTCGGCGGTTGGGGTGTGATTGCAGCGTATGTCGGATGCTTCATAGGTGCGGGTTTGCTTGGGGGTATGCCGCATGGCGTCAACCTCTATTGGTCGTTGGCAGACGTCTGGCAGGTTTTGATACCACTGGCAGCTTTTAAGGCTTTTGATGCTGATGTTGGTCTGAGAACGAGGCGGGATTTTGTGATATTCCTCATTTTCGGATGGCTGCTCAATAATGTGGCTGGTGCGGGTTGGGGCGCAAGTATGCTTGCTGTAGGTGGACTCGCTTCGTGGAATGACGTTCCCGGCATATTTACCGGCTGGCTCATCGGCAATCTAATTGTAACAATCGCGATTACGCCGATACTCCTTAGATACTTTACACCACGCATCCAAAAAGCAGGGCTGCTCGTTAAACAGTATTGGGCATGAAGATATTTCAGCTTGCTGGAGAGCAACATATAATTCCTGATAGGTGCACTCTCTCTAAGTAACAGCCGTTATAAATCTTCGAACTCAGAGAACGTTCCATCCGTTTTTATAATGTGAGTTGCGCGCTGTTTGAATATATCAAAAGTTAGAGGGTCATAGAGGCAGATAATAACCTGTTTCAGGCTTGTATCACCTTTGAGATGAGCAATCGTAGTTGAGAGCACAATATCCGCACATCTCTCCTTTGGGTATCCAAATATCCCTGTAGATATAGCTGGGAATGCCAAACTACGTATCTTGTATTGCTCTGCGAGTTTCAAACTATTCAGTGTTGCATTCCGCAATTTCTCATCCTCTTCTCCTTCGCCATAGACGGGCCCGACTGCATGAATCACGTATCTGGCTTTGAGAGCACCGCCACTTGTTATTCTCGCATCACCAACAGGGCAGTATCCTATCTCGTCGCACTCATCCTGAATTATTTCACCGCCTTTTCGCCTTATCGCGCCCGCTACTCCACCGCCTAACTTCAACTGCGAATTCGCAGCATTTACAATCGCATCCACTTCGAGATCTGTAATATCCCCCTCGACCAACTCGAAATAGCTCTCCTTTATTTTTACTTTCATCTACATAAATCAAAGGCGCGCGCTAAACTTATATTTTTATCGATCTATATGCCAAATTTATATTATGCAAGGGAAACAGTTTCTTCTTAAAAATGTGGGGTGAAAATAATGTCGTTAGAAGAAATTAGACACCAAATCATGGGTGAGAAGAACGAATCGGAAATATTTAGAGAAGATGAGGTCTTGGCGATATTGAAAAAGTATCTAAAAGAAGAAGGATGGAAAGTCAAAGAACAAATTAAAATAGATAAGGGGCGCATAGACATTGGGTGCAATAAAAGAAGGAGAAATATTATTAATAGAGGCAAAAGGGGAAGATAAGGGGGGATACACTTCTGCGGAAATGAACTTTCAAATGGGTTTAGGACAGTTAATGTCCAGAATGAAAGACAAAGATGCTAAATATGGTTTGGCTTTCCCACTTACGAGTGATTTCATAAAAGTGCTGCAGAAATACAGTGGTAGTTTTGCCTTCGAGAGACTTGGCATCTACTTGATTCCCATAGAAAGGGGCGGAAATTGTCGCATGATTTCGCTCCACGAGGTTATTGAGTTCTTAAAGGACTTGACTGATGTAACGGGCGAGAATGAAGAAGGAGGTTTGGGCGTGATTAAATTTGAAAATGATGATGAGGGCTATAAAGATTGGCTCAGAAGAAATCCAAATGGGTATGTGATAAATTGCTTTCGTTCTCCGAGTCCAAATTATTTGTTCTTACATAAAGCGACATGCTTTACTATAAGTGGTTCTCCTGCGAGAGGGGACACATGGACCTGTGGACAATATTTTAAAATTTGTTCTAATGAAAAGACAGAGCTTGAAAGATGGGCAAGAGAGGAGATTGGGGGAAGTGTTCATTATTGTGGGCATTGTAAACCATGATGTATCGTAAAAATAGAAAACTTTATTGGTTATGCACGCCTTCTTAATATGGGATGATAAAATGGAGAAGAAAGAGATAATAGACATAAACGAGTTTGCAAAACTCGACTTGCGGATTGGAAAGATAGTGGATGCAGAAAGAATCGAGGGAAGCAAAAAGTTAATCAAACTCGAGGTAGATGTTGGAGATGAAATGAGGCCGCTTGTTGCAGGGATTGCAGAGGATTATATCTCTGAGGATTTAATTGGCAAGCTCGTTCCCATTTTGGCTAATCTGAAGTCTGCGAAGCTCATGGGCGTTGAAAGCAGGGGAATGATTTTAGCGGTGGATGTCAAGGGGAAACCGATTTTATTGCATCCTGATAAAGAAGTGCCTGCCGGTAGCAGAGTCCGATAAACAAAAGCTGAAGAGAAGCC
>DATKWH010000105.1:0-21218 GCA_035529655.1 Bathyarchaeia archaeon
AAATAAAAATAAAAATAGAAATAAAAATAAATAAAGGGGAAAAATGTCCCCCCTTTTTACTTTACCTTATTCTATCACTTTCTTAAGTGGTCCTATTATCCTGGGATACCCCACAGCCATCATGTGGCATCCAGCAGCCGGCGTTCCTTTTAGATACTCTAAGAAATCGGTGAAGAACTCCACGTTGATTCTGTCTACTTCCTCCTTTCTCTTCTCCTTGTCCGTTATCTCCTTCGACTTCTTCAGGTTCGCGAGGTAATCCGGTGGGACATCCACACCTGCTACGTACTCATCGAAGAATTTAGCCGCTCCGTAACTCTTAGCCGGGAATATTCCAACCAAAATCGGGACGTCCACTTTCCCCAATTCGTTAAAGAACTTGTCCAGAATATCCTGGTAATAAACGACCTGTGTTTGCAGGAATTCCACGCCAACATTGATCTTTCTCTTCACCTTGGCGACTTCGGATTTTAAATGCGCCGCTCCGGGTGCTGCCGCACCGCCCACATGCAATTTCGGTGGATCCTCTATCTCATTACCCCCAAGGTCTTTCCCTTCATCCACTATTTTCCGTATCATGTGTATCAGCGTGGTAGAGTCCAGATCGAATACCGGCTTTGCGTCTGGCGTATCGCCCAGTGATACGTGGTCACCTGCCAATGCCAGGATATTCTTGAGTCCTAGAGTACCCGCACCAAGCACGTCGGATAAAAGTGCCATTCGATTCCTGTCCGAGCACCTGAGCTGGTATACGCACTCCATACCTGTCTCTAATTCGATTTTATACGATGCTGCCATGCTATTAACATAAGCGAAACTCTGTGGATTGTCAGTTACGTTACATGCGGTTACTAAACCTATCAAATCTTTTGCTGCTGCAATTGGCTCGTTGACATTCCCTGCTTTTTCCGGCTCTAACTCACCGGTGAAGACGTATTTCCCCTCGCTCAATTCTTTCATCATCTGGCTATAAATTCCATCGGCCATTTTTTTATCTCACTCTCCTCCTCACGCTTTTTCCTCTTCTTCCTTCTCTGGTTTCTTAGCGAACATCAGAGACGTGTATCCCTTGATAGTGTTAAAGTTCATCATAGCGCCCATCATGTCCATCATACTCATAGGCTCTTCTAACTCGAACAGACGCGGTCTCTTGCATTTACTCCATTCGTGCGGAGCTCGCATTTCTATGAAATCGTCGAGTTCGCCGAGTTTCTCCATTCGCTTATAGATCTTAACCCAGGCGCAGTCCTTATCAGGGTCTATTTCACATTTATCATCAACCCGGACACCACCGCAAGGACCGTTCATCAATCCTTTGCCGCATGAAGTTAAAGGACAGATACCAGCAGTTTTGCCCAATTCACACATGCCGCATGATTGACAGGTCTCCTTGAACTTGAAAGGCCCGCCACCTACGAGTCCTATTGCGTCATTTGCCGGATAGACGTCCTTCGCAATACCCATCTCCTCATCTGTGTACTCGGTCACTACTTGCACGCCATCGCCGCAACTCATCACTAACAAAGCATCGCAGTTCTCAACCTTATCGCGTTCTTTCTGCAAAAATATCGAACACTTCTCAGTATCACAGGCCTGCATACCCAGGGGCATGCTAATTTTGGTGACTGCCTTCCCTTCTTTCTCCAGTTTATCACCCATCTCATTTACCGCTTTCTTGTCACCAGCATGATAGAAGGTGGCACACCCTCCGCAGCCCAGTACTACTATGTTCTTCTTTCCCTCAAGGTAGCCCAGAATCTCTTCCATAGGTTTTTGCTCTTGCGCAATCATTTTCTCCTCCTCATATACCTCCTTAACAAAATTAATGATATATAGCATGTTGCATAGGGGGATATATAAGCTTTTCTATTTCGAGGGACTGTCAAGTTGTTGGGTGCTGGTATTAGTATCACCAACTTAAAACCGTATTTTTCGCAAACGAATAATAATTCTCAGACTGAATGTGTCATAACACCCAGCAACTTTACAACCACACAAAACCAGAAAGTTTTTATAGCCACAGTTCTCTATAAACAAACAGCCTTGTTTTAAAAAATACAAGGCTTTCTTTTTAAAGTGGAAGAAAGATAAAATTAGCCATGAAGAGCTAAGCCTAATCTGGCTTGAAGGGCAGACTGCGCTAGTTTTACTATCTCTGCCCCAACACGTTAACATGGAAATCCGGAGGAGATATGGCGCCTCAGATAAATGGGAACTATGCCCATGAAAGGAGAGCGATATAATCTAATAAAAGAGAAATGGGATATTGAAAATGGGCAGTTCTTTACTCAGGAACTCCCCACGATAATAATGGGCAGTGCGATCTTTGTGGGCATTCAGAAGCTTGCAGAGTCAATAGTGGGGGCGGATGGTGCGGCAGTGATCTTTTACGAAGCGGGCAAGAAGGTAGGTGTCCTTCGAACAAAGTCCTGGAAGGACGAATGGGAGTTAGAGGGGCAGGAATTCATCGAAAAGCTGGAAGAGTATCTTGCAGAGCTTGGCTGGGGCAAGTTCTGTGTTGATCTTGAATCCCTCGTCGTTACGATGGAGAATTCGTTCGCAGCAAAGAATTATGGTGACTCGGATGTCCCGGTCTGTCATTTCCTGCGCGGGTATTACGCTGGAATGGGGGAAGTATTAACAAATCGAGCGCTGGATGCAGAAGAGACAAAATGCGCAGCGTGTGGAGCCGACCTTTGTGAGTTTGTGCTTAAACCGATTGAATAATTAATCACACAGAACCCTATCCAAATCATCAAAAAACCGTATCAGTAACTTTGTTCTCTCATTGTCCATGTCTAATACGAACGTTCTCATTTGTTTGCCTATGTTGTTTTCTTTCACAATATTCGCTTTTAAAAGTGGCTCGATTACGCGTGCGACACTGGAGTGAGAAAGCCCGGTAACCTCTGCAATGCCGGACAGATACGTTATGGTGTCACGATTTCGTATCAGATGCTCTAAAACAATAAGCTGCGCGTTTCTTCCAAATATCTTCTCAACTTCGTTCATCTATAGACCAACCCAAATTTATAAAATGTGGTAGGTTTTAAATACTTTTTTGTTTCTGTTTTGTGCAAAACCGAAAAGCTTAAATAACACATCCGCCCATTAATAACCAAAGTCGTCGAAAAAAGTGGAGAAAGAAGAAGAAAAATGAGTCTCGAAGAAATAAATTTGATATGGCTTGAAGGGCAAGACTGCGCTGGTTGTACAATCTCTATTAAGCAGGCAAGCAACCCCACGCTTATTGATGTGATAACCGGAGCTATTCCAGGGCTTGGAGGGTTAAAAATCGCGTACCATCCAACCTTGATGTTCGAATGGGGAGAAGATGCAGCGAAGGTACTCATTGATGCCATGGAAGGGAAGTATGATCCGTTTGTATTGATTCTCGAGGGAGCAGTCCCTGATGAGGCAAAGGCAGGAGAAGGCGTTTTCTGTGGCATTGCCGACTATGAGGAGAAACTTCTCACGCTCAGCGAAGTTATTGACAGTTTATCGAAGAGGTGCGCCGCCGCAGTCGCCATTGGGACATGCGCTTCTTATGGTGGGATCCCCCACGGGAATCCGAATCCAACGGGGGCGAAGGGGCTTCTGGACTACTTAGGAAAAGATTGGACTGGTGGCTTAGGGCTTCCGGTCATCTGTATACCTGGTTGCCCGCCCAGACCTGATAATATAGTTCAGGTCTTAGGTCAAGCGGTGCTTGCTGCAAGAGGATTAGCACCACTTCCGGAGCTTGACGAGTGGCACCGACCTGTGGCCCTCTACGGCTACACAATGCACGAACTCTGTCCGATATGTGGATTCTATGCGGAGGGCACGGATGCCCATGGCTTTGGTGATACCGGCTGTCTCGGTGCAATAGGCTGCAAGGGAATCATAACGAACTGCAACAATACGACATGGGCAGATGGATACGGTGGATGTACGGGAACAGGGGCTCCCTGTTTCGGCTGTACTCATCCCGACTTCCCAGACGCACCAACGTCACCGTTCTTCGCTAAAGCGCCTGCGATGCCATTCATCATTGAGAACATTAAGGGCATGCTCGCGCATGCGGAGATGGGATTCGAGCGATTCAAACCAGTCCTCGAGTCGCTTCTGCCACAGATACCAGAATTCATTGAAGAGCTAGATAAGCAGATGGAAGAAGAGAAAGACAAAGGGAGGAAGATATAAAATGGGATTCTTAGATAAGCTAAGAGGAGGACCAAAAGAGGAGGCAAAGGCAGCCGCGCCCGGACCCGGCGGAGAGCGGGAAATAACAATAGAGCCAATAACGCGAATAGAAGGGCATCTTGGCGTTCACGCGAAGTTAGACATCGGTGCTAAAAAGGTCACCGACGCATATGCTTACAGCCCGATGTTCAGGGGTTTTGAGATTATTCTTGTGGGTAGAGAACCATCAGAAGCGGTTATGATTACACAGCGGGCTTGTGGTGTTTGCCCCGTGCCTCATGGTCTCGCATCGGTAAACGCCGTTGACCAGGCATATGGAGTATCGCCACCGCCGATGGGCGTACTTCTTAGAGATCTCGTTCACGGTGCTGAGCAGTTATATGATGCTGAGGTTGGTGTTCTCAACCTTGAAGGTCCGGACTACAGCGAGGTTGCCGTGAAGAAGTTCAATCCTGACTGGTGGGGCGAAGCGCAGAATACAAAGGCATCGAGGTCAGATGTTCACGGTTTTGCTACCATCGCAGATATAATGACTGCACTTAACCCGCTGGCTGGCGAGCTGTATCTCAGGTCACTTTTAGTCCAGAAAGCGGGACACAATATGGCTGCGATCTTCGGTGCAAAGCACCCGCACGTTCATTCCTTTGTTCCCGGCGGAATCGCAAAGATAAACCTCTCGGCATCGGACATTGAATCATATCTTACGCTGCTCATGCGGCACATTGCATTTACAAAGGAGCTGGTCACCGTTACGGACGATCTCCTGAATTTCGTGCTTGCACAGGGCTATGCGGATGTAGGAGCAAGAGATATCAATCTCTGCTCTGTGGGCGGATACAACGATCCTGAAGCGTATTCAGCGAAATATGAAGAGATGACCGATTGGGGTCGTAAGCGGTTAGTGTCTCCAGGAGTTATTTTGAATGGCGAACTTGTCACAACGGACCTCGTGGAGTTCAATGCTGGCGTGCGAGAATTCATCGGTAGAGGCTGGTATTCAAGTGAGTGGGAACAAGAAGTCAAAACAGACCCGGCAGGAAATGAGATTGCGTACGAGCATCCGTGGAACAAGCGCACGATTCCAGAGCCCGGCGAGTACGGTAAATGGGGTTCCAAGTATACCTGGGTTACGTCGCCACGGTGGAATAACTGGAAGGGCGATGGCAAGAACCACGTCCTAGAACTCGGACCGCTTGCGCGGATGTGGGTGACAGCGAAGGCTGGCCTTGTGCCTGCGTCCACGGGATCAAGCCTCAAGTTCGAACTGCCGGCAGCCGTTATACCGGGATTCAAGTATGCAGATAAGATGGAGTTCGAATGGAAGATCCCTGCGAAGCCAAATACAGTGGAGAGGGTCAGAGCACGGGCATATTATCATGCATACACCGCATACTGCGTCTCTGGTCTGGTAATGAATGCTTTAGAACTCATGACGGCGGGTAAGACATCAGTTTGGACGCCGTACGAGAAACCAAAGGAAGGTATCGGGTTTGGTGCAGTTGAAGCTATGCGTGGCTCGTGCCTGCACTGGTGCGTCATGAAGGATGGTGTCATTTACAACTACCAATACCATGCACCGACGACATGGAACGCATCGGGTAGGGATCCAGAAGAACAGCCAGGACCCTACGAACAGGCACTTATCCAGTCGCCGATCACTGAAGCTGGAGATCCCGCAGCGTGGAAAGGCGTCGATATCGTCAGGACGATAAGAAGCTTCGACCCGTGCTTGGGATGTGCAGTTGCAGTGCATATAGGTGACCGAGTCGTAAAGCACGAGCTGCTACCGTTCGCTACGCCAGAGTAAGTAGCCCGTCAAAGATAAGCACAAATTGCTATAGATAGGGAGGAGGGTACCGCCACCAGTCGTTGAGATGGACGAGGTACTCTTCCGCTTTTATTTCTATACGATAGATTATTCTGAGCTTTCCTCCTCATCATACTTCGGGAACGCTTCCTGTTTTCCATGGACGGTTCTAAAAAATCCACGCGAAGGTTTTATAAACGCTTAGATCCTTCCCCTGTAGAGCGTAAATGAGGGTTTGTTTGCTCTTCTAAGGGAGCTTCGATCCGTACGTGTTCAGGTTGAGCGGTCCTGCTGTAATTCGTCCAGAATGATTTCGACCGCGCTATGGATCGCAGTTGCGACTTCCGGGCTCATTTCTTCACCCAGTTGGGTGTCTTGGACTTCGCAACCAATAACGACAATTGTGGGTGGAAGCGTGCCGATTGTCTTAGCGAAGCTGAGGAGCTCCTCTAACCGAGCTTCGTGGATGCTGATGTTGAAAGGGTTCGCTCCTCCAGGCTTCATCTCTTCCACCTCTTCCGCTTTTATTTCCGTGTGATAGATCGTTCCAAGCTTTCCTCCTGTATTAACGGCGTCAGCAAAGATCACATGATCGTAGTCACTGAGGTCAGGTGCCAGTGTTATGCCACACAGTCCGACATCTCGTGCTTCCACGTTCTCAGGTAGATCTCTCGTCAGTAGTGCTTCGACTACTCGTGGGCCAAAGCCATCGTCACCCATATATTTGTTCCCTATACCAGCCACAAGAATTTTTGTCATCTTTACAGAGGAGCTAAAAGTTTTTTATACTTCTTTCATTCAGCGACTTTTTCAGGAATAGTATGAAACGCGGAATTCGATAAAACATGCATTTATTTCAATATCCACAGCGGAAGGGCAAATATTGCTAAATGCGCGTGGAGATGCAGGATATCGAATAAGTTGCTTCAGAAGTCTGTCATCACCCGGTATTGGTCTATCTCTTCCTTCATCAACCTCAAATATCTCCTGGCCGTGCCTTCTACATCTCGTACGTTTGTTATTCCTCGTCCAACGATTAAAATATCCGCACCGCTTTTTATCGCTTCCGGTGCGTTCTCTTCCCGTATCCCGCCGGCAACCGCTACCAGTATCTTACCGCCTATTCGCTTTATCTCCTCTATGTTTCCCCAGGCATGTTTCGCCCCCAGTTCTTCCACGTCTATCGCACGATGCAGTTCCACTACGTCCGGCATCAACCCGCCTACGCTTAACTCACTCAGCAGGTCTATCGGACTTGCCACATTCAACATATCTAAGGCGGCGTAAATGCCTGTCTTCTTTGCCTCTTCTATCGCCTTCTCTATCGTTCTGAGAGGTGCTAACCCTGAGATCACCACGGCGTCAGCACCCGAATCCGCAACCATCCGCGCCTCCAAGTTGCCGGTATCAAGCGTCTTCAAATCGGCAACCACGAACGTTTCAGGCTTTATCTCCTTTATCTTTCCTACTATATCCACGCCGTATCTCTTTATCAATGGCGTGCCGGCCTCTATAATAAGATGATCATTTCTCGGCAGCTCTCTCACCACTCGTTCCATCAGCTCCCACTTGGGAATGTCCAGAGCGACCTGCAGATACGGTGGGTCCCATAATTTTGTCACTTTCATGCCCAGTGAAGGATGCCTCGATCTGTCCTTCTCATATAATACTTTCTTAATATCCGGAAAACCTTCCATAGCCCTCTTTATTGCTAACTTCGCAGATCCGTAATTGTACCGATAGATTTTATTATAATCCTCAGCTTGGGGATGCATGAACACACTTACGATAATCACATAATCCTCTGCCTTGTCTTCCGGTATAACTCCCTCCTCCACGGAATCGGCAACCGCTTTTGCTATTGCACTCTGCGCAGGTCCAAATATCTTCTCCGCATCCTTCATGTTTCGTACCGTAACCTTCGGCACAATTAACGTAGAAGGCTTAACCGGAAGATTTGGCCTTAACACCGCAAACAGCGGTGTATGCCCCGCGGACATTTGACTTAAGGCGTTCGTGAATGCCACACCTACAGGCCCGTATTTATCCCCGATTATCAAATCAATGTGTGCAACTTCAGATCCTTCCCCTATTAATGCTTCACCCACGTACATCGTATCGTAACTCTCCTTTATTATCTGTGTTTAACCATATATAGATAGTAGTTGCTTTATATCTTATCCAATGCTTTCCTTACCTTAGGCAGCAGCTGATATTCAAGCTCTAACTGGTGAAAGCCGGGCCTTGCTCCCCCTTTCCTCGTCGCTCTACATATCCGGTGGTCACCGATTGGAAACCCGCGTGGTTTTGAAAAAATCCCATTCGGATCCATTTTTCTTACCGCATCCACTATTTCCCGTACTTTCTTCCCCTCGCCTTCTACCAATGCACCATAACATGTCTCTTTTACCCTGATGCCTGCGTCTGCCATGCTTGCATCTTCGCTTATCATAGCCAAAAGCTTACTCTTCACCTGCCCGGGCGTTATCTCAGAATCCGGTGAGATTAAAATCACCCTCGTCTCTATTCCCATCTTTGTTCCCCTTTTGTCTCCTTTTCATCTACTTTGAACTTGGCGAAGCGATTCTTCTTGCGAAGATATTTCATGGGCCCGCGGAGATTTGAACTCCGGACCTCTCGGTTATCAGCCGAGCGCTCCAACCGTGCTAAGCTACGAGCCCTTTCTCTTTCCGCCCTTTTCTCTTATAAAATGTTATACTAACGGAACAATATAACTTTTATCTTTAAGATAACGTATCATTCTACTGTTGTGAGCAAGCAAAAGAAGATATATGTGAAGGAATATAACTCATGCTCTGGGTTGCTGGTAGCAGTATGCGACAAGGAGTTGGTAGGGAAAAGTTTTGAAGAGGGCGGTCTTTATCTAAAAATCAGCGAAAGTTTTTATAAAGGTGAAGAGGCAACTGAAGGAGAAGTAGTGGATTCTTTGAAGCATGCGACGATAGCGAATTTAGTAGGCAAACAGGCAATAAAATGTGCCTTAGACAACGATTTTATTGAAGAAGCCAGTGTGATTTTTGTTGACGGTGTGCCGCATGCTCAGATAGTAAAATTATGAGAATTGAAGATTGGAAAGTGTGTTTATTCGCTCATCTCCTCTTTCATAACCGATAAGAATCGTTTTGATACCGCATCTTCGACGAGTTGTATAATTGTATCCTTATCCTTTAACCCTTTGAAGATACCAAGCGTTATCTGCGCAGCAGACATCGAAGCGTGTCCACCGGCGGAACCTAAGTCCCCAAATGCGCGGACAAACGCATCTCCTATATTCACCCGTATATCCTTACTCCTCCCTGAAACGCATATCATATCTTCGACCAATCCTATCACTACGACGGTTGATATCCCTTCCAGATTGAGCAAATAATCTGCTGCCTGTGGAATAGCATCCAGATTCGCCACTTCTCCTACATTCGTGATTAAATAGCTGCCTTTTATCTTCTTGTGCAGTATCGCATTACCTACGACGTTCAGCATCTCTGTGGACATCGGCGGCGTTTCTATCTGCTCCAAGAGGTCTTTATCCGCCTTTAAGTGAAGGAAAGCGGCGGCGTAAAAATCCGATGGATGTGTCTCACGCTTAAAGCCACCGGTATCTGTTCTTATTCCATGCAAAAGAGCGGTCGCTAACACTTTATCCACGGGTATACCCAATTCCTGCAGATATCTCGTCATTATCGTTGACGTTGCACCGTTATCCGGATGAACCTCAAGAAAATCAGCAGCGACTTTATCTTTATTATTCGCTGTATGATGGTCTATGATGATGTTCACCTTACCTTCCGGGGGTGGAGACAAAGGATTGTGCACACCAGGAACAGTGGCATCTACAAGTGCCAGCTTACCATATCCCTTCAAATCATCCGCGTGCGCTATTTGTATCATCTCTATTCCTAAGATGTTTACAAAAGCGCGATTCACATGGTGTCCTATCTCTCCCCGGTACAATATATCCGCAGATACACCCATGTGCTTTGCTATTTGCCTTAGTGCAAGAGCCGAAGCAATTGCATCGGGATCAGGACTGTCGTGAACCACAATACCTAACTTCCCCTCCTCCTTCTCTTTCAACTCTTCTATCATCGTGGCCAATTCTTTCGCTTTCTGCAGAGACTTCACGCTTTCCAGCTGCTCTATCGCGCTTCTTGCGGTTATATCAGGGATTGTCAAAACCACGTCAACGCCTAACCCCTTTAAGTCTTCTTTATCTTCGGGGTCTATTGCTCGCACTACTAAACGAGCATGTGGTATCTGCTCTTTTATATTGTTCACCGCTTTTTTGTTTCCTTCGCTGTTGTTACTCACGATAAAAAACACTTCTGGCGTACCCTCGCTTACGACTTTACTCGTCACTTCAGGGTCGCTTATGTCACCGACGAACGCAATGAACTCCTCTTCCTTTAGTAATTCTACCTTCTTCTCATCTATGTCCACGATGAGAACGTCCAACCCCTGCCCTCTCAACTCCTTTGCTACCGCATAACCAATTCTTCCACAACCAAAGATTACTTGCAGCGCCCTACCCTTCCCTTTCGTCTTGCGCGTGGGGTTACTTTCTTCAGTGGTCATCTATATTACATATCATCTTTGTAACAAGATAGTTTTAATATATTCCTTAAAAACATTTACGGGAATTTTGAAATAAACTGTAGATGCGCGTACAAATCCCGCATAAAGGTTGTATCTGTACTGGATTGGGGAGCGTTTCGCCCGATCGTGAGTGTAGGGGTATGTGCGATAACAAGAGCGAACGAGGCGGCAGGCCAAAAATCGATGAGATGGTTGGTAATGGTCAAGCTGCGCGTGCTCCAGCAGTGGCACGGGCTTTCCGATCAGGAACACGAAGGTTTTGAGTATGTCGGCATTTTTGATTGGTGTGTTTTGGATCCCCCGCCCCCGTTGTTACTGATGAATGGGTTGATCTGCATATGGGATAGTTCTTGAAATGGGAAGGGGTTAGAATAACTGAACCCCCTTTATTCTCAAAATCAGAGGGAGCCCCTCATAATGAGTACATGAAATGTAGAGGGCGGATATTATTTCGTCGAGCCATGTCTTCAGAGGGCATGGTAAAACTGACGAACGAGGACATCAAATGGATGGTCAAGCGTGTAAGTTCAGGGAATTTCACAGTAAAGCAAAGCAAGCATCACTGATTTACGGAGTAACGGAGCACAGAGTTCAGCAATTGGTCAAAATGTATCGTGATACCGTACCGTAGAGGTTCCAACGTTAAATCCAAAAAGAAGGCCGAAGACGCATCTCAGCGCTGAACAGAAGGCAGTCATTGACGATGTCTGGGAAGAAACGCGAGTTGGCGCACGATCCCGCGGATCCCATGGACTACGGCATATACTTCGATTACGACGATCTCTGCTACGGCAACTATGACAACAGTACTACCCTAGTCGGCGATGTCACCGTCACCAACAACCGGTTCTTGCAGTACGACGCCGCCTACATCTACTATAACGACATTGGCTATTACCTCGATGACTACTCAACACTGGAAGTTGGAGACCTGATAATTGCCATAATGTGATAGACGGCGTCGACGATGGCGACGGTATCGATGTTGAATACTGGGATGTCAAAAGTTATGACAATAGCACGGTAACAATGGGTAGTATCCTGGACATCATCGGGAATGAGATCAGCAATGTGGATGACGATGGCATAGATGTTGATTATTGTCCATACGCTGGAGATGACTCCACCATAACCATCGGCCGGGCTCTGATACAGACAGGGCAATACCATAGACGGATGTAGGGAAGCGGGCATAGTATGTATATGGATATCTACAACGACACTGGTGCTGTGGTGAATCTGGGGAATCCAGTGATAAATAATAATGCCATACAGAACTGCGGAGACAATATTGAGTTCGAGGACGTTGAATATGCCACTATCACCAGAGACATGATTGTGAACAACGTGGGAAAGACAGGAGTGCATTTAGACTCGGGTTCCAATTATACCGAGATACATACAAATTGTTTCTATAACAATACACCGCAAGCAATGGATAACGGGACAGGTAATAACTGGGATGGCAACTATTGGTCTGATTATATTGGATCGGGACCGTACTCAATTGAAGGCACCGCGAATAATACAGACAACGATCCATTGGACGAGTGTCCACTGGGAGAAGGACCACCAACGCCAGCACAAGTGCCCGCACTAACGCCAGTCGGATTAATAGCATTGATAGGATTGCTTTCGGCAATCGCTGCACTGAGCGTAAACCTACGAAAGAGGCTATAACCTCTTTCACTCTTTTTTTTCTTTAGCTCGCTCTTCAATATTTTTAAAGAGCACCAGCCATATAGTTCGCAACCTATTCATGGTAAAGATACTGAAATAAGTAACTATGACAATTCTGATAACGAACGTGTTAGTGAACGGAAAGGAGAAGAACATTTACATCGAGGGGAATGAGATAGCAGCGATTAGCGAAGCAGGTAGTAGTAAAGAAGCGGAATTTGTAGTTGACGGTAAAAGAAAAGCAGCGATCCCTGGTCTGTTCAATGGGCATACACATGCGGCAATGACCTTACTCCGCGGCTATGCAGATGATATGCCGCTTTATAAATGGCTCTCGACGAAGATATGGCCGTTAGAAGCGCGGATTACGGAAGAGGACGTTTATTGGGGTACGAAACTTGCGTGCTTGGAGATGATCAAATCGGGCACAACCTTTTTTAACGATATGTATTGGTACTGGAGGGGCAGTACGAGAGCGGTCGCGGAGAGTGGAATACGTGCGATGTTATCCGCGGTTTTTATTGACTGCTTTGACGAGGAAAAGGCAAAAGAGCAGATAAAGAGGAATGAGGGGTTATACGAGGAAAGCAAAAAACTACCGGAAAGGATTATTTTTGCGCTTGGACCTCATGCGCTTTACACAGTCTCGAAAGAAAGCCTCTGCTGGGCACGGGATTTTTCAGAGAAACATGACCTTCTGGTTCATATCCATTTATCGGAGACCGAAGAGGAAGTAGAAGAGTGCAAAAATAGGTACGGAGTGCGACCTGTGGAATTTCTGGATGGGGTCGGATTTTTAAGTTCGAGGACAATTGCCTGCCATTGCATTCATCTGAGCAGAAAAGAGATGGAGTTGTTGAGGAAGAACGATGTGAAGATCGTGCATAATCCTGCATCGAATATGAAGTTAGCCGCGGGACGGATGCCGTACGAGGAGCTGAAAGCGGCGGGCTTATATTCAAATATTGCACTTGGAACCGATGGCTGTGCTTCTAACAACAACCTTGACCTGATTGAGGAGATGAAGGTAGCTTCTTTGTTTCATAAGGCGTTCTCCGGCGACCCGACGAGCATGCCAGCACACGAAGCTTTTGAACTTGCAACACGTAACGCAGCAAAAGTGTTCAGGTTGAATTCTGGTGTAATCGCAGAAGGGAAGCTGGCTGATATTGCACTGCTGGACTTGACTAAGGTGGAACTTGTGCCTAACCATAATTTAACCTCGAATATTGTTTATTCTGCAAATGGGAGTTGCGTTGATACGGTAATATGCGATGGCAAGATTTTAATGGAAGCACGGAAAGTAAAGGGCGAGGAGGAGATAAAGGAGAAGGCACAAGAGGTTGCTTATGAGCTTGTGAACAGAAAAAGTCCTTGATTGAGTTCGATTGAGATTTTTTAGTTTAATTCTCAAGAAGTAATTCTTCAAAATATTATGTGCAGCTTACAATGAGGCAATTCATCCTGTATGCGAAAAAAGCGTCAACAAGTCCTGATTTCTCGCTGGACGACCTACCGGGTAGTGGTGGTAGAATGGACCTTGTTGCACGATGTATTTGTAACGCGCTCTGGATAAGTCATGCGTTGAGACGGGACTCTTGCATTCATGTAGTCGCGTGCGGTAGCCCTAACCCACCGATTGTTATCTCCTTTTATGGCGACACGCTGCGGGGTGTATCTCCAGATGAGCGGAATATAGCGGCATGGATAAAGAAAGCGTTGTCGAGGAAGAGGAAGAATCCTGGGATAATAATACGCAAAATCAGTTTTCAGCAGTTAATCGAGGAGTTAGCATCAGAAGGAACGATCTTTTACATATTAGATGAGAAAGGCACAGATATGGCACATCTAAAGAAGCTAAAAGAGGCTTCTGTATTTGTACTCGGAGACCACTTAGGTCTGCCGGAGAAAGAAGAGAAGTTTGTTGAGCGATTTGAACACGAGAAGATATCGCTTGGCACTACCTCTTATCTCGCCTCACAATGCATAACCGTGCTGCATTATGAGCTGGATAAAAATAAAATATAAAAATTGCTCCGGTCGGGATTTGAACCCGAGTCCTTGGCTCGAAAGGCCGAGATGATTGGCCGAGCTACACTACCGGAGCATAAGTTCCTTAGTAAAGGAAGTGAGTTATAGGAACTTAAAAAATTGTTCCTTTGCTTTGAAAAAGTGTTCTTTAAAAAGAAAGACTGGGAAAAGGCTTGTTTTAGCCGAATAGCGCAGAGAGCCCTTCCATACCCTTTTCTTCTGCTTCCTCTTCCTCTTCTTCTGTCTTCTCTTCCTTTCCTTTCTTTTCTGTCTCTGCTGTTTCTGGAGCGGGAGCCGGTGCTTGTGCCGGAGCCGCTGCTGGCGCCATTGCCGCAGGGGCATAAGCAGGCTGTGCTTGTGCCATCGCTTCGTCTATATCCACATCGCTCAATGCGGATATCAGTGCTTTCACCTTGCCCTTATCTGCCTTTACACCTGCGGCCTTCATTATCTTGGTTATTCCATCCTCTGTAATCTCTTCATCGGCGTTATGCAAGAGCAATGCAGCGTATATATATTCCATCTCTACGTTTACCTCCTTATCTTCATTTACACCTTTCTTCTATACTCTAACTTTACCTGTATTAAATATAAGATAAATTACTCATTGGTATTTCTACAAAAACCAGAAGCTATGAAACTCACAATAGTAATCCCTTCATATTGGGGAAGAGAAAGCGAAGTTGGCGGGAAGGAAGGAGACGCCATCTATGACCACCCAACACCTTTAGACAGTGAAGGCACTTTACTCAGGGCAATACAGAGCATAGAGCAGCTGGAGGACAAAGATTTTCAACTGGTGATAATTGCGGTCGCTACGGCAGAGGATATCAAACCAAAAGTTGAGAAAAAGGTTGCCCGTATCATCAAGTCTGCCAACCCGGGAGTAGAAGTACTGTTGTTTGGACAATCGCATCTTACGCAGATACATGAGCTATTGCGTCGTGAGGACGAAAAAGCGGAAGAGCATATAAACCTTCTCCAACTTCGAGGGTATTCCAACGTTCGAAATCTCTGCATGTTCATTCCGCATGTTCTGGATTCAGAAGTCGCAGTGCTTATTGACGATGATGAAGTCTTTGAAGACCGGGAATTCATGACGAAAGCCAGAGAATTTATTGGAAGGGAAATTGGTGGAATAACCATCAACGCAGTGGCGGGCTACTATCTTCAGCCGGATGGCGACTACCACGTTACAAAACCATATCGTCCCTGGATGAAATACTGGGATCAATATGGGAGGATGAATGAAGCATTTGGTAAGGTTATTGGCACTGAACCGAGGTTGAAAGCGACACCTTTTGTTTTCGGTGGAAATATGGTTATCCATCGCAATCTCTTTACAGTCGTTCCTTTTGACCAGAATGTCCGGAGAGGCGAGGATATAGACTTTTTGATAAATGCGAGGATGCTTGGTTTTCACTTTTTCTTGGATAATCAACTTTCCATCAAGCACCTTCCACCATCAAAGACGCATCCCACATGGATGCAGTTGCGAGAAGACATCTATCGTTTTATCTATGAGCGAGCGAAGATCGAAACGCAAAATGCGGTGGAAGGAATGACAAAAGTCAATCCAGAGGATTTTGATCCATATCCGGGGTGTTTTCTGAAAGCGGATCTAGAAGAGAAGATTGAGCAGGCTTGCAAACTGTTATCTGAAGATTATCTCGCTCAAGGCGATAGAAAAGGCAGTGAAGAAGCGTTAAACAATATCCCCCTTGCCAGAACGGAGGCCCTACCAAAATTCAACCCTTTTCAAAAGTTATGCGAACTGCAAAAACAGTGGCAGGAATTGATGCGGTTTACAGACCAAGAAGATATTCGTTCACGGATAAGAGATATTATCTGTAACGGGGTACAAGGAATATGAATATACTGTTTTTACCAAAGCTGTTTCCCAGAGAGGACATTATAGGCGGACCCATACTCATCTATCACAGAATTAAGAATCTGTCTCCGATGGGACACAAGATAACCCTGATTGCCCCGGCTTATACTGAGGTAGACCGGAATGATAAAAGTCTTGAGCCTTTTTGTGAAAGAATTATCAGGGTTGATTCTGTCCGGGAACGACATCGGGATGAAGTAGAGGCGCGTTATAAAAGATTAAATAGACCGAGGGTTTTCTTAACAGGAGACGGCGGTTACGATGAAGGGATTGAGGATGCATTGAAACTGACTTTGAAGGAGAAGCATTTTGATGTTGTTATTGCTGAATATTCGATGATGGGACAGTATATAGAGGCGAATCGCAATCTCATCCCCGCCGATACCATGACTGTGATTTCGGTACACGAATGCTACACGAAGGCATTTACACTAAGAGCTGCAAAAGGAGAGGATATCAGTGAAACTACAATAAAAGAGTTATTTAATTACGAGTTTAGGATGTACGACGTTGCTGATAGGATTTTAACTTTAACACGGGAGGATGGCGATATTCTGATAAACTATGCTCCTGAATTGAAGAACAAGATCAGAGTAGTGCCTCACGGCGTTGACACGGGCTTTTATACACCACCAAATAAGAAGTCGTGGGAAAGAAGCACTAAAAATATCCTTTACCTGGGTAATTTCCAGCATTATCCCAATGTAGATGCGGTGGAGAACTTTATCCACCACTGCTGGGATAGAATCCAGCAGGCAGTTCCGGATGCAAAGTTTTATGCAATTGGGTTCAATCCGCCTCAAGAACTACTGGATTTTAGAAGTGAGAATGTGATTGTCAGGGAAGGGGGGGATGACGAGAATGTGCGGCGATTTTACTGGAATAGCGACGTGTTTGTGGCACCGATTGAGTTGGGCACGGGTTTCAGGGGAAAGCTCTTAGAGGCTATGGCTTGCGGTCTGCCCGTAGTTGCTACTCGACTGGCTACCTTTGGTATAAATCCTGAACATGGAGTAGACATGTTCGTGGCTGATGATTATGACGCTTTTTCCGAGTATGTGATTATGCTATTGAAGGATCTCGAACTCAGGAAGAAGATTAGTAATAACGCTTTGGAATTGTCAAAGAAATTTGACCACAAGCATGCCGCGGAGAAATTGGAGCAGGTGCTTAAAGAAGGGAAAGGTGGTACTGGAAGAAGCAACTGAATGGAACTATCAGATCTCAAGTAAGCAAGCCCTACAGAGCCTGCTTGGCCGTGGAGCAGAGCCTCACACTATCCATCATGAGTCAAAACGTGCTAGAACACATCTTCCTTGCAAGCCAAAATATATAAACCAGCGCAAAGGCCATGCATCCGGTGCCTAACAGAAATAAAACCAGAGCCATGCCCAAGGCAGCACTCGCGGGCGGAATAGATATGGTGGGATACAGGGCGGCGTAAAAGATCAATCCGAAAGCGATAAATTGGGACGACTTTTCCTTTTCCCTATCGATCTCCTCCCGTACATCTTCATTCTCAGCGGTTCCAATAGTGCCCCTCGCCTGCTCTTCCACTTCACATCCGAGAATTTTCATCTCAATAAATAGCTAAAAACAGGAGCATATAACCTTTTCCTTTTTTGGCAATATTGCCCAAATTAAGCAATAATTTGGGCGACGGGGTGGGGATGCTGGACGGATGTGAGGGAGGGGTATTTATACGCTCTGAATTCGATAACTACGAATCAAGTTGAAGAGAATTTTGATTATTATGCATTTGACTGCTAATCACCAGGTTAACTATAATTGACGCTTCTTTAATGTCTGCCTCGTTTCCACTTCGCTTTTAACTTTTCTTATAAAGATATTTTTCTATTTAAAAGTGTTACAAATAGACCCGATGATTTAGCGGACATGGCCATAATAGCCGGTTATGGTCTCGATTGGAAAATAATAGAACAGGAACTTAGAAATCAACAGGATTATTGGAAATGGCTGCCACATTATTATCGTAGCTTGGAAGAACTCGAAGTAGAATATTCCATTATCGCACCGTCCAAAAAGAGGTTAGAAAAAGAAGCCGAAATAGCGATGGGCATAGGAGTAATATTGAATCGTTTAGAAGAGCATCTACTTTCTTTGGATGATGTGTCAAAAATTCTCGATGCAGATGATTTAACCTTCTCACGTGAAGTATTGAAGAGAATGAAGACTTTAGGGCTTATAAAGGAAGATAGGGAACTCTATCATCTGATTCCTAGTTAATTGTTATTACTGCCTTCAATTGTTAATTAAGTCACCCATTTCAACATCCCCCCCACAAACAGCCCCAGAACAACCAAACTCGCTCCCGCTATCATTGGTATTGTCTTTGCGGCGTTAAAGAACAGTTTAACTCTTACAAAAGCTTTAAATACCTCTTCTTCTGATTGTATTCTCATGCCAGACGTTACAATCATAGACGTTACCGAGAACACTATTGATAAATATCCACCCGTATGCTTTCTCAATCCCAAGAATGAAGGATATCAGATAAAGCGTGAGTGGTTACAAGGGCGTTTCTCCGAAGGTCTAAAAATCAAACTGCTCTATGTGGAGAACGAGAAAAAACCGGTTGGCTTTATTGAATACGTACCCGGCGAGTACGCGTGGCGAGTGGTTGATGCCGCGGGCTATATGTTCATACACTGCATATGGATTTCTCCGAACAAATACAAAGAACAAGGATACGGTTCACGTCTCGTTGAAGAATGCATAAATGACGCAGAGAAGGGAGGGAAATAGGGTGTTGCAGTGGTTACCAGTGAAGGGCCGTTCATGGCAGGCAAGGCCCTCTTTCTGAAAAATGGATTTAAGTCTGTGGTCAAGGCCAACCCTTTTGATTTGATGGCGAAACCCTTAAAAAAGGGACCGTTGCCACAATTCAGGGATTGGGAAAAGCAGCTCAGTAAATACAAGGGATTGCACGTCATCTATGCAAATCAATGCCCGTGGGTTGCCCGATCCATTAACGATCTACGCGAAATCTCAGCGAAAAAAGGGTTGGAATTACACGTAACGGAATTAAAAACTGCTCAAGACGCTCAGAATGCTCCGGCACTCTACGCCGTATTCAACTTGGTCTATAACGGAAACCTGCTCGTAGACCATTATGTCTCGAACATACGATTCCAGAATATCATCAAAAAAGAGCGGCAATAAATTTTCAGGATCTAATAGATAAACGAGCAGCCCACGCGGGTTCTAGAAAATATACTGAAGTATTTATAAGCTAATTCGCTATTATTTCACTTTTCAGTAAGGAACGAATATGACCCTGAGAAAGCCGGAGACATTCTGGACTTGCCTGGTTTTATTTGTCGTCGGTGCTGTGATCGCAGTAAATATAATCCTGTTCAATTTCTCCGATTTTACGCCTTTAGCGATCTTTGCGCTCCTAACGGGAATCGGCTTCATCGTTGCAGGTTATGGACTCTGGGTAATGAAGAGATGGGGTGCGATACTTGCCATTATCCTGAGCGGTTTTAACTTGATCCAGATACTCATTTATACGACCTTGAGCATCTACACGCCGGGTGGCATTATAATTTATGCAGGAATTATATTGCTCGCGATACAGGAATGGCGGAAATTAAAATGATGTTCTGTTTGTAAGTTTATTGCTTCGTGAACTCGTACCTGCAAGCCATTGAGAAAAATCCGGTTACTATTGAGGGCAGTAAGAGCCCATATATGGCGATGCTTTTGGCATCTTATAGCGACCAAGGCACTCATTTAATTATCCTCGTGCTGACTTTCTTAAGCGCTTCATTGAACATATCACGAGTTTTATGCGTTCCTTTTGCTGTGTCCGATAAAATAGGCCCAAATGTATTTTAGGCGATTAGAACAGAAATTATGGGGAAAATGGGTAGTATTAATAGCTGAATTTGTTATTAACTGGTGTTTAGAAGGGCCTCCGGAGGAGCGCTTGCAAATATTCGCCCATCTTTTTCGAGCCCGCTACAAGCCTTTTATTCCTTTCTATAAACCTCGTTTTTTCCTCTGAAAGCTCTTCTATTACTTTTTGAAGCTCTTCATTCTTCTTTTTGAGTTTCCTTATGGCACCCTTCATCAGAGCTTTATCAATGCCTTCTCCTTTGCTGAATCTCCTTTTACTACCTTTTAGGTTCGTTACCTTCCATAAGTCCCATGCCGTTTCCCATCTAGCTCTAGGAAGTCCCTTCATCAACTCCAACTGCATACCGATCGCTAAGGCATTTTCCAGATCAGGATTTTCCGCAACTGTTTTACCTACATCCCATGCCAGCAACCATGCATCCTCTGGAAAAATTTTGGTCATGATATATAAAGATATACGGTCTGCTGAACTCACAAAAGATTCATTATCTTGCCTTTCAGGGTTATTTAAAAATTCTAAATATTTCCATCCCTGGCGTGATATGGTATAGACATACTCGTATCCCCGGAAGCAAGTTTTTCCGCTTTTAGTTTCGCATTCCCTCTTAATTCTTTCCCGCTTCAAAAATCCCATCACGTATAATCGCCTAAGCTCGTTCGAGATTAATTTTGTACTGACCTCTGAGAGCATCGTTGAATCCTCTTTGAATTTCTCTGATTCTGTGATGGAACGCCTTATCACAGAAGGGGGGATATCCCTGGTTTTGAACCCTTGTTTACCAAAGTGTGACCCGATTATCTGCAATACCTGCCTGAACTCCATAGTTCATCATATGATTATATGACGAACTTCTATTTAAAACTTTTTAGAAAAAAGTTTTAGCACAGGTTTTCTTTATAATGGGCCAGACATCAAACTTTCTTTCACAAAGAAAGTTGGATCAAAGAAATTCTGAAGTTTTGGAATACACCTTTTCTAAAGGTTTGACGAGCATAGAAAGGAGCACTTACTGCGATTTCCAAACCAGAAGTTCTTTCAAAATGTTCTATTTCTAACAATTCTCTAACGGCTTCATGAACATCATTAAAGCCGAACTTTCGTATTTCTTCTTCTACTTCTTCCTCCTT
>DATKWH010000106.1:0-9138 GCA_035529655.1 Bathyarchaeia archaeon
CCCCCTCCTCTTTATCACTTCCGTTTTATCAATCACCCTTACTTCAGGCTTCATCTTATCATAAACCGAGATAACAGTGGCATTCAATCCTTTAAAGTGCTTTTGTATGCGCTCCATCTCTTCGGGCGGAAGTGGGTTTGCAGGACATGGTCTCAGCGGGGTATTGAGTTGCACCTCCTCCGGTTGTATAGCTGCAGTGATACGCGCCATCTCCACGCCTGATTCTTTATTCTCCTCCACGAACATCATTTGAAGACATAACCTACCCTTGTATCCTTTTCTGAATTCCATGAGCCCTTTTATTATCGCTTCAAGCGTAATCTCTTCGTTTATCGGTCGATTAACCCGTTCAAAGGTAGGCTGGTTCGGAGCATCGAGCTTGGCGACCACGATGTCCATCTTCTCCAATTCTTCCCGCACTCCCGCATCGGTCATTAAAGCGGAGTTTGTCAGGATGGCAATCGGTGTTTTAGGGCACTGTCTTCGGATTACCTCTGCAACCTCGCCGAGATTCGCGCCCAGTGTTGGCTCGCCCATACCTGCAAACGTAATCACATCGGTGGTATCAGCAATGGTATCCGCAATCTCGCTAATCTCACGTTCGATCTCTTCTGTTTTTACGTACACCTTCCGTTCCGCCGTTTTATTCACCGTTCGCCCAAGCTGGCAATAGACACAGTCAAACGAGCAGGTCTTCTCTTTCGTGCTTATGATATCCACGCCTAACGACCTGCCCAGTCTCCACGATGCCACCGGACCGTACACAAAGCGCATTTATAGCTCTATCACTCCCCCTGCTCCACACCGCACTGTTTTCTTGGGATACATACCCAATATCTCTTTCTTACGTATAGTGCAATGACAGGGCATTATCAGTTCCAATCCTTGTAACGACTCCCGCTTATCAAACCCTTGAAAACCGCCTATCACACCGTACAACTCACCGAAAACCGTTGCGGCCTCTAAAATATTCTCTAAACCCGGATGCGCACATCCGGTTAGAACAACCATGCCCTTCTCTGTATCCAGCACCAATGACTGCTCCTTAATCCCCAGTCCAAGCTCTCCTGTTGTATGAACCCCCGGAATAATCTCCTTCGGTTCTGATACTTCAACAACTCTCGCTGCTTTCTCCGCAACATTTTTCTTCAATATGCGTGAGAATGAACGAGGTAGATACACGGCAATGCCAGGATGTAACACCGCGCCAAGACCGCCAGTGTGGTCCCCATGTTCGTGTGAAAGCGCAATAATCTCAATGTCTTCTTTTCTTAGCCCTAACTGCTGCATATTGTAAGCTAATATATCGCCTGATGCTCCGGTATCAAGCAGTAGTTTCCTGTCCCCCGATTCGATCAGACATGAAAACCCCCAGTCGCTTTTTAACCCTTCTTTCGCTTCGTTATCATATACCATGCTTAATTTCACTTTACCTCATCTTTTATATCTGATAATTTCTTGGTAATTATTAGCATTTGTATATCGGAGGTAAAAACCAGAGAAAAACAGTAGGATTATTTTTAGCCACGGTTCTTACGAAGGGAAAAAGTTGTATGATAAAAGAGATGGAAATGAATGTGAAGGGAAAGGTACGGATGGTAATACAGATGAATAAGATCGCTTTAGTGAAACTCCTCCTTCCTTTTGGCATCGCTGGCGCCGCCGTGGCATTTTTGTGGCTCTTCTTACCAGAAGATTTTGGAAAATATCTGTCAGTGTTTAGTGTTTATTCATTTGTACCGGTAATTGGTACAATTTCTGTTATTCCTTATGGGTTAGGACTCGGCATTCAGCCAATACCCCTTATAGCCTTTATCATCTTCACTGACGCGGTCCTTGCTCTATTCTTGGTCTGGAACTTCGATTACGCAAAGAAAATACCCGGTTTAGGAAAGCTTGTAGAACGAGTAGGTGAGAGTGGAGAGAAGGCGTTACAGAAATATAAATGGGCCAAGCGATTTGGGTTCATAGGTGTTGTTATTCTGGTTATATTTCCACTACAATGGACAGGAGCAGGAGTCGGCTCAATAGTAGGGCGGCTCATCGGGATGCCTTCTTTGATGACATGGCTTGCAGTGATTATTGGCACGTTTATTCGGTCTGCCATCCTGGTATATGCCAGTTGGCTTTTTGCGTTCATTGTGAACCTTTTTTTATTTTAAACACACAAAATATCGTTTTATAGAACTTTTTAGTGTTAAAGCCAGGATGGCAGAGTGGACAAATGCGGTGGCCTCGAGAGTCACTGTCCCGTAAGGGACGCTCAGGTTCGAATCCTGATCCTGGCGCTTTCATTAAACCCTTTTCTTTAAACCTTTTAAGAAAAGTTTTATCAAAAATGCTTCGCGGAAAAGAAAACCAAATTAAAAGTTCCCAAGAGGTATTGTTTCCTAAGCAAAAATAAAAAATCTTCTTTCTACAAACAGGTTTGCAGTACTGCCCATATAAGTAGCGTTGCACAGCGTGCGAGTTCGTTAGAAGCACCCACGACATCGCCACTTACCGCACCAAATTTACGCGTCGCAACGTAAGAAACAACAACTGCAACTATGATGCCTGTGAACACAATAACGAACCGAAACGAAACGGTAAACAGTAACGCAATGAGCACGGCAGAAATAAGGGCACCCAGGTATTTCAGTGGCGAGGAAGAGCGTATAAACAGAGTTCCCAGTCCTTCAACACCCTCAAATCCTTTGCCAATTATCAGACACGTATTCATGCTGAGTTTTGCCGAAACCTCTGCGATTACGAATACCGCGGCAAAACCGTAGAACGAAACCAAATCAAAGCCAAAAGCAGCCGCTTTGAAGCCTGCACCCACGCTCTCAATAGCAAATAAACTCAAGAGGAGCACAAAGATAGCAGCGAACAATCCCGCTATACCTATTTTATCGTCTTTCATCGCTCTTTTTTTATCCTCTATGCTTCCCGGTGCCATCACCCCGTCAAAGAAATCCGCTAAGCCATCCAGGTGCAGCAGACCCGTGACAAGGTAAAGAGCGAGCAGCGTGAGCAAAGCGGCAATTTCAGTTGCCGCACCTAACAATCCGAAAGCGACAAAAGCTACCCCCGCGACAATCAAGCCAATAAATAAACCAACAAAAGGGAAGAGGTGACTCTTAGCTTTAACTGCTTCTATTTCTGCATTCTTTTTTACGGGTATCTGCGTTAAGAAACTGATGAGGTCAAGCATTGTGCTGTTTATCCTTTCCTTCCAACAGGCATTATATATAATGGTGTTTCTTGCTCCTGCATCTTCATGATCTCTTTGACTTCGCCGTCAACAAATGCGCCTATGACCACCGTTCCGAGATCCAAAGCAACAGCCTGCAAATAAATATTTTGTGCTGCGTGTCCTGCTTCCATCTGCACGTATCTGATACCCCGTTCCCTGTATTTCCCTGTCGTCCGTTCATAAACCGCAGTGAATACGATGTCTATCGCAGCATCTCTTACGCATGCCTGTCCAAGAGCTGCATCTGCAAGTTCCGCCCGGATGTCGCCATCTTTAACCTTTTCCAGTTCATGCTCTTCCAGTATATACTTATAAACGCCTTTGTCAATGCCTTCTACGTCTCCTACAACTAAGTATAACTCAAGCGGATAGAGTGCACCGGCAGAAGGTGCAGTTCTTCCTCCCCCGGCGGAAGTAATACCCTGAGCAGCCCAGAGTAGCTGCGATACATCCTCGATGGTTAAAGTCTCACCTGAATAAGCTCTTATTGACCTCCTTTGTGATAACGCCTCTTCCACAGATGTGTTACTTGTATAGCGTGGTTCAGGAAGTTTTATTCTCTCCCCTATCCCTATTCTCTGCGAGTCGTTCGTTTTTATGTGCTCCACCGGTTTAGGCGCATGTTGAATGAGAACCGAGAACGTTATTGCCATAGCCGTTACTACCACAAGTGCCACAATCACACCTATTATTATAGTTTTAGTTGGCATTAGCGTTTATTTCTTCTTTTCACATCCAAACATTCCCAACCCCCCATTTCGCATCTTCCTCAGATTTATAGCCGTGCAGTAAAGGTGTTAGAAGAGGGAAGAGGGGGGGCGTTGAAAAAGCGAGCAAACGCCCAGGTCGGGATTTGAACCCGAGTCCGAGCCTCGACAGGGCTCAATGATAGGCCGCTACACCACCCGGGCTTTTATGCTTTATACTTATACAGTATATTAATACTTAAACCTTTACGAGATAGGTTTTAAGGGTTAACCCAACAAAAAGAGAAGAGCAAAAGGAGATAAGTAAGGGAATGGCAACAAGAGGTAAGAAAGCCGCGGAAAAGGCAAAATTATTGATGGACAAGGCAGAGCGAATACGAAACATCGGGATCATCGCTCATATAGACCACGGAAAGACCACGTTGACTGATAACCTCCTTGCAGGAGCAGGAGTAATATCAAAAGAATTAGCAGGCGAGCAACTCTTTACGGATTTTTATTATCTGGAACAAGAGAGAGGGATAACGATATTTGCCGCGAATGCGTCCATGGTTTATGATTATGGAGATACATCGTACCTCATTAACCTTATAGATACTCCGGGGCATGTGGATTTTGGTGGTGACGTGACACGGGCGTTGAGAGCCGTTGATGGCGCTGTGGTGGTTGTTGATGCCGTAGAAGGTGCGATGCCGCAGACAGAGACCGTGCTGAGACAGGCAATGAAAGAAAACGTGAAACCCGTTCTCTTCATTAATAAAGTTGATCGGATGATCAACGAGCTGAAAGTGGATGCGAACGAGATGCAAGTTCGACTCGGAAAGATCATAGATAAGGTAAACAAGCTGATAAAGGGCATGAACAAGGAGAAATACGAGGAATGGAAGCTTGACGCAGCAAAAGGCACTGTTGCGTTTGGCTCCGCATTGTATAACTGGGCCGTAAGTGTTCCAACCATGAAGAAGACCGGAATTAGCTTTAAGGATGTCTATGAGTATTGCAAGCAGGAGAACATGAAGGAACTGGCGGAGAAGTGCCCGGGTTATGAAGCAGTTCTTAATATGGTAATCGAGCATCTTCCCAATCCCTTGGAGGCACAAAAGTATCGTGTTCCCGTTATATGGCACGGAGACGAATCGGACAAGATCGGGCAGAGTATGATACACTGCAATAGAGACGGTGATGTCGCTTTTATGGTTACTGACATCTCCGTGGACCCACATGCAGGAGAAGTTGCCACCGGGAGACTGTTTAGCGGAACCCTGGAAAAAGGTAAGGAATTAATAGTTTCTGGCATTTATAAAACGAACCGAATTCAGCAGGTATGCATCTTTATGGGCGAAGAACGTGTAGAAGTAGATAATGTGCCCTCGGGTAACATAGCTGCGCTCGTGGGTATGAAGGATGCTATCGTTGGTTCTACGCTTTCTACCGTGGAAATGGCGCCATTTGAAAGTATGAAGCATTACAGTGAGCCGGTTGTTACGGTCGCAGTGGAAGCGAAGAGCACGAAAGACTTGCCTCGACTGATAGCTGTGATCAGGAGGTTTGCTAAAGAGGACCCGATGATACGGGTTGAGATAAACGAGGAAACGGGTGAACACTTAGTCTCAGGAATGGGCGAGTTGCATCTCGAAATAATTACGCATCGGATACAGGTTGATGAGGACGTCCCTATAATCGCTTCACCACCCATTGTCGTCTTCCGCGAGACTGTGGAAGGGACGGCGGGTCCGGTGGAAGGGAAATCGCCGAACCGACACAACAAGTTTTATATTAAAGTCGAACCTCTGGGTGCCGAAGTAGTGGAAAAGATACAAACAGAGGGTTTAGCGGTGGGCAAAGACAAGGTTTTGTTGCGAGACCAGTTAATGGAAGCGGGAATGGACAAACTGGAAGCCAAGAGTGTCGTGAACATCACCGAGGGTAACGTGTTGGTTGATATGACGAAGGGAGTTCAATATCTGCGGGAGGTAATGGAGTTGATCCAGGAAGGGTTTGAGGAAGTGATGCTCAGGGGTCCCTTAGCAAAGGAGAAGTGCAGGGGCATAAAAGTGAAGTTGATGGACGTGAAGCTGCACGATGATTCGATACACCGCGGTCCGGCACAGGTCATTCCAGCGGTGCGCAGCGCTATACTTGCTGCTATTCTGCTTGCGAAGGCCACCTTCCTTGAGCCGGTGCAGAATGTCTTCATAAGCATACCGCAGAATCTGCTGGGGAACGTGACGAGAGAGATCCAGGGTAGAAGAGGTCTGATACTGGACATAAAAACCGAGGGCGATATGGTCTCGTTGAAGGCAGAGACGCCGGTAGCAGAGATGTTCGGCTTCGCTGGCGACATACGGTCTGCAACGGAAGGGAGAGCGCTGTGGAGCACCGAGTTCGCGGGCTTCAAGCCTATACCACAAAATCTCTTCGGCGAGAAGGTGATGGGAGTACGACAGAGGAAAGGCATGAAGCAGGAAATGCCAAAGCCTTCTGATTTCGTATCTTCGTAATTGTACGCCGTTGGTAAGGGGGAGATAGAGCAAGCATTTTTGTAACATGTAGTTCTATCCTCCGGTGATAAGACTATGGAAAAAGTATATTTAATAGACGCTGGGACAGGTGTGCCTATTGCAGAGAAGCTTGAAACACTACTGGAAAAGGCTGGAGATGGACTTGAGAACAAGTTTAAGGGAAATATCGCTCTGAAGGCCCACATGGGCGAGCGAAACAATGAGACTTTCATAAAGCCTTTTTACATAAGGGAAATGGCAGAGATAGTGAAGAAACAGGGAGGAAATCCTTTCGTCACTGATACGACTACTATGTACAAGTTGGGAAGGTACACTGCAATGGACTATTACAAAACAGCCTTCGAGCATGGAGTTCTCCCATCTTATCTTGGATGTCCGGTGATTATTGCAGACGGTCTGAAGGATGATGGCGTAGAGGTAAGTGAAAACGTGGAAATAGCCAGAGCAATATATGAAAGCGATGCAATGCTCGTTATTTCACATGCCACTGGTCACGGCTCTGCCTCGTTTGGAGGCGCGATAAAAAACGTAGCAATGGGCTGTGTGACGAAAAAGAGCAAGCAGTACCAGCATGCCGTGACAAAGCCCATATACGATAAAGAGCTGTGTAATTACTGCGATGCGTGTAGAGAGGAATGCAAATTCGATGCTATAGAAGTAAAAGAAAACGGAGACCGAGAACTGCTGAAAGAGAAATGTGTGGGCTGTGGCTATTGTATCGCAGCATGTGAAGCAGGCGTATTGCATTTGGAAGAGGGTGCGAAAGAGCAGTTGCAGCTCCGAATTGCAGAAGTTGCAAATGCAGTCCTGAAAAACCTGCCTTACTCCGATTTCATCTTCGTCAATTTCCTCATTGATATCACTCCTTTTTGTGATTGTGAAGACCGATCACCAGAGTATATATGCCCAGATATAGGCATTTTAGCCTCTCAAGACATCGTTGCAATTGACCAGGCTACCATTGATCTGATCGGTAAGCAGTCGTTTGAAGGAGACCCTACCATTCAAGTTAGAGAAGCACATAGATTGGGATTGGGCGAGTTGCAATATGAGCTTTGCAGGATTTAGATTTTTAAAACACCTGGACACAGACAGCCCGGGAAGTCAATCGGTGCTCATCACTACAGCGCGAGGAAACGAGATAATCGAAGGGTTATGCTGTATCAAAGAGAACTTCGAGCAACAAATCATTCCCCAGCTTATCATACCAATGTGCTAAAAGCATATGACAGCTTAGCGCGGCTAAAAGAAATCGCAGACCATATTATCGCAGTCATGAAATGCTTTCATTTTAAGTTTTACATTTGTGCCCTCTCAAGGTTAGACAACAAAACATTGCGGAATTGCTATGTTTTTAGCACAAGTTTTTGGAAAGAAAAAGTATATTCACATCTTCTCCACATATTGTTTCAGCATCTTATCTACCGTCTCACGATTCAAGAACCCATTCATACTCTCAGTCTCAAACAACCTTTTCGGAAACTCTAAATTCTCGTATTCAAACCCACAAGCACAATTTATCTCCTGCTTTATATCGAATATCTCGCCCCCTATTTCAAAAAGCTCTTCCTCACTCTTATCTATCCCGATTGCGCGCAGCCCTTCTGAAATGAGCTTGAAGTCATAAACACTTATCGTGAATAAACACAGCCCCAGAGAATTCATCAAGCATCGTTTTTTCTCGTCTGAAATGAGTTCGTCAACAGCAGCCTCCGGTGAGTAGTTCTCAAAGTCCAGAAACCAGGCATTATTATCCATGTGTGAATGTCGCTGTCCCACTGCCTGACCCACCAGTAGTGCATATCCTGTATGGTAGCCTGCAATTGCATTTTTACCAAGTGTAAGTGCGAAATCCTTTCCACCGTATATCGAAGCAGCTTCCTCTGTCCCTTTCCTCAAATCCTTATAAATCCACTCTCCTTCCTCAAGCTTATCTATCGTCTTTAGATAGTTTTCCGTCACTCCGAACTGTAAAGGGACTGGAAGCTCTATCAAACCCTTCTCATAAGCTTCCGTTGCCCATGCTAATAAGTTCCCGGTGGCTATGGCATCCAGGCCGTATTCCTCAACTCGTTCTAATAGCTTTAGTACCTCCTCCGCCTCTCCAATTCCCAATAAAGGTCCAAAAGAGTATATGAGTTCATAATCGTACGCTATCTTTGGCGAATTGGATTTCCGTTTAGCTACATTGATACACCGTATCGGACATCCAGTGCATGTCTCTTGCTTTACCAAAAGGGCTGCAAAAGCATCTTCCGTTATGCCTTTGACATCGAACCTGTTGGCTTGGAGGTTTTTCGTAGGTAAACCACCGACTTCATTCATTATAGAGGTATTTTCTGAAGTGCCATATCCCTGACTGTATTTTTTAAGGTCGTTATCCTCTCTTATCCTCTTGAGTATCTCCTGATAATAGCTACTTTTTACTCGAGTTCGCTTTTTTCCTGAAATTGTTAGTGCTTTTAATCTTTTTGAGCCGAATAACGCTCCCAGGCCCAATCTCCCAAAGTGTCTATACGCGTCCACAACTACACAGGCGAAGGGAATCCGCTGCTCTCCAGCCTCGCCAATATACAATTTACTTTTACCACTCAATCGTTCGTTAACTTCATAGCATGAAAGCCCCCAAAGCTCCTCTGCTTCTTTTATCGCTATGTCTGAGTCGTCTATT
>DATKWH010000107.1:0-5390 GCA_035529655.1 Bathyarchaeia archaeon
GTTATAAACCAAGAGGAGAAAAATGGCAAAAGGAAAAGAAGAAGAGGAGATAAAATTGGGTTTTGTGGTCTCGGAATTTCATCGGGACATCACGTATCAGATGGAGATACTGGGTAGGGAGCATGCCGAGTTTCTTGGTGCAAACGTGTATCGCACGGTATATACGCCGGGAACCTTTGACATGCCGTTAGCAGTGAAGAAACTGCTCACGGAGGGAGAAGTAGATGCGGTGGTTACCCTTGGCTGCATAATCGAGGGTGCAACAGAGCATGATGAAGTGATAGCATCGCAATTGACACGAAAGATAATGGATCTCTCGCTGGAGTATGACAAGCCAGTGACTTTGGGCGTGGCAGGACCAGGGATGACGAGGTTGGAAGCGCAGGAACGGATAGATTATGCAAAAAGGGCGGTAGAAGCCGCGGTGAAGTTAGTGAAGGTGCTAAAGGAAAGAACATAAAGAAGTAACAGCACCAGAATGCAAACTAAGGCGAAAAGGAGTGAAGATCGTTTCATGATCTTTATCGCTCCTTCTATATGCTTCCCAGATGCACGCTCAAAACTTTCGCCTACGATATAATGCCCTTTTTTCTCCAGCTTCACTTGTAAGGCGTGGCTCATTGCTGCTATTGTCAAATGTTTGTTTCCCTTTTTATTCATCTCTTTTTTCAAATCTCCCCATTTAGAATGCCCCGTAAACAAAATTAAGCCTATTGCGATCCTCTCTGGCAGGTAATTCAGCAGGTCATCTGTTTTCGCAGAGAACCAGCCGAAATGCAGGTATCTTTTGGTTTTATACCCGACAACGGCATCCAACGTATTTATCACTCGATAAACCATAGCACCAAAAACGCCGAACAGCAAGAAATAGAAAAAAGGAGCGATAACGCTATCAGTGAGGTTCTCCGCCACCGATTCTATAACTGCTGAGTCAAGATGCTCCTCATCCATTGTTTCAAAATCTCTACTGACTATTTTGCCTACTGCTTCTCTTTTCAATTCCAGATTCTCCGTTTCCAGCGCGTTCCGCCCGTATCGTTCCAATCCTTTTATCGTGAAGGTCATCTTGAAGATAAGCGCGCCTAAAACAATAAATACGAGTTCTGATGGGATACAATAGAGCATTAAACAGGGTAGTGCAAAAACAAAAAGAATCAGCAGCGGATACAGCACGCCAAGAATCTTCTCTTTACGTGCATCGCCCCGCCTCATTCTTCTGTCAAAGAAATACATCAATCGGCTTATCCACACAATGGGATAAAATTTCTCTCTTTTCTCAGAAGGATCACCTACGGTCAAATCTATGACGATGGCTATTATGAGAATAAGGATTTGGTCTACGAGCAAGCTTTGTATTTGTAAAGTTCTCAGAAAAACCCAAAACCAGATATATACCAATACTACCAGACAAATCCCAAAACCCAATATTACCAATAAATCTTTCTTTAAAAAAGAAAGCTTTACCAAAGAAACTATTTTTTCTTTTAGCACAGGTTTTCTTTTTTCTAAAAAGAAAAAGTGTTTTGACATTGGGATCTTCCATCCTGTCCTCCATTCACTCAGCAGGGGGATATTTCTCTTTTAACATTGAAAATATTTTCTTGAGTTCTTCCCTTCTTTTTTCGATATCATCAACATTCTCTATCCCACATGCATTGAACTTCTCCAGTAGCTCCCCTGCAACTTCCGCGTTATGTATCCAGTAACACTCTGAGCAGCCCCAAATACGGCTGCCGTCCTTCTTCCTTACCCATTCGCCACCGGTTTGCTCATCTTCGCAAGGATAAAACGGGCAGAAACACCATGTGCAATCCTGGCCCGTAAAATTACAGGGATAATAATCACACGTTTCATCAGGTCCTACAATTTTCTTATCTTCCAGCACCTTCTTCAGGTGTTCATAAGCAAGTGGATGCATCTATCTTTATTCATGCTCACCGTCTTCTCTTCAATAATGCTTATAATCAACAATTCCCTAACAGATATTTATACGATTTCTTTTTTGAATTCCATACTTTTTGTCCGCCAGCCAACGGTATTACTCTGATGAAGTTTCTTCAAGGTATTTACCAAGAGGATAGGAAAAGCCGCAGATGTAACAGTGGAACCGATTTTCTGGCAGTTCCGCCTTGCACAGTGGACATTCCTTCCCTTTCCCCAGCGACTTTGGAATTTTACCTACAACCAATTTGTATAGCTCATAGAAGAAGAGATGCTCTTTATTCATGAATGCCAGCTCATATTCTCGTTTTTTCTCCTCGAATTCAGCATCTGAAATCTTCCGCCTGATAGTATCTCTGAGTTTGGTTGTTCCTGAACCGAACTCTATCGGCTCTTTTGCTCGCCATGCCACCTCGCCCAATTCCTCTTCAAATGCCTTTCGCAATAGCCATTTCCCGTATTTCTTGCCATCTATTTCCTTTACCTTCAAGCCAGGGTCTATGCCAAGAGCGAAGTCAACAATTTTTTTATCAAGATATGGCTGTTTTATCACCACGTCGAGAGAAGCGCCCAGCTTGTTAGAGGAGAACCACATCGTTTTTGAAATGGCTTTTATGTATTTGTTCAGTGCATCCGGCGAGAGTTCGTGCATGTAAGAATACCCTGCGAAGAGCTCGTCTGCGCCATCTCCGGTCATTACGCTTTTTATTCCGAGATCCTTTGCTTCTTGTAACGCGACATAGATTGTCAAATCGTTAGGAAGCGCGGGATCAAAGCTTCTAACCGCTTTTATCACTTCCGGCAGTTTCTCCAAAGCTTCGTTTTCTGTTAGGCAAATCAGATGGTGCTCATACCGAAACTTCTGAGCTACCTTTTGTGCATATTTAAGGTCTGGAGCCAGAGTTCCAGTTAGAGCTACTGTGAGCGCCTTTTTACTTTTACCCTGACCGTTAGCAAGAGCAGCTAAAATGCTCGTATCTAACCCGCCAGAAAGCAGCAATGCTTCCGCATCTGCTTTTTCTACCGCATCGCTCAACAGTTCGCTTAACCTGCTGCATGCTTCTTCCTCTTTCATGAGTGCCCACAAGATTACAACGATTTTGTTTTTTACTATCCTTTATTTTTTGATGGGTCGTTACTACAAAAATAGAATAAATGAAGGAGAGTTTCAGGCTAAAGGAGACTTCCGTATGGATAACCGCAGACGATAAGGGATACATAGAGATAGCAAAAGAAGATATAAAGCAGCGAAGAAAAGAATTGGAACGGTTTGTGCGATGGCATCCGTATTTTCTTGTTACGCTCGAAAGGTACCAAGTAGACGAAGTTGAGGTCGGTGGTGGCAGAGAAAAGGACGAGATACCAGAGGTAGTGAGAAGAATGATAGACGCCTCGGGCAAATTCGGCATAGGGCCGATGTCAGCAGTTGCAGGCACTTTAGCAGAATTTGCTGTAGAGGCGATGCAAGATGCCGGAGCAACATATGCAATGGTGGATAACGGTGGTGATATTGCGTTGATAACCGATAGAGAGGTGCTTGTCGGTATATATGCTGGAGAAAGTCAATTCTCGAACAAGATTGCGCTTCGTGTAAAGCCGTCCTCATCTTTAGTGGGTATATGCACGTCCTCCGGTACGGTAGGGCATTCTATAAGCTTTGGAACTGCAGATGCCGCAACGGTGATTAGCACGAGCGCATCTCTGTCAGATGCCGCAGCTACTGCGCTCTGCAATGCTATCACTGATGCTCATTCAATCACGGAAGCATTCAGCTCAATCAACCACGTGGGAAGCATTGAAGGTGCGCTGGTAATCTATAAGGACGTGCTGGCAACGTGGGGTAAAGTGCCTGAAATCGTCAAAACGAAATAAACTGGCTACGGCGATTGATTAGATTGAAAAAGTTTATACAAAACGCCGCGAATTAATTAATAAAGGTAACCGAAAAGGAAAGAAAATGAGCACCATGTCTTTCGCCGTCAAGTGGGAAGAGAAAGAATTAAAGCGAGTTTCCGTAGCAGAAGGAGTTAGCGTAGAGAAATTGCAGCGACTGCTCGATGCGGGGAGGGTGGTAATTCCGAGGAATGTGAAGCGGGCAGAGGAGTCGGAGAACAGAGGGATAGTGCTCAAAGCAATTGGTGAAGGGATGAGCACGAAGGTGAACGTGAATGTAGGGACGTCAAAAGATTATGTTAACCTTGATGAAGAGGTGGAGAAGGCAAAGATTGCTCTGCAATACGGTGCTGATGCAATAATGGACCTCTCTACCGGTGGCGACCTTGATGAAACGCGACGAACAATTTTGAAGGATGTAAACGTGCCCGTCGGGACAGTACCAATATACCAGGCGGCATTGGAGAAGGCAGACGTAAGAGCAGTAGTGGACATGAGTTCCGACGACATGTTCAACGCCGTCAGGAACCATGCAAAAGACGGTGTGGACTTTGTTACTATTCATGCCGGCGTGAATCTCAATTCGCTGGAGCGATTGAAGCGGAGCGGGCGCATCTTAGACGTGGTGAGTCGTGGCGGTGCATTCCTCGTTGCCTGGATGATCCACAACGAGCGTGAAAATCCGTTTTATGACGAATATGAGTATCTTCTGGAGATAGCGAAGGAGTATGAGCTAACACTCAGCTTAGGCGATGGTATGCGTCCCGGCTGTATTTCCGATGCTTCCGACCGTGCGAAATTCATGGAAGCCATTACGCTTGGTGAGCTCGTGAAGCGTGCCCGGGAAGAAGGCGTTCAGGCACTCGTTGAAGGACCGGGGCACGTGCCACTGGACGAAATAGAAGCAGCGGTAAAAGTGATAAAACACGTCACTGATTTTGCACCACTTTATCTTTTAGGACCGCTGGTCACTGACATCGCACCAGGGTACGACCATTTTGTGAGTGCGATAGGAGGAGCGGTTGCAGGCATGTATGGGGCGGATTTTCTCTGCATGGTTTCACCTTCCGAGCATTTAGCATTGCCCTCGGTAAACGACATAAAGGAAGGCACGATTGTCACAAAAATAGCAGCGCATGCCGCGGACCTCGTAAAAGAAGGGCAACGCTCGAAGGCGAGACGATTGGACGACGAGATGGCTTACGCGCGGAAAAATTTGGATTGGAAACGACAATTTGAACTCGCGCTGAATGACGAAGAGGCGCGAAGAATAAGAGATAGCAGACCTTCGAAAAGCGATGCCTGCTCCATCTGCGGCGAGTTGTGCGCGATTAAAATGGTGCGGGAGTTTTTCAAGAAGTGAAGCTCTGTATTAAATAAAAAGGCTATTATTAGCCATTTAAGTTATAACTATTACCCAAAAAGAAGGTTATTTAAGGTCTCTTGGTGCACTTCATTCTTTGAGGTGAAAAAGAATGAAAAAAAGCCTTTGCACATTGCTATTAGCGTTTGCTTTGTTAATGGCTGCAATGCCGACGTTGACAGCGGCAGAAGAT
>DATKWH010000108.1:0-3356 GCA_035529655.1 Bathyarchaeia archaeon
TAGTGGTAGATCAGTCATTGCATGTCAAAAAAGGGAACTCTTATTTGAACAACGTATATGCTCTTGGCGATTGCATAGAGGTGACAGATGCGGTTACAAATCGGCCAAGGCTAAGTCAGCTTGCATCCACGGCATTGATACAGGCACGGGTGGTCTCTAATAACCTGCTGGGTATCAGTTCTTCATACGAACCTTGCTTAAGTCCAACGGTTGCTACGATCTCTGGTCTGCAAGTGGGTAGTGTCGGGGTTACCTCTGAGACCACACAGAGATACGGAATAAAGACAAAAGCTGGAAGAGCAATTAAATATACAAAGGCGAGATTCTTTCCTACCAGGAAGCTGATAATTGCGAAATTGATCTTTGAGGCTGGCACCGAGAAGTTGATAGGAGCGCAGCTAATCTCGGAGGAGACCGTTGCAGAGCGGATAAACGAACTCACACTGGCTATAAAAGCAGGAATAACTGCAACTGCTATATGTATGAGAGAACGGTGCTTCGAGCCTTCTCTTACCATGGTTGAAGATGTTATAGTCGATGCTGCAATAAAAGCGCTGAAGCAAGGGTGAGGATGAAAAAGATTAAGCTGCAAAATATCTACCTTACTTCCCGTACCTCTGATTTCCCATACGCCTTTTGCACCACGATTATATGAACGCTCGGGTCGGTTACGGTTAGTTGACCTGGCGTAATCAGCAAACATTCCGAATCTTTCATTGAGGAGATCATCATTTTATATACCTCTTCGCGATTCCGCGGGTCCATGTGCAGATCGAACTCGTCCACCGCCCGAAAAGGAGACTTCAGCATCTGTTGAATTGACAACAGGAACGCCATCACCGACGCTGACCGCTCTCCGCCACTTTGCGTATAGTAATCAAACAGAACAGGTTGAGAGCCTCTGAACCCAACATGAAGTTCTAAACCTGCGTTCTCTATGTCGCCATCTACGACATTAACCAGCCGAGCTAACCCCGTGGCACCTATACCGGTCATAATTTGCTGGAAAGAACTGTTGGTAGAATCTAAAAGGTCTGTTATCGCCTTCTGCCAGGTTTCCTGCCGCACATCAAGTTCCTTCAACCCCTCGCGCTTATTCGCGGCTACTATCTTCGATTTCTCTTGCAACTCCTCAAACAACTTTGAATAATTCGAGTATATCTCCTCGGTCTCTTCTGGTATCTTGCCCAGCGCTTCGATCTTCGCGCCTACAAACCCTATTTCATTCTCTATCTCGCTCTGTTTCCTTTCAGTTTCTATCCTTTCACCGGCTTTTCTCTTCATGGATTGTAACTCCGCCAATTTTTGATTCACACGCTCTATCTCGTTTTTAATCGCTTTTATGTCGGCTTCAAGCAGGTCTCGCTTGAACCGCAGAACTTCTTCCTTCACACGATAGGTTATATAAGCATCCATAATGGATTCCAGGCTTCGTTCAAAAGCGCCGAGTTTACTTTGCACCGTGCTTATTGCCTCGTTCAGTTCGTTCCGCCTTTTATCCGCCTCTTCCAGCCTTTCTCTTATTTTCTCTATCTCATCATGCTCTCCGCGTTCGCTAAAGATCAGCTCGTTCTCTCGCAGATGTTCCGCTAAAACCTCAACTTTCGTTCTTTCTTTCTCCAGGTGCAAGAGTCCATAAAAGGATTCCTTCGAGTTGATTTGCCACGAGTCAAGCTTTTCCCGCCCTGCTTTTATCCTTTCTTTCGTATCCTCCTTCTCAGCCAAATTCGATTCAAGCGCATGTTCCTTCACGTTAAGCTGTTCTTCGAATGATTGTAACGCACGCTCCTGTTTTATGACCCGAGCCCATATTGCCTCGCGTTTCAACCAGCTCCGATTCTCCTCCAGGTCCTCACGTTGTAAATACTTCTCGTGCATCTCTTTCCAGTAACCCAGGCTTTCCTCCGCTCTGCCAAGTAATTCAGAAATAGACTCATCTTCGCTGATGATTGATTCAAGTCGACCCCTCGCTTCTATCACCTTCTCGCGATATGATCTGAAGCCAACCGCCTCCTCTAAAAGCTTTAACTTCTCCTGCGGTGACGTCAGGCTGAACTGCTCCATGGTGTTCTGATGCATGATGATGAGCATATTGTTGGGGTCGAGCCCGAACCCTTTGAAGAGCCTTGAAACCTCGTCGTAAGTTATCTGCTTATAGTCCGCTTCCCACCAGTAATGCCCGTCGTTCTTCAAATAGCGCGAGAGCGTGAACGTATCGGCGTCAGAGAAGCTGATAGGTCTTTTCCCGTTCTTCTCCGCGTTGTCGAACACTAACGTAATCCGTGCGATCTCGTTACCACGCCGTATCAAATCCCGCAGCCTTTTGCCCCGTTCCGTATAGATCTGGCCCAGCGCCACGGAGATCGATAATAGGATAGAGGATTTCCCCGCGCCGTTCGGGCCTGAAATCAGATTGAGACCTGGTTTTAGTGGTATCCTCGCATATTCGTAGGACATAAAGTTCTCCAGGATTATCTCTTTGAGCCAGATGCTGCTGGTTCCGGGTTCTCTGGTCGTTACTACTGGCATTTTCTGCATTGCGATAGCTATCTTTAGTATAATTTGGAAGAGTTAAAGGTTTACTCGGACAGATAGGATAACGCGTTTTTGCGGTTGCTATTATCGTACGGGAGCGCTGGCGAATGCCAAAGATTATTCTTTAATCGGTGATACTGCGCATTTTTTAACCTAACACGGAACATACGGGTGGATCAAAGAACTCGGGATCTTTCTCTATCAACTTTTCAATGGTCTTTTTACGGTTTTTGCACTCCTGCCAGCGTAGGTTTCGCACACAGCATAGTAAGCGCTCATCACTTGATGTTCCGTATCAAAAAAACTCTCTTCGGTCTTTTAGCCATGGTGCTTCACCGTTATTGTATTTGGATATAACGGAATCGGGCTATGCGAAGTCGGAGATAGCCGATTTGGGTGAGCTAAGGGAACCGTATAGCCCGTGTTATATGGCCCGAAGGGCAAAAATTCTGAAAGAATTTTTGAGTGCGAGCGAGCCATTTCTTCTACTTATTGCCAACGTATATTCCGTATCCAAAATATTTAAAAATTCTAAAAATGCTTTTAGGGGGAATGCTTATTTCCTTTATCCACTTTCTGATTGCTGGGCTCTTAAAACACAGGGAGAAAAATTTACTCCATGCTCCTAAGTAGTCTCTAGGGTCCATTTGTCTAACTTCACTAGCCCATTGACGTAAAGCACTAGTGCAACGTTTCCAAAATAATACGACAACATTTATATGGGGGCGGTCCCATACCTGATTTTATGCCATTCGTTAGCAAGAAGCCGAAATTAAAGTTGAGCGAAGAGGAGCTTAAGATTTTGAGATCTGCCAGCCGAT
>DATKWH010000109.1:0-2586 GCA_035529655.1 Bathyarchaeia archaeon
GCGTTGACGATAAAAACAGAGAAGGGTGAGAAGGACATAGAAAGAACACCGTGCATGGCTGAGGGCATCTCAGATCACGTTTGGACATGGAAGGAGTTGTTGATGTTCAAGATACTACCAACTATTGGTTAGGACACTACCCAAAATTCATAGAATTTTTGGCAGATACCTTTTCGACTTTAGGTCTTTGTCAAAAAGCTTCCAGAACAGCAACAATAGTTTCCACTGTCCAGCTCCAGTCTGCGTATTTGCCTATTGTCCCCTTCGCACCCGCTTTGAGTGCCTCGGTTTCTGTCTCTGTTCCAGCATAGGCGGTGAACAGGTAAATGTTCGCTTTTGGATTGTTTTCAATTATCCTTCTGGTTGCCTCAGCACCATCAATCACAGGCATTTTGAGGTCCATTATCACGAGATCTGGTTTCTGACCGTCGCGTGCCAGTTTGCTGTACATTTCAACGCCCGCCGCGCCATTCTTGGCAGAGTGCACGGTGAACGTGTGCCTCCTAACGCGCTCTAAAAACCTGGGTAGTAGTTTGTGAAACGCTTCTTCATCATCCACAAGCAAGATACTATATTCCATTTTTTACACTTGTTGAGTCCTAATATTATTTCGCCTGCTATTCATAAGACATTTCACCTTCATAAACTTGCCTCACTTTCGTTCCACTCAAGGAACATCCCGAGGATACTCCCGCTTCTCAGTTTCCTGACAAATGCATCATTCTGGGTTTCACCGCATTCCCGGTCAAGAGCTACGTGGATACGGTTGTTGTACCACTTTGCGAACGCATATGAGCTATCAAACCGCCATCTATGCCTTCTGTACTCTTGAAACCCCCGCTCGATCTTACCGTTCGTTTGCGGATTATTCCTCTTTGATGGGATGTGTTTAACTCCAAGAGCTTTCAGATACTGTTCAAAGCGACTTACGCCCTTTATCTTCTCGCCTCCGCCACTTGAATAGAACTGAGTGCCTCGATCCGTATTAACCGCGGTTATATGGCCTCTATGCGCTATGGCTGCCTATTCTGCACGTTTAAACACGGCTATGGCATTGTTTGTGGTCGCATCTACGAATTCACCGAGAGAGAGAATCTTTCTCGATGCATCATCCTCGAACGCGATCACCTGGACCCCATCATAGTCGAGCCAATCGGCATGCACCAGTGAGAGGCAGTGCTTTCCTCATATCTGCACCGTTTGCGCTTCTTCTGCTTCCTTGGATTCGGCCTCGCCAGCCCCACCGCAAGCAGATGCTGGTGAATCTTATTATGCGATATGTTCCGCTTGTAATGCTTCCGTATGTGATATCGAAGTAAACGAGCACCTAAAAATGACTCGTTGTAGCCCCTTTCGATTATCCGCTTCTCCTCATCGCTCATAGGAGTACTGGGTCTTCTTTTCCTATCGAGCACTGGATATTCACCAGTTTCCTTATAGCTCTCCACCAGTTGCTGTATTCTTCTTGCGGAGACACCATATATCGCGGCAACCATCGCCGTGCTTTCTCCTTTGTTGATTATCTGTTTAACCGCCCATTTGATCTTTTTGTCCGTGAGCTTCACCATGAATTTTGGTGAAACTTCTTGACGAAATAATTTCGGGACTCTACAGGAAACCACTCCTCCGCTATGATAAACTTTCGATGAAGTCCTGCTCAAGAACGGGAGCGGGAACAATATCCAAAAACATTATTCCGGATTCTCTCAAGATTTCCAGAAATTTACGCACATCTTCTTCCGATAAGCCATAAAAATCTATAAGATCACCAAACGGGGTCAGTAAGATGGAACTGCCCGCCGTGGTAATTTTCCCCCGGGAAAATCTATTTGAAGCTACATCACTCAAAAATGTTTTGATAAATGGTGCAGCGTAGGAATCGGCTATTTTCACCGCCATTTCTTCTCTGTTCACATGTCTCAGGTAAACTTCTCTGAACCGTTCATAAAAATCCAGTTCAATGCTGTCCAAGGCCTCTTCATATTCTTCTAGAGTGGTACGCGCAACTAACGCTTTAAGGAACCCTTTCCCCGTGTCCACCGCTTCCCTCAGCTCCTCCTCATCGTTCAGGAAAAGAGCAAGGTAGGGTTTCAATCGTGATTCCATTAAGCCCTCTTCTCTACACAGAACAGGGATATCAGTCCTGTATCGCACCCGAAATTGTAATATCAGCAACGCCACGTAGACCCCAAGTGCTTTGGCATCGTTGTCTATCCATTCCTCTCCGAACCTTTCCCAGACATTTACATGAACATTAGGCATTTTTATCACATCTAGACTACACTATACTATACTATACTATAATTCTTAGGATTTGTTATTAATTTAAACCTCAAATCCGTCTGAATGGGGAATAGGCCTAACTTGATATCCCGTAATATCTCATCTTTTGCCAATCACCCATAACTGAAAGAGGGAACTTTTATATTAACCTATTCCCCAGATCAGTACTTCCGAAACCATAGAGTTCCGAACACCAGTCCCTCAACTTAGTATCGAACCAGTTGATTAGAAACGAGAGAAGCACTGTGTCGGTTACATGGGCAGGAGTATCCAGAGCATTAATGCAAGATTGCATACCTGATT
>DATKWH010000110.1:0-6502 GCA_035529655.1 Bathyarchaeia archaeon
CTGCTCAGTGTCGCACCAGTGGGATTGTTCGGATAGCTCAAAATGAGTGCTTTTGTGCGTTCCGTTATCTTTTCCTCGATCTGTTCTGCTCGCACCTTAAATTCGTCCTCAACACCAGTAGCCACGCATACCGTGGTCCCACCAGCGAATACCGTGCAGGGGTTGTAACTCACATACGAAGGCTCGTGAAGTATTACCTCATCGCCCGGATTGAGAATGGCGCGCAGTGCCAGATCAGCCGCTTCGCTTACCCCGGTTGTTATCAGTAGCTCGCCTTCGGGATCGTAATACACACCCGTTTCTTTATAAATCGTATCAGCAAGTGCTTCTCGTAATTCAAGAAGACCCCAATTAGAAGTATAAGATGTATAGCCCTTTTCCAATGAGAATATGCATGCTTCCCGTATACGCCAGGGCGTTACAAAATCGGGCTCGCCGACGCCTAACGAAATCGCATCTTCCATGCGTTGTGCGATATCAAAGAACTCCCGTATCCCAGAGCCCTTCATTTGTTTCACCCTATCGGCAATCCTATCTGACATCATATCCATTTTTCTTCCTCCCTAATTTGGAAATTGGGATTTATTTTGGATTTGGTAATATTTGAAATTTTGATTTTTTAGAGTGTCACTGCTAATCTTTTCCCTTGCCCCTCCTCGCCGTAGATCTCTCCATGCTCCTTATAAGTCTTGAGTAAAAAATGTGTCAGCGTGTTACGAACTTGTTCCAGAGGTGCTATCTTTCCCGCAACGAAATAAGCGACTTCTTGCATCGTCTTTCCAGACACTAATACCGAAAGGTCGTATTCGCCAGATACTAACCGCACAGACTGGACCTCAGGAAATCTCGAAATCCGTTCTGCAACCGAATCATAGCCTGTATCCCTTTCAGGACTGACTTTTACATCTATTAACGCTTGCACGGTCTCTATCCCTGCTTTTTCGTAATTTATCACTGCTTTATATTTCCTTATAATCCTTTTACTTTCCAATTCCGCGATGATTGCCTTCACCTCGTCCTCCTTGATCCCCATCATTCTTGCTATCTCTGCATCACTCAGTCGTGCATTCTCCTCAAATATCCTTAGTATTTCCACCTCTTTCTGCTTTTCTTTTATTTCTTCTTTCATCTCTTTGGTAACGCTTTCTTTTTAAAGAAAGGTTTGTTTAAAGGAACCTAAACACCTCTGGGAGCTCCCCTACGATAGAGCGGAACTTTTCTGGCCATTTATCAGCTTCTAACCCTTTTTGTGCGAGAAAAACCGCAGCCCATCGCTCCAAGCCTACACCTGAGCATCCTGACCACAAATCCTCACCGCTTTGCAGCTTCACGCTAAAGCCTTTCGGATATTTGTCACCGTTCACACTGACATTCTGGAATTCCAGCCATTTACCACTGTAAGGCAATACAGCCTCGTAATCTATGGTGCCTACCTCTTTTAACTCTGCCAAACCAGCTTTACCCTCCTGCGCCATGAACCACGGGGTTACCCATGCTTCTCGCCACTCAAGGTCCAGTATCTCATTGAATATGCGGCGATACTGCCCCTGCAGCAGTTTGGCATGGTCTATCACCTGCTGCTTCTTCCCCATCCATACTATTTCCACACGATGAAACTCATCAAGCCGCTCTATACCATGAAGGCCGCCGCTTTCGTACCTGTAAGAGGTCCCAGACCGGTCGAAAACCATAATCGGTAAGATTTCATCCGGGAGTATCTTTCCTTGCAGGAAAACCCAAAAAGGTGGGCATTGCGCATAGCACATCCCGCCCACATTCTCTATCTTCTCCATTATCATATCAAGAGGAACCTCATTCGTCACTTTGAAATAATCCATCACGTCTTCCCAGTATTCTGGGTCGCGCGTCTTTGGCGTGCATACGTAATATGCTTCGGGATAAATCCCTTTTGCATGACCTGATCGCTTCCACACATCCCAGGCCACGAATTTTGGGAAGATCATCTCATTATAGCCCAGCGGCGTGCACAGCTCGTCGAGCAATATCTTCTCTAAAGCTCGGAAAATCTTTGTTATTTGCGGGCCGTATACATACTGTCCTCTTCCTGCCGCATGCCGTAGCCAATCCCGCTTTAGCATTTCCTCTGTGGGATCTTTATCAAAATGGAACGGTTTCTTGTCACTCTCAAAGAGCAGTTCCCAGTGCTCGCTTTTACCTTTCCACATGACCGCGTCCCTTTTATCCTCTAATAATCGTATCAGTCGGTCAGGGATTCGTTTATCTAACGCAGATTCATCGAGATCCAAATCGAGCTCTAAAAGCATCTTACCCCCCTCCTTTTTACTTTGCGTTATAGATTTGACAAACGGCAATTTCTGTAATTTCGCTAATTGCTCATTCTTAAACCAGTCTTCATCCCTCCATTCAAGCGTGATTTTGTAGTCCTCCAATTCCACACCACGTATCCCGATGTGGTACTTCCCTATCACTTTACCAAATTCTTTATTGAATCGCAGCTGAGCGTCATGCGCCCTTACAAAGCGGTCGGAATCAATTTCCACCTCAAAATTTTCAGCTGAAACGTGCCATGCCGATATATTAGCGCCACAACCCCGTGGCGCACCTCGTTTTAATAAATCCGTGTTACACGCGTCCACAAAGACCTCTATCTCACTTTCCTTTCCGCTGAGACTACTACTGCAGTTAATATTGGCTTTTAGTCTAAACTTCATATCCATTGGCTTTTCATTCTGTTTCTTCATGTTCACCCACTACCGCCAGTTCTACTATCTCTTGAGCAATCTTGGCGTTCATCAAATAATCATCAACGCTTGCTATAAGCGAGCCCATTTTATCGGCTTCGAAATAAGTTACTGCGCTTTTAGCCGTTACAACCGTCCTCATCGTATCCATGTTATCGTGCATCAAAGAAATCGCTGCTAATTCTGCATTTTCGCCGCTTATCTCGATTTTCGCTTTTATCTTCATTTCGAGGCTACATTTAAATGTGATTGCCGTTTATAAAAAATAGCTAAAATGTTCGATTATATTGTGGTTGTTGTTACTGACGATTCAGACGCAAGGAAGTTGGCGTACGCGTCGCTAAGAGATGATGTGCTCCTCAACTCAACTTTTGTGCCGGTTTCTGAAAGTGCCTGGCATGGTCGTGCTGGTAATGGATTCGGCACACTCTTCGCTATAGAAAATGCGAGTAAGGCGATAGGGAAAGATCTTGTGGAAGAGGTGAAGCGCGGCAAAAGTGTGCTTATCGTGCATACAGCAGGCGAGGGCACCAGAAACCTTCTCACAAGGACTTGTAAGAACAAAGCACTCATTGAAGTGCCAAATCTTACATTATTGGAGGGTGTGATAAAGCAGTTTCAGGATTTAGCGATTCCGTCCCGCATCCTGGTTACGTGGGGGGACCAGTTCTTGTTATTCGAGGACAGCCCAGAGGACATCCGGAAATGTGCGAAGAAGACGCATGTTATGCTCTTTGGCTTAAAGACAGAGCTCACAGAGGAGATTGCACGCACCTATGGCATTCAAATAGTCGGGTGTGCGGACGGGGAAGGGTGCGAACTGCTCGATTTCGAGGACACACGTAACTACGAAGTGGCGAAGATGCTGGTGCAAAAATGGAATGGCGACGTGATGGTGAATATGGGAATGTTTGCGATGAGCGGTGTTGTGGTGGAACGCATGCTCAATGCGTTTAGCGATGCGCTTGCAGCGAGAACAGGGAAGCTCAACTCAGATGAGTTATGGCAGACCTGGATTTCGCCTGAGTATGAGGCCGATGAGTGGCTCCGTGAGCGGGCGGATAGGCTGAAGAATGAGCTATCTCGTGCTGAGCCTCTGGCGCTGATAAAAAGCTATCCTTTAAGCGATAGGACGATCTGGGAGGATTTTGGAACGAATGATAATTATTACAAGAGTATGATGAAGCTTTTGGGAGAGAACGATGTCGGGCAGAGACTGCGGGAATTTTTAGGTGTTGCTGTCTCCCCTGTTAAGAGCGGCTGTGACGTTTTGCGTTCTGTATACGAGCATGCAGAGTTTGAGGCAGGGGTGGTAAAGGACAGCGTTATCGCGAATTCAACGGCGAAATACGCACAGTTTGAGCAGGCATGCGTAATTAACTCCACGTTGAACAGAATACGGGGGAAACGGTGCGTTGTTTATAACGTGGTTGACTATGCAGAGATCGAAGTCGAGGATCGCTTTTTGGTGGATGTGTTCCATCCGATCAAAGGAAGGATACGACTTACAATTCGGATTGGCGAGGAGAAAGGGGATAAGGAAAAATGGTGGAACGCTTGTCTTCCAGAGAATGAGTTTTCGCTGAGCGAAATGGCGGAAATGCTGAAAGGAGTGTCTGACGACGAGAAGGAGGATACAAAGAAGAGGTTTGAGTGCGTTGCGAAGACGATGATATCTGGTGATGAAGAGTTGAAAAGGCTTGTTGAACGACCTTTCAAGATTAAGCCGTTCGTTGAGCCAAAGCCATGGGGGTACGAGCTTTGGTGCGCATCACCACGGAATTATGCTGAGCTGGAATCCGAAACAGATCAAGAATTCACTCTTGACGACCTGATGTTGTTGTTTCCTGAGCAGATCTTAGGTGCTGGAACTCTTGCAAGAGATAAATTCCCACTGATTGTAAAGATAATCAGGGCAGATGAGAATCTCTCCGTGCAGGTGCATCCGGACGATGCGTATGCGAACTCGATGGGTGATGTCTTTGGTAAAGAGGAGGCGTGGCATGTCCTTGAGGCAGCACGAGATGCAAAGATTTATCTTGGCTTCGCGAATTTTATGAGCAGAACGGAGGTTATCGAAGCGGTTAAACGTGAAACGTTCCTTTCTTACTTGCATACGTTTGATGCGAGCGTTGGTGATACGTACCATATTCCTGCGGGTGTCGTTCATGCATTGGGTGCAGGGACAAGGGTATATGAGGTCAGCACTACGTCTGAAAGAACCTTCAGGATATATGATTATGGCCGTGGACGAGAACTGCATTTGAAGGATGCTATGAACGTCTTGAAGTTAGATGCTTACGGCAGAGATTTACAAAAAGAAAGTAAGATTGTGAGTAAAGAGCGCGGATTCGAGGAATATCCGCTTTTACGCGGTGATCATTTTCAGTTGCGGCTTTTTAAGGTGCATGGTGACGTAAACATCAGTACAGAAAGAAGACTTTGGGTGGTTACCTGTGTGCAGGGGCAGGTTACGCTTAAAACGGAAGCAAACGAAATAGATTTAAGGCCACCGGAGACAGTGGTTGTGCCTGCGTGCGTTGAGAAAATCGATTTAGCGGGCAAGGGGGAAGTGATATGTGCGCGTTTTATTATCGTCTAGGGTATATTATTTAACAATGGCGACTGATAAAGATACCCTAAGCAAAGCTTTCTGGGTATTTGAATCACAAGTACCTTTACGAGAGGTGATGAGTAGAACGGAACTGAGTTTTGAAGTTAAAGGATATTTAGCAGATCTGATTGCAAAGGAAAGCTTGGGGAGACTAGAGATAATTGGGATGCGTTTTGGAATTAATCCAGAAATAATTTGACACCTACGTGACCCGCCTAGTTCTGCACTCGCTCTATGCGCTCTATGGCAAGTTGCATTTGACCCAAATGAAGGGGTTAATCGTGACAAGGCTGCAGTGTATATTCTTGAAAATTCCGATAATCAAGACCTGTTAATGAAAACTGTTTTTGATATAGCCAAAAGAACAAAACTAGGTGGGAAGAATGATACTGAAATTTACACTGAACTTAACCCCATTATGGAAAGAACGATGCAATGTCGAATAAATAAAAGGGTAGATATAATTCCTATTTTTGATCCAGTCCTCGGGATTACAGAAAAGCAAACATATATTGAGAAGAAGTTGGAGGAGTTTGGATTTGTTAAGACCCTAGCAAATTACAAAAGCGCGATTAAAACCTACAAAATAGATTACAAAGGTTCTGTCGCATTACTAAGATCAACGTTTGAATCTTTAGTTGATGAAATTTTAGAATCAAAGAGTGAACCACTAAAAGGTAGTCGAAAAGATCGACTGATAAAATTAACAAATTTAGATATCCTAAAAAAGATCGAGAAGGACAACGAAGTTGAACACGCGTATAAAATTTTCAGCTTGCTATCTCAATACGGACCTCATACCGATCTTGTTACAGAAGAAGTGGCAAATTTTCTTTTTACTTCTACGCTAGCGTTCATTTGGTTTTTGATCAATCGATATGAAAATACGAGAGACTGAAGGTAAAAAAATGATCACTGATAAGACCTCCTATCTGGCGAATGACAAAATGATTTTACCACTTTTGGCTTTAACCTCTATCAGCTCTACACGCTCAGGAAGCAAAGAGCCGTACGTATAGAATAGCGTGAGCTAATAAACACAAAACTAACCTTTATATACTATCCAAAACAAAGATTATAACATGAAATTTGAAGGCGATTATGAGTGCGATGAAGTTAGAGATTGGTTGCTTGGCAGACCTGAGCAGACCACAAAGAAGTATTT
>DATKWH010000111.1:0-12935 GCA_035529655.1 Bathyarchaeia archaeon
CAGTAAATAATGCGCTTCGCCCTCTAATACTTCGTAAATCTCAGGATAGGTCTGCGTTGAGTCCGGTGGATAAGGATGATAATGTCCCGCAGTTTTAACAAATTCCACGCCGAGCTTATTCGGAGGAATAATCGTAATGTCATATCTCAACCCTCTTTCCTTTATCTTATTCGCATCCTCTTCGGACTTTGATACGTCCCTAAACATGTAATACAGCTCCATATCCATGCTCGCGTTCGCCAAAAAGCGCTTATTAAATATTACTCCATCCATCTCTCCCAACGTTCGCACCACGGGGAAGAACGTTCTTTTTCCAAATTTTAGCTCAGTCCACTGCATAGAAAGAGAGATACGCAACTCACTTATAAAACGTTTACGCTTATTTAAGTATGGATACTAAATCCACGATGCTAACCGTTGAATTTGGGCGAACGTCTAAGCAATACGAGGTTATAGAACGCCCGATACCACATATCGCGGTTGATTCGAATAAGGAGCTGCACGGCTGGTGGAACGGGATAGTGCCCTATGGCAATAGAGAATGCACCTCAGAACGGCTCTTGATAAACCCGTATAACGGGTGCAGCCACAACTGCCTATTTTGTTATTCGCATGCGTTGGGCGGCTATTTCAGGCTATTTCGAGAGAAAGGATTTGTTACAGTATTCAAGGATTTTGCAGCAAAAGTCGCGAGACAACTGGACGGACTAACCGTTGCGAGCTGCGGATATCTCTCTCCTGTGACCGATCCATTCCAGCCGCTAAATGAGAAATACGAATTGAGTGAGAAGATCTTGAGGGCGTTTGTTGACCGCAATATCCCTGTGCAGTTCACCACAAAAGGGCGTATAAGCGAAACGGCACTGAAATTGATTAAGAAACAGGAGCACTCGTTTGGCGAAGTTTCTATTCTCACGCTGGATGAGGATAAGCGACGACAACTGATGGCTGGTGGTGCAACAACCGACGAACTGGTGCGGAACATAGAACGGCTTGCGAATGAAGGTAAGTTCGCCGTGTGCCGGATTGACCCGATAATTCCTTTTATGACAGATAAACAGGAAGATCTGGAAGAGTTGGTGCAGAAAGTGGTTGATGCGGGTGCAGGGCATATCATAACGAGCTGTATGGACACTCCTCTTGTGATGAAGTACGAACTTTATAATGAATTAGAAAAGAGGTTTGGCATTCCAAAACAGCAGTTTGCGAGCCTGTATACAGAAACGATGAGCGGGCGGCTTCATGCGGATATCGAATACCGGAGAAAGTTGTTCAGCACGATGCGAGCGATTTGCGATAGAAATAAGGTGACGATGGGGCTCTGCATGGAATTTCAATCTATCAACGGGAAGAAAGTTAGAGGATTAAACGCTGAATTTATGAGTTCTTATAATTGCGAGGGTGTTAATATACCGCTTTACGTGAGAGAAGGAGATGGTAAGCGGTTTGAACCCAGTAAAAGTTGCGAGGGTAATTGTTTGAACTGCCATTCCTTGGATACAGTACCAGCATGTGGCATACCAGACTTGAAGGAAGCAGGTGCATGGAAATTGAAGGATTACCGAAGGTGGAGCGCGCTGATAAAAGAACGACTGGCGAAACAGAGCACGTTAGAGGTGTGATTATTACGGTGGAAATGGAAAAGTTGAAGAGAAAAATTGAAGACGGAGGACAGCTATATATCCCAAAGTACGTGTCTGAACGTGTGAATGTTTGCATCAGAAATTTAGAGAACGATCGTTCGGAAACCGATACAAAGGAGGCGTGGGAAGAACTCAAAGAGAACTATGGTAAAATATCGGGTGGAAACCATCCTACAAATCTGTATAGGAGCCCCTGCCATATAATCGCATATCTCAGGTATTATTTCTTTTTAAATTATCCCGCAATAAAGTGGATTTTGTTGAATTGTCTCGAAAAGGACATGGAGATAATTCCGCGAAAAGATACAGTTAAAGTACTTGACTACGGAGCAGGTCCTGGAACTGCCTCTATGGCTGTTTGCGACTTCCTTGAAGATGCAAAAGAAATCGGCATTTATGAAACTACCAAGATGAAACTGTATTTCGATGAACAGAGTGGTGATTTTGTCGAATGCTATAGACAAATGCTCAGAAGGCATGGAAAAGTAGAAAGTTTGAGATATGTGTTCGAGGGAGGACAAAACATGTATAAAGAAGGCTTTTTTGACACAATAATATTATCCTATGTGCTAAACGAGCTGGAAGAGCGCTTGTATAAGCAGCTTATTGATAACGTTTGTAGTTGTCTGAAAGAGGGAGGATATTTGATAATAATAGAGTCCGCTTACAAAGGGATGAGAAAAGATATAGGTGACTTTTTAAACGATAGATCAGTTCGTAGAATTTTTAAAGTAGTTGATGCAAGTGGATCGTTTTGCTCAGAGGAACTCTGTGAAGAATTGGATGAATGTTATGATAAGAGCATTAAGAGAAAAAAATTAAAGACGCCAGAAGGAATGACTGAAGAAATGAAGAGATTTTTCGAAGATAAAAAAGAAGGGAAAGTTAAATGGGTTTATGCCGTTCTAAAGAAGGTAGAGGAGCAGGAAGGGTTTGTAGACCCTTCAGAGTTAAAAGAATGTCAAGAAACTGGTGGGAAAATCATTGAATTACGCGGTTGGGTTATAGAAAAGAAATCAAGCGGTATTGCAGAAAACATAACCCTTTGCAATGGCTTAGGGCGTTGTAATTTGGCATTTTGGTTAAAAAGGGGTGAAATATTCGAAAGAGTTAGAGACATTTCAGTGGGAGATAGGTTGTGTGTAGTAGGGGAATTACTTGTAAAACAGTTTGATGAATTACTCAGTGTATCTGTTACCGAAATCGTTGAGCATATAAAACGAGTTGATTAGGTAATTTCTTTGATTTTGTATGCGAGATAATTTGTGATAAAAAGACGGTGACGATGAACTACTATCCTCCACCAGAAATTAGATATTTCTTCGGCGTGCTACATTAGTAGTAAGGCATGAACACCGCGATTTATCTGATTAGAGCTGTACTTCTTATCACTGCAGGCGTGATCATTGCGAACATCGTGCTGGAGAGCGACGCAATGAGGAAGTTATCGCCGCTCATACGGCCGTTCTGTAGTGCCGCGAACCTGCCGAAAGAGGGTGCGGTTTCTCTTTTCGCTTCATTTTTCAATCCCACGGCAGGGAAATCAACCCTGGCGGGGTTCTATCATGAGGGTAGAATAAACGATAGAGAAACGATACTCACGGTGTTGATGAGCACGTTCCCTATAGTCGTCGGTGAATCGCTGTTCAGAGTGCATGTACCGATTGCACTCGTGCTCCTGGGTCCCTTCATCGGCAGCATTTATATCGCGCTTACGCTGCTTTCCGCGTTTATACAATCCTTTGGCGCTTTTGTTTATGCTAAACTTCGTCTTCCTCAGCCAACTTGTGTCGACGAGGAGAACTATGAGTATGCTGAGAAAACGCCAAAGAATCAGAAACTGAAAACGGCACTGAAAAAATCGTTTAGCACGCTGCTAAAGGTGCTACCCATAATGGTATTGGCATTTTTGGTCGTGGATTTACTGTTCACGCTCAGCCTTATGAACTCTATCAGTGTAATCTTTGATCCAGTCTTACGGGTATTAGATTTACCCGGTGAGGTGATCACCGCACTCGTTGCGGATTTAGCACATTTCTCCGCGGGCTATGCTACCGTCGCTGCGCTGCTCGCAAAAGGGGTAATCACCGCAAAGCAAGCTATATTAACACTGCTTATCGGGAGCATGTTAATGGTAACGCTGGTCTACCTGAAATACAGTCTCTCGATGTACATATCCCTGTTTGGCAAGCTCGGTGTAAAGATAACCGTTATAAATTACCTGAGTAGTATGATTGCTAAAGTTATTATGATTCTTCTGGTTGTCGTGGTGATGTGAATCAAAGAAGAAGACGGGGACAGAAGGTATAAGCTGAGAGATAAGCTTTTGAGTTTCTTCTCAAAGCGTATTTCATGTTTTCTTCGTTTTCACCTTCGACGATTTTCCTAATGTCCCAATGTCTTTTGTAAAGCTCTTAAATTCATGACACCGATGTTTATCTCTACTTCACAAAAATGATACTCTTTTCTATATTTCTCTTTTATCTTCTTAAATTGTTTTAAAATTTGCTCATCTGATTTTTTAAACTTGTTTAATGTGTCCTCAATTTCTTTCAAAAGCTCTTTCACCCTTGGTAAATCTCTATATTTTAGTAATTCGCTCTTATATTCTTTTAAAAACATACTATTCCGCTCCGAGCCTGTTAAGAAAATGTCATTTAAATCCCATTTACTGATAATATAATCTTTACAAAGCGCTTCCAAATCAGGAAGTTCACGTGTTTCAAATTGTAGTTTATGATGCAATTGATTAAATTTGTCCCTCCAATCTTTTAGACGTTCTTCGAATTTTGGCTCATTTTCAAATTCGGTGGTAAGTTCTTCTTTAATTTTGGTATATAGGCCATTTAGTTTATTCGATAACTTATCGTTAGAACGAAGTTCATATTTTAAAAATGGCTTTGAAAGTACGGATTCACCCATTATATCCCAAAAAGTATCGCTATACAACGCTTTATCATTAAAATACAAATTAAATTTTTGACCAAAATATTGTTCTGTGCTGTAAGAGTAACTTTTGCCCTTTTTTATAGCATCAATTTCTGAATTTATACACTCTATGAAAACATTCAAAACATTTTGAATCCCTTCTAAAATTTTTTGCTTCTTTCGGTCTTTTTCCATTAATTTAGTTTGCCGTTTAACTTGCATGGCATAAAAACAAGTTACTAGAACCAGAGCTAGAACAAGAATAATATTGGTTATAGTACTCAAAGCATCCCAGTTAAGCTGTTCATAATTATATAAAATATTATGCAGGACATCTATAACATTCATATTTGTTAAATGCAGAGGACATATATAAAACTATCGCAAGAGCGTCGCATAACGCCGGAAACGTTACGGATATCCAATCGGGACAACCATACATAACCCTCGCACCCTTTCTCGCTAACTCTTGCGCATCCTTTGCTGCTTGCAGCATGGTTTCATCCAGCAGCAAATAAGTAGCCTGTTTGTTGTAATATGGCGCGCCCTTTCACCCAACACTCTTCTATACCATCTTACTCCTCAACCCTCCGCGCTACCTCATCCAGAAACTCTTCCGTGTACACAATTTTATTTGCAGCCGGTTCCGCCAGTTTCGCAAGGTCGCCGGTCATTATCCCGTCCTCTATTGTCCTTACCGTTGCTGCCTCCAGTTTATCTGCAAATGCGCCAAGCTCTGGTATGTTGTCCAGCTCGCCACGCTTGCGTAAGGCACCCGTCCAGGCGAATATGAGCGCCACGGAATTGGTAGAAGTCTTCTCGCCCTTGAGATACTTGTAGTAATGCTTTTGCACCGTGCCGTGCGCAGCCTCGTACTCGAAGTAGCCATGCGGTGATACCAAAACTGAGGTCATCATAGCTAAACTGCCAAAAGCAGAGGCGAGCATATCTGACATCACGTCGCCATCGTAGTTCTTCAATGCCCAGAGCATGCCACCCTCCGATCTGATTATCCGTGCTACGGCATCGTCTATCAACGTATAGAAGTATGTTATCCCTGCCTTCTCAAATTTCTCCTTGTACTTCGCTTCATAGATCTTCTCGAATATCTCCTTGAAATTGTTGTCGTAGGTCTTTGAGATGGTATCTTTGGTGCCGAACCATAGATCCACATTCTGATCCAGCGCGTATGCGAAACATGCCTCGGCAAAGCTACTTATTGAGGCGTCAAGGTTGTGTATGCCCTGTATTATACCTGGTCCGTTGAACTCTTGGATCGTGTGCCGAACTTCCTCACCGTTCTCATTCGTGAACACCAGCTCAGCCTTCCCCGATCCCTCAATCCGGTGCTCAACGTTCTTGTAAACATCACCGTAAGCGTGCCTCCCTATTATGATTGGTTTTTTCCAGTTTTTCACTGAGGGATTTATGTTCTTGACCATTATCGGCGCCCTGAAAACAGTACCGTCCAGTATAGCTCGGATGGTGCCGTTGGGGCTCTTCCACTCCTTTTTCAGGTTGTACTCCGCTACTCTTGCCGCATTTGGCGTTATTGTGGCGCACTTAACACCCACGCCATACTTCTTTATCGCCTCTGCAGCCTCTATGGTTATCCGATCTTCGGTCTCGTCCCGTTTCTTAAGTGCGAGGTCATAATACGCGGTTTTGAGATCGATATATGGCTGGAGGAGTTTCTCCTTCACCATGCCCCACATTATCCTCGTCATCTCGTCCCCGTCCATTTCCACCAACGGAGTCTTCATCTGGATCTTATCGGTCATTTTTGTCTCCTATCTTCTATTCCTTTCTTTTTTATTCCGTCTTCCGGTGTTTCAACACTTCTCTCTCATTGGGTAACATATACAGAACGTCGTCCCATGGATGCCTGTATAGTCCGGAGTGCAAGCGGTTCTGGTCAAGGTAGTGCCCGATCATGCCAATTGTACGTCCTAATACGAATATGCCATTGAGTGTGCCGATATTAATTATCTCGTCTATCTCTTCCTCGGTATATATCCCTGCAGAGCGCAGAATATCAACGAATACGATACCTACGCAGCCATCTACATTCAATATGAGATTGTTACGCTTTGCGGTTGTTATCTCCTCCACCTCGAGTGCATAGTCTAACAGCTCATGCTTCGGCAAATTGGCAAAAGCCCATTCTTCAAGGAGCTTTACACGCATGTCAGGGTTCTGCACGCTCTTCACACGGTGGCCTATCCCTGGTATATTGATGTTCTTATCCTTCATCTCGTCCACAAACTGTCGTGGCGTTAAACCTCGTTCCAGAGCATCCTTGAAGTATTTAGCAGCACCATCCATTGCACCTCCAAACCGCGGACCGATGGTCAGAACACCAGATGCCACCGCTGCTGTTAGATCCTTGCCAGCCATAGCGGTCACAATGGCGTTATGTGCGCCACTTACACAGGGGCCGTGGTCCGCAGTTATCATGAGCGCGAGTTCTAAAAAATCCGTAACATACTTTGGCAAACGCTTCTTAAACCACAGCAATGAGATAACATCTCCAACGCCGTATCCCTCTCTGATAACCTTGCTTATAGGTACGCCCGCGTACAGCAGTTCCTCTCCCCGGTCGTCCGAGATTGTACTCATAATATTGGCGGGTCTTCGCATGGTCTCTGGCTTATAGTCAACAGGTATTTCTTGCGGCGTCACCTCACCCTTCTCTTCTATGACGCCCTTGGCCTTGAGATCCTCATACACGTCACGAATATGGTCGCCGAAGTCGTCGTATGAGTTCGGCACGATTGCCCCGGCCTCCTTCAGTGCCGCGTTCTTTGCGTCTGCGGTCTCAGCCTCACCACGAGCCATAGCACCGGCATGGCCAAACTGCACCTCGCTCGGAAAGATCTTTGCCGATGTACCGGTAACCCACGCGATCAGCGGCTTCTTTATCTTGCCGTCCTTCAATGCATCTGCTATCTCATATTCGTCCTTACCGCCCACCTCTCCGAGCACGACCATCATCTTGATGTTCGGATTCGCTTCGTATCGTAGCAGGTGCTCAACAAGTGTTGATCCTGGATATTTATCGCCACCGATCGCAACACCCTCATACACACCGTCAGAATTCAATGCGATCATATTTGCCACCTCGTTCAACATACCGCCAGATTTAGAGACAAAACCAGCACTTCCGGACCGATAAAGTTTTGACATGATGAGGTTGGACAACGCGCCGCCAGCATTGCCGATTTTGAATGCGCCGGGTACAAACCCGCCTACCGTTGCAGGCCCGATGATCCACTTGCCTCGCTTCTTACTTAACGCAACGAGCTCCCTTGTCTGCCGTTCTGGTAAGCCTTCAGCAATAATAACGAGCGTCTTAATCCCCGGATATTCTAGCGATTCAACAGAAACGCTGTAAGCTGATCGGAAGGATGCAAAGTTGATGACTACATCAGCCTCCGGATGCTGCTCCACTGCGGTCCCAAGATTGTTGTACACAGGTATCACCATCTCTCTCCCGCCGAAGAACACTTTCATAAGCTCTTTGCTACCACCACTGGGGTTTATCACTGCGGCTACAGATGGTTTATCCCTTCCGGAAAGATAGTCAAAGTCCAGCATCCTCTGAACTGCCGCTTGCTGGTTACCGAAGACGATTGCTGTTGTATCCTTGTCAAACAATACATAATCTGGTTTGACCATTTCACGTACCTCCATTCAGATTTTTCAGTGCGATACTAACCACTTTAGTCAGGTGCATGTCAGGTCCATGCACCTCCATATCCAGTCCCAATCGTTCTCCTGCCGCGCGAATCTTTGCCAGGCCTACCTCATAGTTCGGCCCACCACGACGTACATAGATCTTAATACCCTGTTCTTTCAGCTTTTCCGCGTAATCCTCGAGTGCCATTATTATCCCATCGAAGGTCTTTGCCACATCGGTGAAGTTTGCTATTCCGCCGCCTATAATGAAGATTTTACCGTTCTCTGACTTCTCCCTCGTCATCAAATCCAATATTGTCTTTGCATACTCGTAGGTCTCGCCTGTGCTGGGATCTCCACTGTACTCGCCGTAGTTTGCCAATTCACCACCAAACCCCAGATCGACCACGGTATCCGCATAGATCACGCTCGCGCCCCCACCAGCAACCATGGTCCAAACTCTGCCCTGAGGATTCAGCATGGTGAGTTTCAATGATGATCCACTCTTTTCGTCCAGTTTCTTTATGTACTGTTCCTCCTGCCGCAATTCACGGCCGAATGGGGCTGGGAACTCTGCATCGCCCCACTCTTCAGAGCAGAGGAAATGCGCGGTATCGTCCAAGCGAGCCACGGTGTCTACCGGAAGGAACTCTCCGTCCTTAAAGGAGAACGGGTTAAACTCCAGGAACCCGAAGTGCAGTTCACGATACAAGCGGAACAGCGCTGTTATGAGATCTCCGAGTTTTTCCATGTCCGCGTCACGCGCAGCGTTCAAAATGGGTGTGAGGTCAACATCCTCAATCTTTGCTGCTATTGGAACATTGATGGTAATGACCTTGTCCCAATTAGCCTCTATGTCTACGCCGCCCTCCCTCGAGAAATGGATATAATCGCCGTCACGATGACCGGTGAAGGCCAGGTAATACTCCTTGTCAACCTCCATGAAGGACTGAACGAGGAAGTGCGTTAGTTTCCCTCGGGATTTGCCCACCTCCACCGTGCTGTTCATCTTCTCATCCAGCCATTTCTTCGCCTCTTCGTAGGTAGCGCCCACGAGTATGAGTCCGTGTTTGCCCCGCTTTCCAAATAGTTGGTCCGATTTCACCGTCAGTTTATCCGTCTTCAACCAGGGCTTCTCATCACTTTCCGCTTCTATGCTCTTATCCTGTGTAACCAGAGCAACCTTGCCCTGGTACGTAAACTTCCCGTTCGAAAACCTCTCTATATGTTCAGCCAGAATCTTCTTGGCGTCATATTCTCTTATACCACGTTGTGCCATATTTATCCCTCCTTTTCTATTCTTTTCCAACCTTTGCCTTTACCCAGGGCAGTTTACCCCCGGTCTTCAGTATCCCGGCATCGAGTTGTGAAAGGGAGTGTGTAAGTTCGATCTCATTACCTTTTGTCAGATTTCTGAGTTTAACATCATCTCGTAATTCTCCTATGACCACTTCCAGCTTATCTCCTATCTCTAGGGACTCGTAATCAGATGAATCCTTAAATGTCAGAGGTACGATTCCGAAGTTTATCAAATTGGCTAAATGGATACGGGCAAAAGACTTGACAATGACGGCTTTAACGCCCAAGTATTTGGGTGCAAGTGCGGCATGCTCCCTGCTCGATCCCTGGCCGTAGTTTTCACCGCCTATTATGTATCCTCCTCCTTTCTCCAAGGCTCGTGCTGGGAATTCTGGATCAATCGCCTCAAAAACATACTTCGATATCTCGGGTATGTTACTCCGCAACGGGAGGATTTTTGCTCCCGCAGGCATGATGTGGTCTGTAGTGATATTGTCTTCAACCTTGATGAGCACTTCTCCTTCAAGTGTGTCAGGCAATGGCGGGAAATCAGGCAGCGGTTTGATGTTCGGGCCACGAACAATCTCCACCTTGGCAGACTCCTCCGGTGGAAGCGGACTTATGAACAAATTATCATTGATGATAAACTGCTGGGGCATTTCTATCTCGGGATTATCTCCGATATCGCGTGGATCTGTGAGAACACCTTTAATCGCCGTGGCTGCAGCGACTTCTGGACTCACAAGGATTATCTGTGCGTCCTTTGTTCCGCTTCTGCCCTCGAAGTTCCTGTTGAAGGTTCGTACAGATATAGCTTGAGAGGGCGGTGCAGCGCCCATGCCTATGCACGGACCACAGGCATTCTCAAGTATTCGTGCACCCGAAGCCACAAGATACTGCATCTCTCCACTCTCAATTAGGTGCTCTACCACTTGCCTCGAGCCGGGATTTATAGTTAGATGCAGGTTATCAGCAACGGTATGTCCTTTCAGTATGTTTGCCGCTATTTTAAGGTCGCGTAGAGAGGAGTTGGTACACGAACCAATGCCCACTTGCTGCACCTCCATTCCTGCAATCTCACTCACCGGCTTGACCTTTCCCGGACTGTGTGGAAGAGCAGCCAGTGGTTCTAATTCACTTAGATTGAGCTCCATGATTTCATCGTATTCTGCACCGGCATCAGCTTCGAGTGGGATCCATTGGTCTCCACGTTCCTGTGCATCCATAAAAGCCTTTGTCTCAGCGTCACTCGGAAAAACGCTCGTAGTCGCTCCTGTTTCGGTGCCCATATTTGTTATTGTCGCACGTTCGGGAACGCTAAGAGTCTTGATCCCGGGACCAAAGTACTCCAGCACCTTTCCCACGCCACCTTTAACATCTATCCTGCGAAGAACCTCCAGTATGACGTCTTTAGCGGAGACCCAATCAGGAAGCTCTTCTGTAAGTTTTATACCCACAATCTTTGGATACTTTATTCTGTACGGCATGCCAGCCATCGAAACTGCTACATCCAGGCCACCAGCACCTATCGCAAACGAACCTATACCCCCAGCAGTAGGTGTGTGGCTGTCAGAACCGATCAGTGTCTTTCCAGGACGAGCAAAACGTTCCAGATGGAGTTGGTGGCAGATGCCATTACCCGGCCGAGAGAAGTACAAACCGTATCTTTTGGCTACGGATTGGAGGTATCTGTGGTCATCGGGATTTTTGAAGTCTGTTTGCAGCGTGTTGTGATCAACATAACTAACGCTCAGTTCTGTTTTTACCCTCGGTATACCTATGGCCTCGAACTGTAAGTAGGCCATGGTTCCGGTTGCGTCCTGAGTAAGCGTCTGATCGATCTTCAACGCAACCTCTTCCCCCAGAGCCGTTTTACCCTCTACTATATGCTCTTTTAATATCTTTTCTGTAACTGTTCCAGACATACTAATCATTTTATAGTTGGAATCAAACTTATATATCTAATTTTCGATATTGTTTGGCGATTCCAATTAAAGGTTCTTTTCTAATAGTTTTGCCACCGCAAAAGCAGGAAATGTGGCTGCTATGTTCTTCCCATAGCTGGAAGAGAGTGATAAGAAGCGGATATTCACCGAATCAGCAGCTTCTTTTACGACGAAATCGCCTATTCCTGCTGCTACTACCATTTCCAATCCATACGTTTCTTTTAAGCTTCTTAGCGAAGCACTTAACTCGTCTACCTGTGCTCTCTTTACCTGCTCGGCAATGCGGACAGCGCCATCTTCCCCTATCTCTTCAAGATCACTGCATACTACACGGGATAGCCTTCGCATCGCACTTAATCTGCTTTTCTCCTCATTTTCCCGACTCACAAAGGCATAACTGTTCGGGCTGTCACAACCGTAATCATCCTTTGTTATATTGCCGAGAACGAGGTAAGCGTCAGCGGTTATTGCGAACAGCTCTGAGGAGACACTGCATTCTTCATCTTGCTCACCGATATAAACGTTTTTCAGCAGTGCGACAATATTGGTTCGTAAGATGCCAGAATAGATTAATTCACCGGATTTAAGTCGTTCAAGGTCTGTTCTCTGCGCTTTTATCTCACTCCCAACTATTGGAATCACATCTGTTGTCGTGCTGCCGATATCAACGAATATCACATCTTTGTACTGCTCAGCTATGAGTTTCGAGGAGGCAAGCCAGTTTGTCGCTGCGAATACAAGCGGGTCTCTATCTACTTCTGAGCCATCTTTGAACGTACAATTTACGTCAAAAAATTTTGGGGCTTCAAATGTAGCAGAGAGTGCATGTTTTATGTGTAAAACACCTTCTCGTTTTGTCTCAAAGCAGTCACTGAGTTCCCCGGTCATCACTACGCCTACTGCTTCTATCTCTGTACCAAATTTATGGTTCACTTCTGGCAGTACATCGTAGAGGCACACCTTATCTTTCCATAACGGTGCGTACAATGAATCTACGAATCCATCCGATGTGCCGATTTTTGTATTCGCTCCTCCTACATCTATGCCTACGAACATGGAACCTTTACCAAATCTAAAAAGAAAAGTTAAGTAAAGATAATTGTGTTTCTTGCGTGGTAGCATTCTTTGATTGAAACATGACAGAGAGCGGAAAGAGCAGGAAAAAGGACTTTAAGGAACGGATAGACCGCTTGTTCAGCAGTGTCTACGCTTGTAGTAAGATGGTAGAGGCGGAGTTAGGCAATCTAAGCGGTATAAAGGGTGAGCTGAACGCAATCACGAAAGAGCTGGAGAGGCTAAAAGCGGTGTTGACCGAGAAGAAAAAGCTGAGCTCAGATAAGCTGGAAGAGATAGGGGATGCCGTGGAGATTCTGGAAGAGGCGTTAGAGGCCAAGCGAAAGAAAGTGAAGGAACGATCAACGGGCAAGGAAGAGGAATATTT
>DATKWH010000112.1:0-7646 GCA_035529655.1 Bathyarchaeia archaeon
GGTTTTAGCACCCGGAAAGCTTCTTTAAAGACTCTTGCTTTGTTAGGTGAAAGGTTGATCACACAGTTTGAAATAACAACATCAACAGAATTATCGGCAAGAGGCAGATTTTCAATTTCTCCCAGCCTGAATTCTACATTATCGTAATTGCCTTTCTCAGCGTTTTCTCTGGCTTTCGCAAGCATCTCTGGTGTCATATCAACACCAATTATTCTGCCCTCCGTCCCCACTCTATCGGCCGCGAGAAAGCAATCGAACCCCGCACCGGATCCAAGGTCAAGAACGGTCTCTCTTTCTTTTAAAGAGGCAAGAGCGACAGGATTACCACATCCAAGACCAAGGTTCGCACCTTCAGGAACCGCTTTCAGGTCTTCTTCACTGTAACCTATTTTCTTGCTGATATCCTCTGCCAAGTCAGTGCTTCCGCAGCAGAAATCCACGGTAGCACAGCAAGAACGCTCCTTTTTGGCTATTTTAGCATAGCCATCTCTTACCGCTTCTTTTATCTTCTCGGCTCTCATTTTTGTGACATCCACAATGTACAGTTTGGATATGATACCAGATAAATGTATTAACATCTGTTTCGATTTCCGACGCTACACTTCTTTCTTCCAGATAGGCACTCTCTCTTTTAACTCGTCTATCAGGTACTCACAAGCCCGAAAAGCCTCCTTTCTGTGCTTCGCACCCACCAGAATGACAACGATGTTCTCACCGACTTTGAGTGAACCTTCTCGATGAACGATTTCCACTGCTTCGACCTCGAACTTTTCACGAGCCTCTCTCTCCAGTTTCTCCAGCTCGTCCACCGCCATTTTCTCGTATACCTCCACGTTCATCCCTTTTATCTCCCCCTCCCCTCGTACCACGCCTAAAAACGTCACGATAGCACCCATCTCCGGCTTTTTCATCTTCCTTACAAGTTCATCAATCGAGAAATCCTCTTTCGTAATCATCTTCTCATCCTCCACTTACCGGCGGAAAAAGAGCAATCTCATCATCATCTTTTAGTATCTCCTCCGGGTGAGCATATTTATGGTTCAGCGATACTATTATCTTCTCTTTCTTCAGGTCTGGGTACTCTTTTATCAAAAGGGGTATAATATCGTGCAGCGTCATACCGTCCTCTATCTCTACCTCTTTCTGCTTCTCCCCAACAATTTCACGGAATTGCGCAAATAATCTTACCGTAACTTTCATACATACCTTCACCCTTTTGTGTGTATTAGACCAGAATCATCTCCTTCGAGTATGAGGCAATCTAAAGTTTACCACTTTTACTATGGATAGTTGTATGTTATTACAGATAAAGATAGCGGGAAATAATAGTGTAAGGATGGTGTCCATGACATGAACGAAAGAATAAGAGCAGATTTTCCTATACTGGAGGATATAATTTACATGGACAGTGCAGCAACGAGCCTCACACCAGAGCCGGTCTTAGAAGCAGTTTTGAGCTATTACCGTGAGTATAATGCGAATGTAGGGCGTGGCGTTCACCGCTTATCACAGGTTGCATCACAGAAGTATCAAAACGCACACCGCAAAGTAGCGGAATTCATCGGTGCTAAAGAGGGAGAGGTTATATTCACAAAGAATACCACGGAAGCCACCAATATGGTTGCATACGGGCTTCGATGGACGAAAAGTGACGAAATAGTAACAACGTTGCTGGAGCACCATTCTAATTTCCTCCCGTGGTTGAGATTGAAAGAGAAGGGCGTGAGTCTGAAGATCGTGAAGCCAGATAAAGCGGGAGTATTCGATCTCGCTGATTTCGAGCATGCTATTGGTGCTCGAACAAGATTGGTTGCGGTAACACAGGTATCAAATGTCCTGGGCACGATTTCGCCAATTAAAGAGATGGCAGCGATTTGCAAAGAGAATAATACCTTATTCCTCGTTGATGGTGCTCAGTCCGTGCCCCACATCCCGATAAATGTAGAAGAGCTTGGTTGTGACTTCTTTGCCTTTTCAGGACATAAAATGCTCGGGCCGACCGGAACAGGCGTCCTCTGGATGAGGGATCCCGACGGACTTGAGCCTACCTTTTTTGGTGGCGGGATGATCGAAACGGTATCCCGGGACGATTACACCCTGGCGGGTGGATATGAGCGATTTGAGGCAGGTACACCCCATATCTCGGGGGGGATTGGTCTTGGAAGGGCGGTTGATTATCTGAATGAGGTGGGAATGGAGAGAATAAGAGTTCACGAGGAGCGCTTGGCAAAGATACTCTTGGAAGGGCTGCGGGATATTGAGAAGGTGCAGGTTTACGGCTCCACGAATCTGAGCGAAAGGATTGGCGTGGTGTCCTTCACTATTAACGGCTTGCATCCGCACGAGATTGCGTTAATGCTCGACGAAGCCTCAGATATACTGGTGCGGTCTGGAAATCACTGCTGCATGCCGTTGATGCACTATTTAGGACTGGAGGATGGAACGGTCAGGGCTTCTTTATATTTATACAATACAGAAGAAGAGGTTGATACGTTTTTAGAGCTGGTTGAGGGGATCGCAAAGGTGGTGTAATGTAAATGTTAAAAGAGGTAAAATGCTTAAAATTCCGCGAAGATACATTCGTAGAGGAAAAGCATGAGGTCATAAAGGAAGAGCCGTTATCCATCTCCATTAATGGTCGGCACTATGTAACCGCAATGATAAGCCCGCACATGAAGAAAGAATTTGTCATGGGGCATCTCGTCGCAGAAGGTATTATAAAAAGCATTGATGAAATAGAGTCCTTGCAGCTCGCGGATAATACTGCAAACGTGATAATAACCCATCCTCTAAAAGTTTTAGCGGCAAGAAAAATCATTGTGAGTGGATGCGGCACCGGGTCTTCGTTCTTGGACGAATCAAAATTACCGAAGATACGTTCCAGCGTGAAAATTGACGTGGGCGATATAATTGCAGGGGTGAAATCCATTTTACATTCTCAGGTGCACGAAATCACAGGGGGTGTGCATCTGGTCGGATTATTTGACAAATACGTTCACAAATACGTCCCGATTTGCATAGCAGAGGACATAGGACGGCATAACGCACTTGATAAAGTGATAGGCTACGGCTTAATCAAGGATATAGATTTTGAAAAGACCTTTGTTGCGAGCACGGGTCGAATCTCGTCGGAAATGGCGTTGAAGTGCTCGGTAGCAAATATTCCTCTTCTTGCATCGCGTGGTGCGACAACGAGTTTGGCGGTTGAGCTTGCGGAGAAGACGGGTTTATGCATTATCGGATTCGTGAGGGGCGAAAAGATGAATGTCTATACGAATGCGGAAAGGATACGGTGATAGGAGTTAAGCGCAATGGCTCAATGCAAAATGCAAATTTATACAAATCACTACACAGGATATATTGATTGAGTAAGTAATCACTTAATTAAGATGGGCGTATTAGCGAATGAAGTAGAATTGGTGACTGAATTATGTGAGCGGCTAAAACGAGAGAAAGAGAAGACAAAGTCGAAGACAGCGAGTTTGAAGATGCTGGATATTGGCTGTGGCACGGGAAAGCTTGCGGTCTATTTAAGCGAGGAGACGGGCTGTGCTGTAACCGGGATTGATCCGGTGCGAGCGAACGTAGAAAAAGCACGAATGAAAACTTCTTCAGTCACGTTTGAGGTACAATCTGCGGAGGAGCTGACTTTTGCGACTGATACATTCGATTTTGCTGTTTCGCTCAAAGCGCTGCATGAAATCCAAAACCCTCGAGAAGCTTTGAGAGAGGCGAGACGAGTGCTGAAAGAGGGCGGGAAGATTTTTATTGTTGACTGGGTAGGCGGTGTCGAGCAAACAAGCAGTCACGCGCATGCGAAGAAATATTTCAGTTCGGAACGGATAAAAGAAGCGCTTTCAGAAGTAGGGTTTGTCAATCTGAGCATCAAACCCAACAAAGAGGGGGAATTGATGTTAGCCGAAGGGGAGAAGATAAGTGCATCAGCTCAAAATTCGGTGGCATTTTGAACAGACAATGAAAAATGAAAATTGCAAAGTGCAAAAGTCAAAAGTCCGCAGATGACGAGAGAGGTTTAGCGTGGAAAATGCTCCTATTCGCATTTGTTTTACATCTGCATTTTTCAATTTGCACTCTGCATATTGCAATTAATTGCTCGTCCACGAGATACTGAGCAATTACAGATAAGTGCATAACTCTCGAAGCTCCTTGAACGGCAAGTCTAAAATCAGTGCACTTTTCATACTACCACCCTAATTAGTACGAATAAATGGTAATTTCATATTAATTGTGATATTTTCCATTTATCATTTTTGGATAGCTGCGATAAAGCGAAACTCTTTTAAGTACCTGTTATGTTATCCTATACTTACCCTATGTGGGTATAAAAATGGGAGGATAAAGAAGTTATGGCTAAGATAGAGGATAAAGTAGACTTATACGACGATAGAGGCAACAAACTATTGGGCGACGTACCGATAACTGCGCTCAGCCCGTTGAGAAACCCGGCGATAAGGAAGATCTGCGGCTTGGTGGCTCGGTTAGCGGCTGTTGACTTAGCGGGACTGGAGAAGAAGCTATCATCAGGCGCAATCGCAGGTAAACAGATGGTCATTCGCAACAAGAGCATGAACCTGGACATCGTGGGGAAAGGAAAAGCGATCGCGAGCCAGGTGAAGGACATGATCGAGGTCGAAGCAGGAGACGAGACCAGAGCAGATTTGTTGGCTGGTGGAAAGCGGCTATTGGTCGAAGTGCCTTCGGCGAGAATCCTTGCGGACTACTCGGCTGCCAGGACAAACGTCTGTGCGGCACTGACGCAAGCCATCATTGACACCTTTGATGTGGACATGTGGAAGGCGTCTGACATTAAGGCGGCCGTATGGGGGATGTACCCGCAGGATCCAGCAATGACCGGAACTGTCGTGGCGACGCTGGTGGACGTGCCGATAAGTAATGAGGGGCCAGGATATACCCTGAGGAATATCCCGGTGAACCACATTGCAGCGACGGTACGGAAGCGAGCAATGCCTGGAGCATGTCTTTCCATGATACTGGAAGAGTCAGCGTGCTATGAGATGGGCGATGCGGTAGGTCCTTTTGAGCGTGGTCATCTCTTAGACTTTGCATACGAGGGACTGAACGCGAACAACATGCTTTACACCCTGATAAAGGAGAATGGACAGGACGGAACGCTTGGAGATGTCGTGTATGCCCTGGTGGATAAGGCGAAAGCGGATGGCGTGGCAAAGCCGAAGACGAAGCTGGGATCTGGCTATACGGTCTTTGGCGCGGACGATTTGCAGATGTGGAATGCCTACGCCTCAACGGGAATGCTTGCCGCGGTGATGGTGAATTGTGCTGCAATGCGTGCTGGACAGCCGGTGCCATCGAGCATCATGTACTTCAACGAGCTGTTGGAGCATGAGACCGGACTTCCGGGCGTTGACTACGGAAAGGCGCAGGGAGCATCTGTATCGAGTTCGTTCTTCTCGCACTCCATTTATGGAGGCGGCGGACCTGGCGTATTCCACGGAAACCACATCGTTACAAGGCATGCTAAGGGGCAGTTTATACCCTGCTTCTGCGCTGCAATGTGCATAGATGCTGACACGCAGTACTTCGCCCCGTCGAGGACATCAGGCCTGTATGGAGAAGTGCTTGGTGCGATACCAGAGTTTGCAGAGCCAATGAAAGCAGTCGCGGAAGGCGCAAAGGAGATAATGTAAAGGAGGAAAGAAAAAAATGCCACAATATACACCTGGAAGTAGTATTATAGGAGAAAACCGCCGGAAGTTCATGGACCCCTCCAAGAAGTTAGAGAAGTTGCGAGATATAGCCGAGGAAGATATAGTGAGAATGCTCGGACACCGCGCACCTGGAGAAGCTTACAAGAGCATTCATCCGCCAATAGAGGAGCTGGAAGAGCCAGAGTGCTCTGTTCGCGAGATGGTAAAGCCCACGCCAGGAGCAGCGGCAGGCGACAGGATTCGATACGTGCAGTTCACCGACTCGATGTTCTTCGCACCTGCAACACCAAGAATCAGACCGATGATGTGGTACACCAGATACAGAGGTGTGGACCCCGGTGTGTTGTCAGGGAGGACGATCGTAGAAGCGCGAGAAAGAGACGTCGAGGCGATAGCGAAAGAGTACATGGACAATGAGACGTATGACACTGCAAGGACCGGCCTGAGAGGAAGGACCGTCCACGGACATTCCGTTCGATTGGACGAGAACGGCTTGATGTTCGATGCGCTGAGGAGATGGGCACGTGAACCGAACGGCGACATAAAATACGTTAAGGACATGGTCGGCGGTGCAATGGACAAGGAAGTGTTATTAGGAAAGCCACTCTCAGAGGATGAATTAAGGAAGAGGACAACGACGTTCAGAAATGCTCAGGGTGGTGTCTGGATGGAAGGAGACGATCCCGAAGTGGGTGACGTCATATCCGAGATCCACTGGAACAGAACCTGGGGCGGATTCCAGCCATTCAAGAATAGAGCGGATCTACCTGGAAATAAAGACGTAGGCGTAAAGGGAATGAAGCTGTACACTCCAAGAGGTGGAGTGGAGTAAACAAGGAGGAAAAGAAAAATGCCAGTTCAAAATTTAGAACATAGTTTCATGAAAGCGATGTCGGATAAGTTCGCCGAGAAGCCCGATAGCACCAAGACGAAGTTTTACGTGTACGGCGGTATCGCGCAGAAAGGAGGAATGAGGAAGAGGGAGTTTATAGAGGACGCGAAGAAGATAGTAGAGAGTCGTGTTTCCGGAACTCCAGCATATAATCCTGACGTGGGGATGCCGCAAGGGCAGAGATTCTTGATGCCTTACATGATGAACCACACGGACATCATGGTGAACCACGATGACTTGCACTGGGTGAATAATGCCGCAATGCAACAGTGCCATGACGACATGAGGAGGACAATTATTTTAGGAATGGATGACGCACACGCGATTCTGGAGACGAGATTGGGCAAGGAAGTTACACCGGATACCATAAGCAATTACATGGAAGTGGTAAACCACGCCTTACCTGGTGCGGCAACCATCCAGGAGCACATGGTGGAGACCAAGCCAGCATTAGTCGCGGATTCGTACGCAAAGCTATTCACCGGAGATGACGACCTTGCGGATGCACTGGACAGAAGGTTCCTGTTAGACATCAACAAGGAGTTCCCAGCAGGCTGGGAGAAGCCGGGCGAGCAGGCAGAGCAGTTGAAAGGAGCGATCGGCAAGAAGTTGTGGAGCATTCTGAGGATGCCCACGATCGTCGGCAGGCAGACAGATGGTGGAACGATGTACCGATGGGTAGGCATGCAGGTCGGGATGTCCTTCATCAACGCATACAAGATGTGTGCAGGTGAATCGGCAACCGGTGAGTTCGCATTCATGGCGAAGCATGCGGCCGTCGTACTGATGTCAAACTACATGCCTGTAAGGAGAGCGAGAGCGCACAACGAGCCAGGCGGAATGCCACTGGGTGTCTGTGATGACATGACGAGATCACCCGCACTGTTCCCGAATGACCCGATAAGGGCGGAGTTAGAGGCTATTGCAGCCGCCGCTCTGATTTACGACCAGTTGTGGTTCGGAACGTACATGTCGGGTGGTGTAGGATTCACGCAATACGCGTCGGCAACCTACACGGACAACATCCTGGAGGACTTCTGTTACAA
>DATKWH010000113.1:0-8330 GCA_035529655.1 Bathyarchaeia archaeon
TACAGTGCGAAGGATATACAGGTTTTAAAAGACTTAACAGCGGTGCGAAAAAGGCCTTCTATGTACATTGGTGATACGGGCACCCGAGGTCTTCATCATTTAGTAAACGAAGTGTTAGACAACAGCGTGGATGAAGCCATAATAGGGTTTTGCACCAATATTGACGTGATAATCCACACTGATAACTCCGTGACGGTAATTGATAATGGGAGAGGGATTCCTGTAGACCTCCATAAGGAATATAACCTTCCTGCGGTGGAAGTAGTGATGACAAAGCTGCATGCAGGTGGTAAATTTGATGACAAGGTTTATAAAGTAGCCGGCGGGCTGCATGGCGTGGGGATTTCGGTGGTAAATGCACTTTCAGAGTGGCTGGAGGTGGAAGTGTGCAGGAATGGGCAGAACTATTTTCAAAGATACGAGCGGGGCAAGCCGGTATGTGAATTAAAAGCGGTGAGCTGCTCGGAAGAGAATAACGGAGCGTGTGGGACGAAGGTGCGATTTAAACCAGATAGCAGGATTTTTGGCTCGTATGAAATTGACGCGAGCATTTTAACAACTCGACTGAGAGAGCTGGCCTTTTTGAATAAAGGGCTTTCTATTTCCCTGGAAGATGAAAGAACGGGGGAAGGTAAAACATTCAGGTATGAGGGTGGCATTGCTTCTTTCTTGGAATATATAAACAGGGATAAACGCGTGCTGCACGGGCACATACTTTTTGAAGACGATAAGGATGGCGTTAAAGTTGAAATCGGTATACAGTATAACGACAGCTATTCGGAGAACATCTTCTCGTTCGTGAATAATGTTAAGACCATAGAAGGTGGTAAGCATCTCAGTGGATTCAAAGCGGCGTTGACGAGGGCGATTAACGAATACGGCAAAGCAAATAACCTGCTTAAAAAAATGAGTTTGGACGGCGATGACGTGCGAGAAGGGCTCACGGCGGTAATAAGTTTGCAGCTCAAGGATCCGCAATTCGAGGGGCAGACAAAAACCAAACTCGGAAATAGTGAAGTCAAGGGTATTGTGGAATCCATTGTACGGGAACATCTGTGGGATTTCCTGGATGAGCATCCAACTGATGCGAATGCGATAATAAATAAGGCAGTGGATGCTGCGAGGGCACGAGAAGCGGCACGACATGCTCGTGAAATAGTGCGGAAGAAAGATTCTATTATGGATTCGCTGCCCGGGAAGCTTGCGGACTGCTCTGAGAGAGACCCAGCGAAAAAGGAAATTTATATCGTGGAGGGTGATTCCGCCGGTGGCTCTGCGAAACAGGCACGGGATAAGAACTTCCAAGCGATTCTGCCTATAAGGGGTAAGATTCTGAACGTGGAGAAGGCGCGGCTGGACAAGATACTGAAGAGTACCGAAATCCGCGCGCTTGTCACTGCTCTGGGTGCGGGAATAGGCGAGGATTTCGATGTGGAAAAAACGCGCTATCATAAAGTGATCATCATGAGTGACGCAGACATTGACGGTGCGCATATTCGAACGCTCTTGCTCACTTTCTTCTATCGTTACATGCAGGAGTTAGTAAGCATGAACCACGTGTATATAGCGATGCCACCGTTATATATGGTGAAGAAGGGCAAAGAGGTGCGATATGCCTTTACCGATGGCGAATACGCAGCTATTTTGGAAGAGTTAAACGTGAAGGACGGGGATGCCGGTGTGAAGATACAGCGGTACAAAGGTTTGGGCGAGATGAATCCCGAGCAGTTATGGGGGACAACCATGAACCCGCTTACACGGTGCATAAAGCAGGTGAATTTAGAGGATGCCGCAGAAGCAGACTGGCTCTTTACGGTGCTGATGGGCGAGGAGGTAGAACCGAGAAGAAAGTTTATACAAGACCATGCAAAGGAAGTGATGAATTTGGATGTTTAGAAAGCGTTACAAAAACTTAATAATTATTTGGTGATGGGGGGGTGGTTACGAGACATGGGGATGTTTGATACCGTTTACTTTGACAAAGCGCGTACATGCCCACTGTGTCAGGGTAAGATCTATTCCGTCCAGACGAAGGCATTTGAGAATATGCTGGAGGATTTCCACGTGAAGGATTGCATTGGTCATGCAGAGGAGATAATGATCCTAAAGGAGGAGCTGTTCTGTGACAGCTGTTCAAAATTTACCGGGAAGAGTATTTACATTGTTGTAGGCAGAGGCATACTGCTGGGAATAACCGATACACTGGAAGAAGCGAAGAAACTTTTAAATGACTTAAATCAGGAGAAGTTGCTATTATGGTACCACGACCTTTATCAGAGATATATTGGCGAGCGAAAAGAGAAACATTCTTACGGAAGGTTCCTGGAAGACCTCCGGGAATGGTATGGAGAACGGCTGTACGAAAGACCAGAAACCGATGCCTTTGAACGAATCCGTTTTATCTTGAATTCGAGCCATCTCGAGGGCGCTCTGAACCCGGTGGAATCAATTGAAAGGTTCATGACTTATAATATGATGAGAAAGGCATTGCAAGAGCTCCAGGAAGAAGGTCGCGAAATCCTCGATATTTATTACGCTGAAGAAATGAGTCCTGGAGAGGAGAGCTGGTCGGTTGACGTTTATCAGGACGAACTAAATGAACGCTGCCACTTGAATTGGACCTGGACGGTAATAAGCAAGAAGCAGTTAGAACAGGATGGCGAGAAGGAAGAAGAACTGCCAGAGTGGGATGTGGTAGTTGAAGAGCCATTCTCAGACGAAGTGGTTTGTAAAGCCATAGAGAAGTGGTTACGGGGTAGGGGCTATGAATTTGGCGTGAGAATGATAGCACTGGAGCAGGCGCGAGGTTCTGGACTGATTAAAGAGTTAAAGGAGCGAAAAGTCGAATCAGAGGAGAGTGAGGCTGTTCCACTGGAGAGTTTAGAGCGCGAAATGGAGGCAGAGGAGAATAAAAGAATAGCAGAATTTATAGCGGCAAGGGGAGATAAGAGAAAGGTTTTCTACTATGCTGGATTTTACGGTTCTCTTGTGGCAGATGTTGAGTCTGATAGACTGTTAGGCAAGATAGAGGGAATAGATGAATATATCGTTTACGAGGGGAATACGGTAAGGGAACGTGAGCGGAGATTCAGGGAGGCTGTGTCCCGGTATAAAAAGGAATGATATGATTAAATAGAAAGAGAAGATGAATGAGGATATTAAAAAGAGGATACTGGAAAAAGTTGAGACAGTAGTTGAGCGAGTTGAGTTCATTGAAGAGCATCTATCGAAGGAGGTATTGGGAAATAGGATATTGCGGAAAGCGATATATAAAGAATTTCAAGAAGCGGTGGAAGCGGTGTCAGACGTATGTGCGATGGTTAGAAGAGGACTGAATTCATCGGCAAAAGATGACTACAGCAATATTGATTTTTTGGTTGAGAGAGATATTTTGGAAGAAAGAAAGGGGGCAAAAATAAAAGAAGCAAACGGATTAAGAAATAGGCTAATTCATGGATACGATGGTGTAAATGATGAGACAGCATGTTATGCGATAAAGGAATTGGTAGGGGATTTAAGAGATTTTTCTGTGGTGGTTTTAGAATGGATAAGAAAATGAAAGAACATCTCTTAGAGGTGTTAAAGGATATGATGCCCTATGTTAAAGGGATATTGGTTTATGGTTCATTGATTAAGGGATATGCGGATAGGAAATCGGATATTGATATATGCGTGATAGAAAAGGAAGGTATTGAATCTAAGGATTGCTTCGTTTTATACGAGCGGATTTTGAGGGTTTCGGCAAATGAAAGATACGATATTGTGGTATTCAATGAGATACCATGGTATCTAAGGGGTGAAATTCTGGAAAATAAAGAGGTTATCTATGCAGAGGACGCAGATGAACTGGATTTTTGGTTATATAAGCAATTAAAGATTTGGAACGGGATGAAGAGGAGGCAAATATCAGTATCTGCTGAGGATTTAATGGGTAGAGTGAAAGAAAAGAATCAAAATCCCACCAAATTTTGAGTGGATACCTTCACCCAGCCACATAAATAGCGGGCTTAAGCGGAAGCGCAAACTTCTTCTTCCCCTTTGGATCGTACTCATCGTTTAGTCCTATTTCACAGCCAAACTCCTTCGTTAAATATTCCTTCTCGCGTTCCAGAATCTCCTTCTCGTTCAGCTCAAAATATTCGAGGTTGCTCTTCATCAACTGCTTCACAAAATCCACCGTGCTCTTGTCCTTGCGGATGGACATCGCCTCTTTGATCTTATCCTTATCCGGCACATCTTTGAGCGCTTTAAAAAGCCCCCACTTCCATTGCTCCGACTCAGCATCTGCGGTATAAAGGTAAATTTTACTGGGTGTGATCCTTGCTATCTTCAGTATCTCCTGTACATCTCCAACCAAGGAGACCACATAGTCCTCTTCTTTCTCTACTAAGTCATCAATAAACTCCTCTTTTATTGCCGGTAGCGTTTGTAGCGAGATAAACGTATCGTGTCGTTTATGCCAGAGCTCTTCGCAGATGTGCGGCACGAACGGCGAAAGAATTATGAGCCAGTCATCCAGAATGTTCCTGACAATCCTCCTCCTCCGTTCCACGCTCGCCCGCTTCTCATAATATCTTATGTCATTCATCAGGTTGAAGACCACATTTATGCCAGCTTCGCGTATTCTAAAGCCTTCAAACCGCTCGATGGATTCCTGCAACATTCGATAAACCTTCGAGAGCATCCATCTATCAGTATGCGTGAACTCGTCTTCTTGTAATGCATCAGACCATGTGCTCTCCTCGAACACTGTTACCAGAGCATTAAACCGTTTCCGCAACGCATCGGTGTCCTGCTCCCGCCAATTGACGACACTTGCGAAATCAGCATTAAGCGCGCAATAAAGCCGGTATAAATCCACACCATAAAGTTCTGACACGTGTGCCAGCGGAACGACATTTCCTTTGCTCTTTGAGATCTTATGCCCTTCCCTAATCATCAACTCGTTCAAGGTTATCGCTTTCGGCCAGTGACGTTCTGGAAATATCGCTGCATGGTGCATCAAGAAGAAAACCAGATGATTCGAGAGGTGCGGTGGCGCAGTATGTCGCTGGTCATTGGGATACCAGTATTCAAACTCTTCTTTAAGCCTTTTCAAAACGTCCACATCAAGGTGAAGCGCCTTTGCCACATCCTCGGCATTGCCGATTCCCAGAAATACGTAATCAAAGAACTGTTCTTCCAGAGCATCAACTGGCACGTGCCTGAGCAGGTGCGCAATGGTGTAAATCGCCATGTAAATGGTGGAATCACTCAGCGATTCGATTATCCATTCCTTTTCAAACGGAAACTGTGTGCCTAAGCCCCGTTTCCTCGCACATGGTCGAAACGCCAACCAATCAATAATGTCCTGCATGTACGTCTTATACTTTTCCGGATAGAACAGCATGTTGTCAACGAGTTTATGACCCTCATCCTTCCACCATTGCGGGGTGTAATCGATAAACCACTGATCTTGCAGGACTGCAACGATTACCTTCCCTCCGCCTCTCGTTACTGCCTTCCGCGAGGTCTCGTAAAATACATCGGCTATATTTTCGCCCTTTAACCAATCCTTAACCTCATCCTTGATCGCGGCGATTTTTATACCTGCAAAAGCCTTACACCGCTCATTCAACACACCGCGATAAAATTCATCCTTATAAATTATCTGCGTGGCTTCCTCCAAACGCTCATCCTCCTGGCTTTCGATTCCCATCTTTTCGCAAATCTCTTTCGCCGGCAGGTCATACCCTTCAATGTCTATTATCTTTATAGGGGCAAGTTCAATCCCTTCTGTCCTTCTCAAGTCTTCCAAACCCATGTAATCATACGGGGCATGTGCGGGCACCGAATAAACCACTCCCGTGCCGACATCTTCATCAACGAGGCTTGCAGGAAAAACAGGAATTTCTCTACCTTCCAAAGGCTCCTTAGCCTGCTTCCACAGCAAATCCCCCCCCTTTATTTCCTCTAAAACCGCAACGTCTTCACGTTGGTAACCCAATTTATCCGCCGCTTCTCTGGACACAATCCAACATTCGTTACCGACCTTAACTTTAAAATACGTTACATCAGGGTTTATCCAGAGATTAGTGATGCCAAAGATGGTTTCAGGACGCAGCGTTGCAGCAACTAAGTACGCGTCATCGTCACAAAGTTTGAATTTTAACGTCGTATATTCAATGATTGATACCTTATCTGTGTCACCCTCGCCGATATCATCCTCTCCAACCGCACAGCCCTCTTCACAGGAATAAGTAATCGGATACTTCCCTTTTTTTATAACGCCCTTGCCATAAAGCTTCTTGAACTGCCACTCGATGAACTTGTTGTACATCGGCTCGGTGGTATTGAACTTCCTGCGCCAATCTATGGAATACCCCATCCTCTTAAAGTCCTCTGAGATTCGTTCAGCGAAGAAATCCGCAACAATTTCCGGGTTATCAAACGTCTTGACAATTTCTTCAACCCGCGCTGCATCCTCGTAAATCGCGACATAAGCATTATATCGTTCTACAACCGCTTCTTCTCCTTTCGCAATGCTGTCTGCGATCGCTAAGATCGGCGTGCCCGTAACATGAAACGCCATTGGAAAGAGGACATTATAGCCTTGCAATCGCTTAAATCGCGCAATTATATCCGCTATGGTGTACGTTCTTCCATGACCTATGTGTAGCGGTCCCGAGGTGTACGGATAAGGGGCTGTCAAAAAGAACTTCTCCTTTTGTTCGATTTCAGCATCAAATATCTTTTCTTCTTCCCAGCTACGCTGCCATTTCTCTTCTATTTCCTTGAACTTGAGGTTCTGCGCTGCTGAATCCATATTTTTTCGTTCCTCTCCACGTTCTCTTTTGCTAATCCGTGATAGATATGTTATTGTTGTAAGGTGTAACAATTAAAAAGGTGCGTGGTTTTTGCCGTTCCACCACAGTTCCAAGTATCGACACCCGTCCAGAACCCAAGCTCAGAACTCGAACTTAACATCAATTTTCTTCTTACCGGCAATTCCTTCCAAGGCCTCTACCAAAAGCTGCTCCTTCTCTCTCAGCGCCTCTTCCAACGAAACTATGTGCCTTTTTGATCGTGTTATTCCTTCTTGTAATTGAGTGAGTTGCCCCTTAGCCGAAACAACTGATTGCTCGATCTCCTCTTTATCTTTGAGTATCTTCATATCCGAAAGCTGATCTTGGATCTCTGCAATTCGTGCTTGCAACCGCTCACGTTTCCCCTTTATCGAGGAGAGATCGGCATTTAGCAGATGATCTATCCATTTCAGTGTTGTCTCTCTCTTTCGATCCTTGAGGACGGAGGGATCCCCTTCTATGATATTCCTTATAGCGAGGAGATATTCGTTGACATCTTCGTCGAGCGCTCGAATTGGGATTGCCAAGATTGAAGATACCGCTCTCCTCTCTTCTGGATTGAGCGAGTGCCGCCCAGTCTCATCCTGCTTCTTCAGGAGGTTGAGTGCTTTGTTAAGCGGCGAGAAAGATCTGCGAACATTCGATTCGAGCGCGTTTAAATCCTCTTGTAATGAAGATAATTCGGTTTCGAACTCTTTGAACTGCATCCATTCTACCTCTTCTTTTATCTTCTTTAATTTCTCCTCTTCTGTTCCGATTCGCCTTTCGAGTGCGGAACATTCCTCTTCTTGATCACCAACATTCTCTTTCTCCTTTTCTATCCCTGATTTCAGTTCTTTTATATCTTGTACTATCACAGGCACTTCTTCTAAATGTGCGATCAGGCTTTCTTTCCCCTTTATGGGTGTGATAAGCTGGTTAAGAAGGTCCCTCAATCGTGTGAGATCCGAGATAACTCCCTCAATCTCATCGGGAAAGAGTGACCGAACACAGTAGATGTTCCTCTGTGATTTGCCAAAAGGAAATTCCAGGTTGGATGTCGTTGCGCTATAAAAAGATAAAACCGTTTTATAATCGGTCTGGGTCGGAATCACAATTTTTTCCGTCATCGAATAAAGATCTTTTACCATTTTTTTTCGACTTACCAATCCTATTTTTGAGATAGAATCTGGCACTTCCTCATTTGGTTCGGCGTCCTGAAGCTCGTGGATGTTTTGCTTAAGTTGCTCACGTATAGCTCTTATCTCGTCGTATAACGGATTGGCATTTGTATCCAGACCACGAAATAGCGATTTCGATACTATCTCCAACCACGTATCTATTTCATCGAAGGAGACGGGAGACGGTATTTCCTCTTCCTCCTTGCCCAGTATTCTATTTAGCCACTTCACATATTTAAGTAGGTGATAGTCAGGTTTTATAGTTTTGCTTCGGTGCACGTACAGCATTAGACCGGGTGCTCATTTTGGAGATAGTTAATGTGTG
>DATKWH010000114.1:0-7474 GCA_035529655.1 Bathyarchaeia archaeon
AATCAAAATTCTCCTCTTTATACTTTTTCTCTTTTTTTAGTTCTGTAGAACCTCCGTTTCAAAACTTCCTTTTCCGATTCGATTATCAGTTCGATTAAGTGCTCGTTTACCGCATCTTCCTTTTTCAAGATTTCACGAGCATCTTCGGTGGCGAGCCCTTTACCAGCAAGTGCAAGCAACGCTGCTTTCCCGTAAGTCGAAATCAATTCCGCCGATTGCTCTGCGTCTTCAAAGAGCTTACTTGCCTTTTTACTCTTACTCTTCTCTTTGCCTTTACTTACACCTCTTCTCACCTCGTTTTCATCTGCTTTTAACGCCCCTATCCTCTTTGATTCGCATTCAGGGCATTGCATACCCCCCAATTCAACATCATTTATGCGCTCGACAGCAGTATACCGCCAACAATTGGTGCAGACAAAAGTCAAGGATTCATCCAGCAGCCGTGCCTTCACATATTTGAGAATGACCCGATGCATTCGCTCTGGCGGGATGAGCTCGTATCCACGTTTTATCACTTCAACAATTCCTGCAATCGGGCTGACCTCGTCTCCTTTTATTACCGCTATTTTCAGCTCACCCGCGTTTAGCCGGTTTAAAAGCTGGGCTGTTAGAGCTATATCGACATCCTTATCTTGAGCTTCCCGTAAAGCTTCATCAAAGACCGCGGAACCCTCAAAGCTCCTTATCACGTTATCCACGTCGAGTTCACTCAATGACGCATCCTTTGCTATTGCCCCGAATCTCCTTGCCACATGGATGAACCTCCGTTTAAATAGTCTACTGCGGGCTAATGATTTCAAGGCGAGCTGTTCAACAGGTTTGGCGGCTAAATCAAGGATAAACTCTTTAACATCTTCTGGCTCCAATGCTGTGTCATCGGTTTTGAGCAGTATCCGGTAGGGGTCTTGTTGCACGCCCACCGGAGCACCTATCTGGTCAGACAACACCGCAGCTAAGAGCATCGCTAATGTTCTATTTGCACGTAGTCCAAAAGAGCAATGCAGGATTATATAGTCCTGCCATCGTTCGAGAGTTAACAGCTTATCGGTCGGGACAGGATAGCCTTTTTTCACGTGCTGGACGACTTCGTCTAAAGCTCTATTAATAGTCTCTTCGCTACACGGGTAGTTCTTTATGAGTTCTCTTCCTATCTCTATCTTTTCAACCACGCTATCGCCACGTTCAGGCTCTTTTTCTTGTTCTTTTTTCACAAACCCACGAATCTTGCCAACCTCATTAGCAATCGCATAGGGAACGGGAATCTCTTCACCCGCCCAGCTCGGGATGGAGCCTGTTGGATCGTCTTCGTGCTTTACATAGATCTTGTTACCATACACGTGCAATATCTTCCAGACGCGACCGCCTTCAATGAACTTGTTCCCTGGACTGGCGTATTCAGCCACAAACGCTTCATCCAAAACGCCGACAGGTATATCATCTTCGTCAATGACCAGGTAATGTCGTTCCTCAGGGATCATTGACAGATGCTCGAAATAATAACTGTAGAACGGCTTTATACGCTGAGGTCTTAGAAATACTTTGTCTTCCGCAGAGAACCACAAAAGCCGTGGAATGCGGGAATGCATGTAACTTAACACGGCGACCAATTCGTGCTCCTCAAGGTCTCGATAAGGATATGCTTTTTTAATTATGTTCAATGCTTCTTCAAAGCTCCATCTCCTTTTTGTCAGAAGCAACCCGGCTATTTGATGCGCTAATACGTCAAGCGGTTTCTCAGGAATGTCCGCGGGCTCTAAATCGTCTGCAAGCGAACGACGACAAATTACTAAAGATTCCAGGGCGTCGTCTGAATCCTGGACCACGATCGCACCATGTGCAATCCCCCCGACTCTATGACCGCTTCTGCCTATTCGCTGAAGTAGCCGGGTAACCTGCCTCGGTGAGTTATATTGAACGACAAAATCCAACCTCCCGATGTCTATCCCTAACTCTAAGGAACTCGTGCAAATAATCCCGTGCAGCGTTCCTTCCTTAATACCACGTTCAACATTAATTCTTGACGGCTTGGAGAGTGACCCGTGATGAACGCCCACGAGGAAGTTCAAATCCCAAACGCGGAACCTGCTACCGAGAATTTCGGTTATCGAACGAGTATTGGTGAAGATCAGTGTGGAGTTATGCTCTTCGACGAGTTTTTTCATCAACCGTAACCGCGCAGCAACTTCTGGATACGTGTAAAGCTCCTCAGCCAGTTTATAGTCCTCGGAATCGGCTTTTGGATAAAATACCTCTACCTGCACTAACCTGGCCACGGAGACGTTGATTATCTCGCAATCTCTTTCTGCTCCGACCAAAAATTTCGCCACCCTATCTGGCGAGCCGATGGTCGCGGACAAGCCAATGATTTGGAATTCGCCGTTTTTCAGGTAGCGAAGCCGCTCTAATGCAAGTGCGAGTTGAGAGCCGCGTTTGTCAATCGCAAGCTCGTGCACTTCGTCCACGATCACCCACCTGACCGAAGCCAGGTGTTGACGCATAATCCTACCGGGTAATATCGCCTGTAACGTTTCCGGCGTGGTAATTAAAATATCAGGTGGAACCATTGCCTGAGCTTCTCGTTCCCGAGTCGAGGTGTCTCCGTGTCTCACGCCCAACCGCAGGTCAAGTCGTTTACACCACCATTGTAATCGCTCAAGCATGTCCCTATTCAAGGCCTTCAGGGGCGTTATGTAAAGGACTTTTATCCCTGGAGCACGCTCCGTTTTGATTAAAGCATCTAAAACCGGTAACAATGCAGATTCGGTCTTCCCTGTTGCGGTTGGTGCAATCAATAATACGTTCTTCCCGGCCATTATTGGCGGAATAGCTTTGATTTGTGGTTCAGTAGGCACTGCAAAACCCTTTTCTCGAATGGCTTTCTGGACAGGGCTCGAAAACGAGGAGAATACGGTAGTTGGTGGCATTTCTGTTTTTTGAGGTGCTTATATTCTAATTATCATTATGATCTGTCATAAGTAAAGACGTGTAGAGTCGACAGAGGGGGATTTTTAAAAAAGTTGGTGAGGGATTTTTGAGGGTATGTGTCCAAAAAATATAAAAGAGTTCCGCATAATGGATATACGAGCATGAAAGAATCAGAGAAGTTTTTATCAAATTCGCATACCAGACGCAAAAAGGGGAAAATAAAATGAACAGACTATTTCATCTTGAGCGCGGCGTTATACCTGCCTGTGACGTGTATGATGTAAAAACGTTCAGGAAACTCATTGAGGCTACGTGCGACGTTGAGGGTATTGTCGGCTACAAAATCGGCGCTATTCTCGGGTTAACCTATGGTCTCCCCCAATTAGTCAGCATTGTGAACGAATATACCGATTTACCCGTGATCTACGACCACCAAAAAGCAGGAACGGATATTCCCCGGATGGGTGAAAAGTTCGCAACCACCTGCGCGGAAGCAGGAATAAAGGGCGTAATAATCTTTCCACAGGCGGGCCCTCAAACAGAAGCAGCATTCATAGATGCACTCTACGATAAAAATTTAGTGCCCCTGGTAGGTGGAGAAATGACGCATCAGGGATATTTAGCGAAAGAAGGGGGGTTTATCAGAGACAATGCACCTGTGGAGATGTACACGATTGCTGCTGAGAAGGACGTGAACCATTTTATTGTACCGGGAACTAAACCCGCGGTTATTAAGCAGTACCATAAGTTGTTGTCTGGAATAGTTAAAGCGCCGGAATACAGCATGCCGGGGATTGGCAAACAAGGCGGGGATATAAAATCCGCTTTTGAATCCTTAGAAGGTGCACCAGCGTATGCTATTATAGGTGCAGGAATTTATGAGCACGAAGATATGGCAGATGCCGCACGAAGATTTTGTGATGAAGCTCTCAAACGAAGGTGATGAGACTATGAAATGGCAAGAAGAGAAAGAGAACGTAGGAAAAGAGCTAATACGTGCTTTGTATAAACGTGGCATGATAAAAACCTGGTTTCGGGATAAGCCGCAAGGATGGACGCTCGTTTCAGGCATGTGGAGCCCTCTGTATATCCAATTACGTCCTTTGTCCTCCTACCCCGAACTGCTCAAGAAAGTTGGTTATGCCCTAGGTCGCCTTATAAGAGAAGAATGCAACGCTGTAAACAGGATCATTGGTGTTGCTACCGCAGGCATACCGATAGCCACCGCCATTTCTTTAGAGGCAAACATTCCGTCATGCTTCACGCGGAAATTAGACGGGGTTCGGTCGTTAGAGGATTTTAACCTGTTTGTAAAAGAGTATGGCGAACATTCAATGATCGAAGGTGCCCTCGCTGATGGTGATACTGTGGGGATTGTGGATGACTTAGTAACAAAGTTCGATAGTAAAGTGTTAGCCATCAAGCAATTGGAATTCGAGCTGGAAGCGCGCGGGTTGAAGCGCGTAACGTGCTCAGACGTCATCGTCGTCCTGGATAGAGAGCAAGGCGCGGAAGAGCTCGCAAAAGAATACGGCATAAAGCTGCATTCTTTAATTCCTTTTATGACGAAGGGCATGGCGTGGCTCAAGGACGTTCTCGCGGATCAAGAATATGAGGTGATTGTTGATTATCTGCACGGCACTGAAAAATATCAGGATCCGCGCGTACAAGCGGAGTTGTCTGCGATTGCAATGCAACGAGGGCGATGATCGTTATGTTTCTAACTAACTTCCAATGGTGTAAAGACCTCTTCAAACATGTTTCCTCTTCTCTCCCCGCTGATAGCATGAGCGCCATAACATAAAAAGCTTTTTGAGTGTTTCTTTCTGGCCGTTGAGTCCGCAGGCATCCTATTCGCGTACTACCATAACGTACCGTAAGCACATAATCTTTTGAAATCCCAAATTCGGATGAAAAACTGCAACTTATTTATGCCCCTTGTGATTGTATAAATGTACAATGGGGTACGTCCATGCAAACTTCAGCGTTGAAAGCACTATTGATGATTTCACGAATAGACCTGGCGAAGAGCCTTGAACAGATACTTGATGCGATGCTTACTATTGTGGGGCATGAGATAGGCGCACATTCAGGGACTATTATGCTCGTCAATGAGGAGACCGGTGAACTTGTGATTGTTGCTACGTTTGGTCTTCCAGACGATTATATCGAACGGGTGTATAGCAAGGGAGTTCCAATCACCAACAGCCCGACCAGAGTGGTTTTGGAGACCGGACGTTATTATCTGGTGCCGAATATCTTCGAGGAGCCAGGAGATAAACCCTGGATGGACCTTGCTCGCGAGTTAGGCATCTCAGCGCAGATGTCCATGCCGATGAAACGAAGGGATGAGGTTATCGGTCTGTTGAACATCTACATGGCAGAGCCACACGAATTCACGGAAGATGAGATAGCCTTTGGGACCGTAGCAGCAAGCCAAGCCGCCGCAGTAATTGAAAATGCCAGACTATATGCAGGGATTGACAAAGAAAAAGTGGGACTGGAAAGTAAAGCCCCCGAACACAAATATGTGCAGGAGCTATTGTGGAAGAGCAAGGAAATATTGAGCAATATCTTATCTGCCTCACCTATAGGGATAGGTATTGTTAAGGATAGAAGGCTTAGTTGGACAAATGAACGCATGATGGAACTGTTCGGATTTACAATTGAGGAATATGATTTTATTGGCAAAAGTGCCGAAGTGATTTATGCCTCGAAAGATGAATATGAACGGGTTGGCCGAATATTCTATGAAGAACTTAAAGAAAGTGAATTAGTCGAAGTAGATGCAAAACTTAAACGAAGAGATGGTTCTATCTTCGATGGCCACATAAAAATTAGTTTCTTAGACCCCTCTAATCCTGCAAAGGGAGCCGTTGCCACCATTTCTGATATATCATGGAGGAAGCAGGCGGAGGAAGCGCTACGGGATAGTGAAGAACGTTTTCGCTCTCTTTTCGATAACCTGTCCGTGGGCATAGCCATGATTGACCCAGAAGGTCAGGTATTAGCCGTGAACAAGACCGCTTGCCGCTTCCTGGACTATCCACAAGAAGAACTGATCGGAATGCCGCTCTCCGAATTAATCTATCCCGAAGACTTGGATGCAGATAGAGACTTATTCAAACCAATAATCAACGGTGAGAATGACCACTGTTTGATGGATAAGAGGTATGTGCGCAAGGACGGTGAAATCGTCTGGGGGCGTTTACATGTATCAGGATTCAAGGACGTGGAAGGGCACATCAAGTACATGAGCGTTATTTGTGAGGACATTACCGCGTGCAAGCTGGTGGAAAAGGCGTTGTTAATTAAAGACTCGGAAATGGCAAGTGTATTTGCCAAGTGTAAGCATATGAAGGAGGCGTTGAATAGAAGTGAGCAAAAGTACAAGGCGATTGCTGAATTCTTACCTGACCTGATCTATAAGACTATATTGTTGGATGCCTGATTGTTTCTACGTTAAGTTAAAGCTGTTAAGAAAAAAACATTGATTCCATCAGAGCGGGAGCGTATTCGAAAAGCTAAGCAGCGTCCTTACTCTTGCTTGCGCTCTTTCTGAAGTTTTTTAGTTTCTGTAAGAGTATCTCTCGCTGCCATTGACGCAAGTTCGGTCGCCAGAGAAAAAATAGCCTGCTTGTGCTCTTCCTTGTTTCGGTGCACCTGGAAAGGAGAAATACCCAACGCGTTATATTTACTGAAATCAGCGTTTACGCCATTTTCCTCACAGTACTTCTTAAATTGAGCTAATAACATATGGAGGTGCACCAACTCTTCTTTTTTCATGTTAATACATACAGATTATCCTTAATAGTATTTAAAATTAGCCCACTCCTTGTAGCTCTCAAGAAGTAGAGTCTTACCTAAAAGAGGGGCAAAAATCACAAAGAATATTGAACCCAAAAAGTAAAGGAAAAATAAGGCAACGTTAGCTAGCTACTCAACCGCATACCCTAACTTCTCGCACAGCTCTCTTCGCTCTTTCTTCTCAGCCTCTGTCTCTACCCTGTTAGCCGACGTGCCATCAACTACGCCAATGACTGCACGTCCAAGTTCGGTTTCGGCGACAAGAACGTCCAACGGATTTGCAGAAGCTACGAAGATGGTTGTAACTGCGGGATGTGACTTCAGGGCGTTCAGTACATTTATGGGAAACGCATCATCCATAACAATAAAAAAAGAGTGAGAGGCGGCGATTCGGAGACAGTTCTCACCCGCTAACTCCTTCAGGCTCTCCTCATTCCCCGTAACTCTCGTCAATCTCGGCACCGCTTCGTTCATTGCAACGGCGCATTTTATTCCAGGCACAGTAGTCAAAAGCGTCTTGAAGAGGTCATCGCAGGTAAATATACTGAAATTCCCCTGCCCGATTATTACCTGCTTCTCATCAGGATTCGTTACCCCTACACGTTCTATCCTTACTGCGGCCTCAACTTCAGCTCTTGGCTTCTGCATTGCTTAATGTTTACTTCTAAAGTTTGTTTCTAATCCTCCATCATCTTTAGCGCCTCTTGCTCGCATACCTCTATGCAGCCCTCACAATCTGTGC
>DATKWH010000115.1:0-13032 GCA_035529655.1 Bathyarchaeia archaeon
GCGAGCTTGGAGAACTTAATATAGGGTTAAGAGCAGAGATAAATCGGAAATTAAAAGAGGTTTTTGAGATTTAGCAGGGATGAAGATCTTAGAGCACAGTCATGCCCAATTAAAATAAACATAGACTAATAAATAAAAAATAAAAAATGGGGCTTTTCCTTTTCCTAAAAAGTTGAGCCCCTCTTCTCCTCTCTCACCCCGCTTCTGTGCCAACCCCTGTTTCTTCGCTGACGCTTTCTTTTTTCAAAAAAAGAAAAAAGAAAAAGTGTGTTTACAGCCAAGTTTCCAGTATTACTTGCGCTGTGCCGTCGACGAATGTTGCAGTCACCACAACGTGGTCATCGTTTGGTGCTGGGGTGTAGCCAGCAAGGGAATTATAACCCCCTGACCCAACCTTTACATCGGCACTGCCATCAGGTAAAGCCCAATCCACAGATGGAACAACAGCGGTATGACCTGGTCCTCCACCAGTCCATGCAGTATCTATCAAAGGCGTACCGGTAGCACCATCCGTTATAGTTGCATCAAGAGTATCCACCTGTCCAGCATCCGGGCCACCCATATACGTCACGTAAATCGTGGGAGAACCACCTATACTTCCCATTCTCGCCGTTGCCATTACCGCATATGATTTACTTGGCGCAGTGAACCCGCCGAGCATCGCGATAACGACAGCCGCAATCACGATCGTCGCTGCAACCATGAGAATGACGCCTATTACCGGTGACACTCCTTTCTTATCCTTTCTTATCTTTTGTATCATTTTTCTTCTTTTCACCTCCTAAAACTTTTCTTTAACATGCTTTTCTTCTTTTTTTCTTTCTTAGCACAGGTTCTTTCTTTTTCAAAGAAAGAAAGTGTGAAAGAAACCTTTACTAAAGATATTTATTTCTTTCTACAAAAAAACTTTATCCTCCTTTTTTGCCTTACCTCCACACACAATCGAAATACTTACATTTCGTGTGGAGGGTATATATAAAGGTTTCGGTATTCTTTTCAAGCAATATTGCTTCAGAAGAGAAGGATCGGACAACCGCCCTTTTCTCTTCCGCTTTTTTTTCTGCATCTCACCCCCTTCTATGGCACACATATATGGTAACCATATTAGGTAGGAGTATATAAAGCTTTTCGGTTTATTCTTGAGCAAAATTGCTTCAGACGAGAAAGATCGGGGCAGACAAGAACAAAGAAAAGGTTCTTTCTTCCTTTCTATGTATGATACAGGATACAGGATGCATGATACAAGGATATCAGAGTTTGGAATTTGTAAGTTCACCCGATACTGAGCTGAGCAGTTTTTATACCGCAGGCTACTAACTAATTATAATTATGAGCATGAGCAGTGAGACGGAAACAGAAGAAGAAGCTGATTAAATTGAACAATAAATACCTTGAGGACGCGGAGGAGCTGATAAAACGAAAGGACTATGTTCAAGCTTCAGAGAAGCTATGGGGTGCTGCTGCTGAAATCGTTAAGGTGGCTGCTGCAAAGAGAGGCATCAAGATAACATCTCATCGTGAACTTTACAAATTCGTTGCAACGCTGAGCACAGAACTTGAAGAGCCAGAACTGACAAGAATGTTCTCCATCGCAGGTGCTTTGCATCAAAACTTCTACGAGAACTGGTTACCACCAGAAACTGTGGTGGACCACGCAGAGGCAGTAAAGGTGTTTATAACGAAGCTAAAGACGGAAACCTTTACTGAATGAAGAGACAGATGATTTTGGATTAAACCTTTTCGGTTCCTTTTCATGCAGGCAAAGTTGCTTTAGACGAGAAGAGAAAGGAAAGGAAAGCAAAGAACAAAGAAAGTGTTCGGTAAAACGAACAAAAATCCTCCGCAACAACACCTTTAGCGTATACCACCGGCTACTGATTAATTACTCATTAGCTAGCCAATTCTCCATTTCCAGATCTTCTATCCTTCTAAAGTGCTCTTCGTTATCCGTTACCATAACCATACCTTTAACCAGGCAAGAGGCTGCTATAAGTGTATCAGCATCCTCAATTAATTCTCCTCTTCTCATCAATTCCGCATAGATTTCTGATGCTTTGTCAATACTCTCTTTATCAAGTGTTATTATCTCACTTTTATCCATTAACTCTTCAAAACTTCTAATTTTTCTTTCATTTCCCAGATATTTTAGACCTCGAAGTATCTCGTAATAGGTTATTATGCTGAGACTGAGCCTATCGAATTCTTCTAAGTATTCCTCTATTTTAGCAACAACATCCTGCTCCCCTCTTAGAAAAGCGATGAATATGCTTGTATCCAAAAGAGATTTTCTCATAGCTTCAGTGCCCTGCCAAAAAGACTTCTCCTTTTTACTGCTTCTTGAAATATCCTTTCTTCCTCCTCGCTCAAGTCCTTCAAGATCCCCGCATATCTCAAAATATCTCGCTTTTTTCCCTCTCTTCTCTTCAGTTCTATCTCCACCTCTTCCCCTTCCTCCAATTCAAGCTTCTCCAATGGTTTCAATATTTTATTCTCATACACAGCCTTTACTCTTATTATACCCATTACCTAGACTACATTTATCTTCGCACCTTAAAAAACTTTTCTTCACTCTTTTTCACGTCACGTTCAAACCTCAAAAGTTATGCTCTCAGTATCTGCTCAAACTTCTGCGGGATCATGACATGAGTTCTGCCCGGTGTAAGGTTCCGCCCCACGACCCCGAAAACCCTGCTCAAGTTTTCTTTTTTCCGCGAAGCCGCGAAGCATTTTTGGTCAAACTTTCCTAAAGTTTGAAAAAGAAAAAGTGTGAAAGAAAGTGTTCGGTAACGCCTTTTTGCTTGAAAAAAGAAGACGCCGGGAGAGAGAAGTTATTTATCTACTTATGATTAATAGAATTACAGATAAATAGGTGATGGAAATGGCGGAGTTAACAATTAAGATTCCGGAAAAGATAAAAGAAGAATTTCCTCAGGTTGAGTGGTCTAAAGTCGCTGAGAGAACGGTACTTGATGAGTTCAGGAAGCTCGCATCAATTAAATTATTCGATGAGTTATTCAAGCACAGTGAGCTAACAGATGAAGACTGCTTGAAATTGGGTAGGGAAGTAAATAGAGCAGTAAGGTTGAGAATAGAGGCGGAATTATCAACGTAGAGAGGGTAATTTATTTATGAAACTGGTTGTTGATGCAAAGCAAACATCTACTGAGAACGGGCTTTGAACTTCGCTATGATCATTGCGGCCGCGCCGATTACGAAGAATAGTAGACCCAGGTTGAACAGTGTCAGATCTAAATTCATGAGGTCGTTGATTACCGATTCAGTCCCGTGGACGAGCGCGGTAACGACAATCGCAATCGCCATGTATAAAACCCCCACAGCGAGGAACCACTTCGCACTCTTCTTTTGGATCTCTCTCGGGCTACTACCCGTGCGTCGCCAGACCACAAACACGACAAGAGCTAAGATTAGTATGGCAATCCCAATTGCTGGTACGAACACTATCTGACTGGCCATACTTAACTATGTGAATTGATTTATAATACGATTTTTTTAGAGGCATATTCCGGTCGCTGCATTTTCTCCATTTCATGCACTCATACCTATCTCTACTCCACCGCTTTATCTCCTTCTTCTCCTCTTGCACGAAGGCAGTTTCACGGAGTGCTCTTTTCGGAGTAGTGGAAAGTGTTTGTTAGGTTTTTAATTCAAAATCCCCTGCTCACTGCTTCTTCCACTTCACCGCTTCTTCCATAGCCGCTTCGGTTAATTGCTATTTCTTAGCAAAGAGCCTCAAAAGTTGCTCTTGCTCATAAACTTCTATCGCACCACTTACACGTGCTCTAACATGCCCCATCGCTGCATCCACGTCGTATCCTTTTGACATCAGGTAAGCTGCTGCAACCATTCCACTTATTCCATACCCGCTTCAAGTTTCGGGGGGTCAGGTAGGTGATCATACTATGCTCATGGATTCTCAACCTCCGCAAATGTTCCGTGTAAGAGAATAGATAAACTAATAAACATCAGTGATGCCTTTTTCTTTAGCCCCATGTTGATGCCATGCACATTAGGATAAGTATGGTGAGCGTCGCTAAGCTTCGAAATAGATTTTAGTAAAATCCGGCTTTTGCGTGCGATATCATTGTGTACTTGTGTAATTCTCAGCTTTTTCATAGCCGCCTTTTTCTAACAGCTGATTTATGTCTACGTTCCCGGCGACCAGCTCTAAAGTCCCTTTGTGGAATTTTGTGTTATAATGGATTTTTTCGTGGGCACCATGGAGTCCGTTATAAATCTTTCTTAAGTCACTTATATCCTTCACTCCCTCTACCCTCAAGTGATGTATCGTTCCAGAACTGGTTTTTTGACTACTCAATATTAGTTTTTTCATGTTCACTATCTCAATCAATACATTTTTGCACTCATAAATTCAAGTTTCTGGATTTGCACCCTCCCACAATGTTTTACACTGCTGAATACTTCACACTTTTGTAATGGCAGTGTGCAGCCGTTGAAATTTGAACACTAGCTTTTCTTATAGCCACTTCGGGTTTCAGCTTTGTATTAAAAGCTTTAAAAAATCGAAAGGATGAAATGCGAATATACGGAACAATCCACTAAAATTCATAATAGAAGGGAATCTGCAGTGCTTCTTCCCTCGGATATGTCCATACTCGTGTGCCAATAACGCCAACTCACCAAAGCAATCCTTAACCACCCAAATCTCATTGCCATAGCGAAAACCACGTAGGTATTTTAACCCATACCACGGCTTGCTTCCGTGTTTCTCAGCTTCCTCCCCCAATTCTTTCTTAGTACATAAATGAATTTTTATATCCAATTCTTCCATTTTTCACCATCCCTATACTTACCATTAGTTTTGCAAGCCTTTTAAAACTGGTAAAGTTTTAGCTCATCATCTTCCACATCCGCTTCGGGTTCTTTTTTGTCCTTTTCGAAAGGGGTGGGGTTCACACCCTCCTGTAATGTTCCATGCTTCAGAATACTTCACATCACCTTACTGTTGGTGCTGTAGGGATTTTAAATATGGCGTTAGCCTCCTCCATGCCGCTTATTTACAGCCTAGGCGCTAGATCCTCACGTTTCCCAGGTGTGTGTAGTTGGAAAATAGAAAAGTTTGATGGATGGATAAAATCAACGGCTTTAGAAGGTGTATCCTATCATGAAACACTGGATTGATGAAACGGTCGAATATTAACCCATACCGCCACTCGCTGCAGCGCCATTTCAAACGCACAAATACTTATCTTTCAATTGCACCAATAAGTGCTGTAACTGCGGGGGCATGTAGCTTTAATAGAGCTTTTTCAGCTTCTTTACGAACATCTCTATTTTCATCTTTCAAAGTATCCATGAGAGGTTCTACTGCTCTTTTATCTCCTATATTCCCAAGAGCCTCAGCCGCTTTCTCTCGAACATTCAATTTTTTATCCTCCAAAGCATGAATGAGAGGTTCTACTGCTCTTTCATCTCCTATATGCCCAAGAGCCTCTGCTGCTTTCACTCGAATATCACAATATACATTCCCAAAAGCCTCGATAAGAGGTTCTACTGCTCTTTCATCTCCTATATGCCCAAGAGCCTCAGCCGCTTTCTCTCGAACATACCGACTTCCATCCTTCAAAGCATAAATGAGAGGTTCTACTGCTCTTTCATCTCTTATCCTCCCAAGAGCCTCTGCTGCTTTCACTCGAACATCCCAATTTAAATCATTCAAAGCATAAATGAGAGGTTCTACTGCTCTTTCATCTCTTATATCCTCAAGAGCCTCCGCCGCTTTCTCTCGAAAATCACTACCTTGATTCTTCCAAGCATAAATGAGGGGTTCTATTGCTCTTTTATTTCCTATCTTCTCAAAAATCTTCTCAAGAGCCTCTGCTGCTTCTTTTTGAACATGCCAATCTCCATACTTCAAAGCATGAATGAGAGGTTCTACTGCTCTTTTATCTCCTATATTCCCAAGAGCCTCTGCTGCTTTCACTCGAACATCCAAATATTCATACTTCAAAGCATAAATGAGAGGTTCTACTGCTCTTTTATCTCCTATATTCCCAAGAGCCTCTGCTGCTTTCACTCGAACATCGAAATCTCCATATCTAAGAGCTTTGATCAAGCCATGAATATCTCCTTTCACCTTCAGCTCTTCCACATTTGGCTTAAACACGAAATTGAACACCAGGTTTACCATCCTAACTTTCTTGTCGTATATAAAGTATAACCTCCTTCTTTTTCTTCTTTATCTTTTAAATCAATCCCCTAAATTATTCTTTTCCTCTCTCCTCTTCATCTCGTTCCTATCCTCTTCGACAAGAGGCAGGTTCACGTAGTGCTTTTCGGAGAAGTGGAAAGTGTTTTTTAGGTTTTTAATTCGAAATTCCCTTCTCACTGCTTCTTCCACTTCACTGCTTCGGCTAATTGCTATTTCTTAGCAAAGAGCCTCAAAAGTTGCTCTTGCTCATAAACTTCTATCGCACCATTTACACGTGCTCTAACATGCTCTATCGCTGCATCCACGTCGTATCCTCTTGACATCAGGTAAGCTGCTGCAACCATTCCACTCCTCCCAATACCCGCATAACAGTGCACAAATACTGCACCCCCATCCTCAGTTTCCCGTTTTATCCAGTCTATCAACCCATGCAGGTCAGCTAAGCTCGGTGTTCCAAAATCAGGAATGGGTAGGTGTTTTACCTGCAACCCAAATTTCGACCAAACTTGTATATCATAATCAAGTTCCCAGTCTTCCAAAAGAACCACAACTGCTTTGAAAGTTTTAGCCAAGTCCTCAATGAGGTCTTCTGATGGCATCGGTCCAACTGCAAGTTTTTCATCTATCCACAAGGTCATTCTTAATTGCCTTCGCCTCCATAACCAGTTATCTTAAAGCTAATCTTATAATTTTGAATTGAACACCTCTTTTTTGAGAACTCTAATCAAACCCCTCCCCTATGCTTCTTCCGTACCCGCTTCGGATTTTTCTTACTTATCACTATCAAAGATGAAAGCGGTTAAGACTTTAACGAGGACTGCTCTTTACTCTAAGCAGGAATTAACCTGGATACGCAGGTAGCAATCTTAGTGGAGTAGCCGGAGTTCATAACCTGTTTTTGCTTCTTAAAAAATTCACGTAATTCGGATAGAGGGATTACAGGCACTTTGGGCGAGAACACTTTAAGATTAACACTTGGCTCTGTAAATACCACTATCGTGTTAACCCAAACGTTCTTTAAACCGCTTTCCTCGAGGAATTTGCTGAGTGCCACTGAATGGACGATCCCTTGTTTAACAGGGCTATAGAATGCTGTTTTGTGATGGTTGATAACCTGGGACCACTTTTGCTTTTTCGCATTTCCGTAGATAGTGCCCTTGTAGTTCTTTGTTTCGATGGTGTAAACGCCAACAGGAGAAACAACAATGTGATCAATTTGAGAACGTCCGACAATCATGTCATTAATTATGAACCAATCGTCAGGAAAGCTGGCCAGTACTTTAGCCACACGACTTTCTCCCACTGCACCTACGTGAAATTTATGCCCTTTACGTATTAATGCAATTCCCAAGATAATTGAAATCGCACCAACTATTCCCAGTTGAGTGAAAAATATTATGATAATCACACCAATAACAGCGCATAGTAAGCCAACCCCTGCTCTTTTTTTGAAGGCAGCGTTAAGGCTTTTTTGTTGTTTTAACACGTTTGCCATGGTTATTTGTAACGGCACGATAGGACATATAAAGTTTCCCTTTTTATGAGCACTAATTGCTGAGAATAGGCTTCTTTTATGGGCTGAAAGCTTTAATTTCAGAATGGTTTCACACTCCTCCGTTTTCATTTTAGGTCTGGGAAATGCATAGAGAGTAGCGGATCCTTGGCAGGTTCTTGAAAGGAGGATGAGTGGAATGAGAAAGGGTGAATAAAGAAAAGCTTTTTCTACTCTGTGATAAATAAGTCTATCGTATCAGTAGTTTAAGTAAGTCATACCTGAGCCATCGTGCTTAAGTGCAGGACTGTAACTTAAAGAAGGGGTAGAGTGTAGGGTAGGAGAGGGCTTATCGAGGCGAGGATGATAACTTTGATAATTATACACCCGATTCTCACAGCAGTAGATGATATTGTCTGGGGTCCGTTGATGATGCTTCTGCTCATCGGGACCGGCATATTCCTTACTTTCAGGTTACGGGGCCTTCAGGCGCGTAAACTGGTGTATGCCCTCCGTCTCATAATCAAACATAAAGAAGAGGGCAAGGGGGACATATCGCCATTTCGTGCTTTGATGACCACACTCTCGGGTACCATCGGCACAGGCAATATCGCAGGTGTTGCCACGGCAATCTCACTGGGCGGACCAGGAGCGCTTTTCTGGATGTGGCTGACAGCCATAGTGGGAATGGCAACAAAGTTTGTGGAATGTACACTCGCCCTGCATTTCAGGGAAGAACTGCCTGACGGTACCATGATAGGCGGACCGTTCTATTATCTTGAGCGTGGGTTGAAACATCCGCGATTGGGGTTGGCATTGGGTATGGCATTTGCCACCTTTGGCATCTTTTCATCCTTTGGTATAGGCAATATGACCCAGGCTAACTCGGTATCCCTTGCATTAAATGAGACGTTCCATATTCCCGGGATTGCCACTGGCTTACTACTGGCATTGCTGGTAGCGCTTGTTGTTATTGGCGGAATTAAGAGACTTGGACACGTAGCCGGAGATCTGGTGCCGTTCATGGCGAGTTTTTACATTTCCGCAGCCATGGTAGTTTTGATATTGAACTTCGAAGAGGTACCAGGGGCTTTTTTACTGATAATCGAGAGCGCCTTATCTGGTCAAGCAGCAGTCGGCGGATTTGCAGGGGCTACCGTGGCCCATGCCATGCGGTTCGGCATCGCCAGAGGGGTCTTCTCCAATGAAGCTGGTCTGGGCAGCGCCCCCATGGCGCATGCCACGGCAAAGACACCGCACAGCATCCGGCAGGGATTGATTGCCATGCTTGGGCCATTCGTTGATACCATCGTGGTCTGTTCCATGACGGGTCTGGTCATTGTATCCACAGGAGCGTGGGAGACTGGCAAGACCAGTACCTCGCTGAGCATCCATGCATTCAACTCACAGATAGGATATGCTGGAGATTTGGTGATAACGTTCGGAATGGTGCTGTTTGCCTTTACCACTATACTGACATGGTCATTCTATGGCAAGCAGTGCCTCTCATACTTTGTGAAAAAAGTGTCAGAAGATGTCAGATTCTACAGGTTCTTCCTCAGGGTATATTATTCTGTGTTCCTGGTGGGGATCGTCATAGGTGCCGGTGTGGTGGACCTTCCAAATGCGGCTATATACCTTGTGGATATCTGGCTGTTCTCTGATATTACCAATGCTCTGATGGCCATTCCCAACTTGATAGGGTTACTTTTCTTGAGCAAGATCGTGGTAAATCTGTTTAAGGATTATTTCAAGTCCTGATAACATATAGATCGTGGAAAACAGCGCCAAAACCTTTGCTATATTTCGACTCCTCTTCGAGGCAGGTTACGTAGTGCTACAAAGAAGTAAGGGTTGTCTGCCCTATCATGGATAAATTAAGTTTTTCACCATGCTTTACGTCTCATTACTTTTTCAGGGCAGAGGTTTGGAGATAAAAAATTCACGGTTGACAAAAAGCAAAATATTATCAAGCATCCTTTAACGTAACAACAGAGATTAATATAAGGCAGCAGACTGAGGGGGAACTCAAATTGAATCCTAAGCGGAGAGCGTATGTCCATGGCTATTCAGATTGTGAACTGACTCGGTTATACGATCAGGCGAATACGTTAGCTGAACTGCTGCATAGTGACACCGTTTATCTGCCAGGTAGCGAGGTCTTAGAGGCTGGGTGCGGCGTCGGCGCACAAACTATAATTTTGGCGAGAAACAGCCCTGAAACGCGGTTTACCGCTATTGATATCTCCGAAGAATCACTTGGTAAAGCACGCGCGTTGCTTGAAAGAGAAGGGCTACACAATGTCCTGTTTCAGAAAGCAGACATCTTTGAGCTGCCCTTCGAAAAGGAACGGTTTGACCATGTCTTTGTCTGCTTCGTGCTTGAACATGTACATAACCCGGTGAAAGCATTAGCGTGCTTAAAGACCGTGCTGAAGAAAGGCGGCTCGATTACTGTTATCGAAGGCGACCACGGCTCGGCCTATTTCTATCCTGAAAGCAAGGACGCGATGCAGACCATACAGTGTTTGATTGATATCCAGGCACGGATGAACGGCAATGCTCTCGTAGGACGGCAACTTTATCCGCTGCTCACCGAAGCGGAGTTTACCAATATCCAGGTATCTCCTCGGATGGTCTATGCTGATTCGAGCAAGCCCCACCTGATAGAAGGCTTTACCAAAAACACGTTCATTGCGATGGTGGAGGGCGTCAGAGAGCAGGCGTTAGCCCTAAACCTGATTGATGAGGCGACCTGGTCAAAAGGAATAGCTGATCTCTACCGAACTACCGAACCTGACGGCACCTTCATTTACACCTTCTTCAAAGGAACCGCAACGAAATAAAATAGCCGCGTAGCAAGCGGGATAGCGAAGTGATTCAAGAAGTTAAAATGGATATTCAGTAAATGAAATACTATAATCGGGAGGGGAAGGATGACCAAAACTCCTAAAAAGCGGAAATCGTGGCAGGAGAAACTGGCTGATAGTAAAGACCTGCCGCGGGTTGAAGAAATCACGGAGAAGATGAGCAAACGCTGGGGCACCGGTACGGTTGTCATTCCAGCACCGAAGGAAGTGGACGAGATTATGGCACAGGTCCCTGAAGGTAAGCTTATTACAATCAACCAGATTCGTGCTATACTTGCGCAGAAGCACGGTGCGACCATCGGCTGCCCGATGACTACCGGTATCTTCGCCTGGATTGCCGCGCATGCCGCTGAGGAAGCCGCAGCAGAAGGGAAGAAAGAGATAACGTCATACTGGCGGACATTAAAAGTAGGCGGCGTGATCAACGAGAAATACCCGGGCGGCGTTGAGTCGCAAAAGCAACGGTTAGAAGATGAAGGGCATACAGTAATCCAAAAGGGCAATAAATACGCCGTCGCCGATTTCGAAGATCACTTGGTAGACTTCTTTTCTGAATAGTAAGACAATGGAAGAAACCCAAACCGGTGAAAAAGCTGCTGGAACCATTCCACTGATCGTGAGTCTGTTGCTGGTGCTACTCTGTTTTCTCTGGGGCGGAAACCTGGTCAGTATCAAGATCAGTAACCAGGGTATCCCACCCATTATGGCCGCCACGATCAGGTCAATAGTAGCCGCGGGACTCCTCTGGGCCTACGCCAGAAGCAGGGGGAAAGGGGTATTCCTGCAGGGAAGAGATCTGCTGCACGGCGCGGTCATCGGCATCCTCTTCGCACTCGAATTTATCTTTCTTTACTGGGGGTTGGACTTCACCCTTGCTTCCAGAGGCACCCTCTTTCTTTACATGCACCCGTTCTGGGTTGCCCTCGGCGCGCATTTTCTGCTACCGGACGATCGGTTGACGGTACTCAAAGGTGGAGGATTGGTGCTGGCTCTCGTCGGGCTTATCTCTGTATTCGGTTCACGATCCGCGACCCTGGGTCCACAATTTTGGATCGGGGACACGATGGCATTGGCCGCAGCCTTCTTCTGGGCCGCCACCACCATTTACATCAAAAAGGTCGTGGTAACCAGGGATTTTACACATTACCAGACGCTCTTCGCACAGTTATTCTTCTCCATACCTATCCTGAGCGCAGCGTGTTTGATCTTCGAGCGGGGCGTGCCCCTTTCTCTAAACGGTCTGGTGTTAGGGGCCATTGGCTATCAGTGCGTAGTGGTCGCTTTCTCCAGTTACCTGCTCTGGTTCTGGATGATCCATCGCTACCCTGTGAGTCGTCTTACAGCATTCACCTTCCTCGCTCCTCTGTTCGGCGTAATCCTGAGCGGCCTGGTGCTAAAAGAACCCTTACCCCTTCTGCTCTGGGTTGGTCTCGTACTCGTAGGCACAGGAATATATCTCGTGAATCTGCAGTCGAAGGTCGTTGAGCAGGATTAAGCTTTAGAGCAGTGCACTACTTGTAACCTTAACTCCGCATCACTTAGGGAATATGTTCAACCCAAGTCTCTCTTCTCTTCCAAGTCCCAGACCTTCTTTGGAACCTCGGAGATCATGCTATGCTCCCCCAGATCGACATGATAGACCTTGCCGTATTTGAACAACAGATCAATCGGAGTGCGCTTACGGTTGAGTTCCGCCTTCTTCAAGAGCTGCTCCAGTTTACAGTGGATATAGAGTGAAAGGAACGATATAAATACATGTCCAAAGACACTTTCGTCATCCTGTAAGTATATTTTATCAGCATTGATTGAGCACCGTTTTATACGTATCGAACATCTTCTCAACCGTTTCGCGTTTCTTACCGGGTCATATATCTCAGGTCCCTCAACATCCCTATCCGAGAGAATGAGGATCGTTCCACCGAGATCAAACAAGATCGAGTTCGTTGAGCGAGTGATACAGTGTTTTTATGTCATTCACACTGCCAGGCAGGGAGTGAATCATCGTTGGCAATCCCGTATCCACGCTGCAGAGGAGCGCGAGATTTATCTGGGGCACCTGTATCTTATCCTTGTTGTAGCCCTTCTCAGCCGACTGATGTTCATAGCGCGAGAAAAGACGGAGGTTAGGTCATAAACAAGCTGTTTGCTCAGATCTGCAAGTGCATTGGAGATAACATCCTGGCCAACCCGGTTTACACCACACCACACCTACTTCTCGCAATACTTTGGTGAGATTCTTCGGATTTAGATGCGGATTGATGTTTTCTGCGTTTTAGAGCTTCTCCCAAGTCTCTTTTACACGTTTCAAAGGTACATTGCCGGTGACGCGCACCATAGCAATAGCACAGATCTCAGCCCAACAGTCAGGGAAACCTTCTTTCAATAGTGGTTTGAATCCCCTCATTGTTTCATGCAGCAACATCGAATTGCCATATTCCGTGATGTTTCTGATATCGGACGGATGAATTCTATGTCTTCCA
>DATKWH010000116.1:0-2862 GCA_035529655.1 Bathyarchaeia archaeon
TGCGATTGTCGGTGAAGATGTCCTTTACTGAGAATTCAGACCGATGGAAGCAGCCAATTTTTTCTGGTGGTGTGGCACCCACTTCTCCCATAATGTCCTTAGAAAAGGAAAAAATGAGAGGAGGTTATACTTTATACACAACAAGAAGAAGTTGCAACTTCCAAATTATGACCTCTTCCGGATGCACGTAAGTCGAAGTTATACGATATTCTACCGAATTTACGAGGAGGAAAAGACCGTTAAGGTATTGAATATTATGATGATTGAAGAGGCACATAAGAGATATGGAATGCTTTAAAAAGATGCAAATGGGATGCCTCGGAATTTCATTCCGCGGTGGAGCTTTAACCGATCTTTAAACGCAACCAAGAACCGCAAATCACCCCTCAAAAAAGTTTCTTTGATTAAACTTTCTTTTCTAAAGAAAGTTTAATGGGGAGTGGGGAGAGTAAGCCCCCTTCTGTTTCGGCAGCATTTATCTTCGCGCCTTCCTCAGGCTTGCACCCACGAGGATGGTCGTTCCATCCGTAACCATACGAATTCATCCTTACGGAATCATCACGTTGGTATGGCACGGTATCGTTTCTATACCAGAGCCAAGACTCTCGCCTTACGCCCTCTCGGCGTTCGTGTTGTATGTATATATCCTTATGGTGGAGGGACTTTCCTCAGCCTCCTTAGTAAAGAAGACCGGCAGCTGCCCTTCCCCTCTCCCTATAATCCTCTTTATTCTATTACGATATATTTTTGCTGGTTAACTAGCGCCGGATAATCGGTATTATATCGCTGAGTCCTCCACTATTACCGTGAGCAACGCCCACTTTCCGCTCTTCGTATACCCCTCCGAATGTCCATTTTGGTTCCACACCGGTCATTATTGCTGTTACCTTCGCCTTCCCATTGTACTTCTCGTCTATCCTCGCTCCCCATATCACATTTGCATCGGGATCTAACTCGTAGGTAAGTAACTCTACGATATCGGTTGTCTCCTTCATCGTAAGGTCGGAGCCTCCGGTCACGTGTATAAGAGCACCTTTTGCACCTCTATACTCAGCCTCCAACAGCGGATGACAGAGCGCATCTTCTACAACAGCCTCGGGTTTGTTTTCCGCCTTCGCCGTCTCACCGACAAGCATCACGGCAACACCGCCTGCCTCCATCACTGCCTTGAGGTCCGCAAAGTCCAGATTCACCAGAGAAGGTTTTGTTATCGTTTCTGTTATGCCCTGTATCGTCTCTGCGATCAACATATCCATCGTCCTAAAAGCGTCATTCACTGGAAGATTGCCTGCATATTTTATCAACTTGTCGTTTTCCAGCACTATAACCGTGTCAGTAGCCTCTCTTAACCGTTCAATCCCTTCTGCAGCTCTTTTTCTTCTTATCCGCTCCGCTTCAAACGGATACGAGACCATCGCTACTACGATTGCACCTTCTTCCTTCGCTATGTCCGCAGTAACAGGTGCAGCGCCCGTGCCTGTGCCACCACCCATTCCGGCGGTGAGGAACACGAAGTTTTTATTGGTTAACAATCTCCGAATCGCATCCCGGTCCAATTCCGCTGCTTTTCGCCCTATATCTGGAGAGCCTCCTGCACCTAATCCCTTGGTAAGCGACTTTCCTATCAACACCTTCTGTTCACATTTTATCGAATCCAAGTGCAGCTTATCCGTGTTTATAGCAATTCTACTCACGCCATTTAACCCGCCCATGTACTCCAGTCTATTCATAGAATTGTTACCTGCCCCACCGATACCCGCTATCGCAATCTGTGGTACTCCAAACAACTCATCCTCTGTTTCTGTTGACCCACTTAGTACATCTCGAGAGTATCCTAACATATCCCCCATCTTATCCCCCTTTTCCTTTTCGCTATTTTCCCACATGGTTGTAATCATCTTCTTAAGAAGGAGGGGTTATATAAACTTTTCGGTCAGGAAAGTGCTTTGCTACTAAATCAAGAAACTCACGAATATATGCAGGAAACGCATTCAAGCATTCTGGTCCGCTAAAATGCGCTATTCGCGTTCATGACCTGTATAGTCTAAAATTTCCGATCCTTCTAATCGTGCAATCTTTACGGCGAAGAAAGGCATTTACGCTATGACCTGCATCCTCGATACCTTAATAGAAGGAGAAACGACATTATAAATCTGCCGGGTATCGTCCCCGATCATTTCTACATGTTTCAATACCTCTTGCATGTTTCCGGCGATCATCACGTGCTTAACAGGAAACAAATCACCTTTTTTAATGCCAAAAGCATTCTGTGCAACGACGGAGAAATCTCCGGATGCTCTTGAAGCGGTGTGTGCACCTATCACATCGTTTATGAATAAGCCCTCCCGTATATCACCGATGATTTCTTCTTTAGGCGCTCTACTTTTCCCTTCTCCTTTTATTATAAAATTCGTTGCCCCTGGGAATGGCAAACTGTCGAAGTTTCTTAGTGCGTTACCCGTGCTTTCTACGCGGTCTTTATTGGCAGTGTAAGAATCGTAGAGGTAATTCTTGAGCACGCCTTTTTCCACTAGGGTTGAAGGCTGAGAAGGAACGCCCTCACCATCCATCTTTCTGCTATTTACTCCTAATGGCATCGTGCCATCGTCCACAATAGTAAGAAATTCAGAAGCTATCGTCGTCCCTTTTTTGCCATGATAGGGTGATTGTTTTCGCTGCACATTCTCGGCGCTCAGTTGTGGAATTACAGTGTACGCGAAAAGGCTTTGCACTGCTTTGGGAGAGAAAACGACAGGAAGCTCCTTCGTTTTTAGCTGCTTGCCTCTTAAGCTATCCACGGCTATTTTCACTGCCTCGTGGCCTATCCATCCAAAGTCCATATCACCGAGCATTCTGCTTACC
>DATKWH010000117.1:0-14394 GCA_035529655.1 Bathyarchaeia archaeon
GAGATTTCATCATTATTTCATCGACTTATGCAAATAGGCAATAGCCGAGTAGGGAATCTGTTCATCTTTTGTCTGTTCCTGCCTCAGACAAGACCTTCACCCGCAGTTTTGAAAAATCCTCTTTTATCTCTACCTGAAACCCCATTCCGTCAAATATCTCCTCAAGTTCCGTCTTAACGAATTTCTTTGGCACATCAGAACCTAAAACTAAAGTGAACGTATTTTTGGATGTTTTGCTTAATTTAAATAAATTGCAAGTTTCAAGTCGTTTTAGGACATATTCTGCACGATAGAATTTGTACCTGAACTGCTCTCTCTGCATGCGCTTCGCATATCGCCTTATGCAATTCCCAGAACTTCTCTTTATCGGGATGCGATTCGATAAAGCGCAAGAATAAAAGCCAGTGGTCTATATCCAGTACGATGTGTTCGCCAGTCGAGAGCATCTCCGCATGCGTGTAGACCTTCTTATCCTCGATGAACTCAAATAGCGTTTTATGCTTACTGTAAAATTTCAATGCTTCTCGCATTAACTCGCTTTGCGATATTCCCAGATCTCCTTCATCTTCTTGAACAACTCGAAAGTTACTTCATCCATGGCTATCGTGATTCTCTCTGGTGCTTTCATTTCATCATTAATAAGCCCTTCGTTTTGCGTATATATTTAAATTTCAAAATTTTTGTGACACTTTGTGCTGTCTGTGATTCTTACTATTAATACATATTTAAATGAAGAGTAAACAAATAGATGTCCGTAGACATTATGGTGAAAAAAATAGCCGAGAAGGAAAAAGTATTTGAAGCGGTAGAAGAGCATGGTGTGAAATTCATCGGACTTTGGTTCACCGACATCCTGGGGCGATTAAAGAGTGTTTCAATTTCGGTTAGTGAATTAGATGCCGCCTTTGATGAGGGAATGGGTTTTGACGGCTCTTCGATAAAAGGATTTGCTCGGATTGACGAGAGCGACATGCTTGCAAAACCTGACCCTGCTACATTTCAGATTATTCCGTGGAAAAAGAAGGATGACGTGGTTGCAAGGATGTTCTGTGATATTTTACAGCCGGATGGCAGTCCCTACGAAGGTGACCCGCGATACATATTGAAGAGGAACCTGGAGAAGCTGCGGGAAGAGTACAATTACACGTTCTATATTGGTCCTGAGTTAGAGTATTTCTACTTGAAGGACGGTAAGACTCTGGAAGTGCTGGATGAAGGCGGATATTTCGACTTAATGACTCTGGATGCGGGAAGCGACTTACGAAGAGATACAATAGTAATGCTCGGAGCGATGGGAATAAAAGTGGAAGCTAGCCACCACGAAGTTGCTCCCTCGCAGCACGAGATAGACCTCAGATATACCGATGCACTGACGATGGCGGACCAGGTGATGACCTATCGAATTTTGGTAAAGGAGATTGCACAGCAACACGGCTGTTATGCCACGTTCATGCCAAAGCCCATCTTCGGCGTGAATGGCTCTGGAATGCACGTGCACCAATCGTTATTTAAAGGGGAAAGAAACGCATTCTTTGACCCTGACGCGGAATATCAACTGTCTGAGGTGGCTAAGTGGTATATCGCAGGATTGTTTAGACACGCACCTGAGATAACTTCGGTTACCAATCAATGGGTAAATTCGTACAAGCGTTTGGTCCCGGGCTACGAAGCGCCGGTCTACATCACCTGGGCGCGAAGAAACCGCTCTACACTTGTTCGTGTGCCGATGTACAAGCCAGGGAAAGAGGAAGCTACACGTGTAGAATTCCGCAGTCCTGACCCTGCATGCAATCCTTACTTAGCATTTTCTGTGATGCTTGCTGCGGGATTGGCAGGGATAAAGAACAAGTATGAATTGCCACCGCCTACGGAAAAGGACGTTTACCTGATGAGCAATGAGGAACGGGAGCGGGAGCAAATAGAAACGCTACCCGGGAGTTTGATTGAAGCAATTGCTCTGACAGAGCAGAGCGAACTGGTAAGAGAAGCCTTAGGCGAGCACACATTCCAGAATTTCATCATGTCCAAGAAGGTGGAATGGGATCGGTATCGTGTGAACGTAACGGAATGGGAGTTAAAGGAGTACTTATCGGTGCTGTGAAGAGTTCATAACTTTTATGAACAAATCTCAAATAGAGTTTATTTATAGTCTTAGAAAGTAGATTGGTATAGATAGAAATATTATCGATACGATACAAAGAAACGGAGTTAAAAGAAATGACAGAACAAAACCCATTTGAGATAGCACAAAAGCAGCTGGACGATTGCGCAGAGACACTCCACTTGGACCCTAGTGCACACGAGATACTCAGGCATCCCATGCGTGAACTTCATGTTTCTATCCCCATTCGCATGGATGACGGCACAACCCGTGTATTTCAAGGCTTCAGAGTACAATACAACGATGCTCTGGGACCAACGAAAGGCGGCATTAGATTTCATCCGCAGGAAACTATTGATACCGTACGGGCGCTCGCAGCGTGGATGACCTGGAAGTGTGCACTTCTTGGTTTGCCACTCGGTGGTGGAAAAGGCGGGATTATCTGCAACCCAAAAGAACTCTCTGAGACAGAGCTGGAACGGTTAAGCCGCGCCTATGTCCGCCAGGTATGGCAGTTCATCGGACCGGATAAAGATATTCCTGCTCCTGATGTTTATACAACCCCGCAGGTAATGGCGTGGATGATGGACGAATACTCAAAAATTGTGGGGAAGAATACATTTGGCTGTATCACTGGTAAGCCGGTCTGCATAGGTGGCTCGCGTGGACGTGAGGATGCAACTGCACGGGGAGGTATGTGCACGATTAGGGAGGCGGCAAAAGCACTCGGGTTAGACCTGAAAAACGTTACTGTTGCGATACAGGGCTACGGCAATGCAGGCTGCAATGCAGCATTCCTATGTAAAGAGCTCTTTGACGCTAAGGTCGTTGCGGTAAGCGACTCTAAAGGCGGTGTATACAATAAGGACGGGTTGGTGCTCGAGAACGTGTGTGACTATAAGGCTAAAACTACCTCAGTTGTCAATACACCTGATGTGGAGCAGATAACCAATGAAGAACTGCTCGAACTCGACGTAGATGTACTCATTGCTGCCGCCTTAGAGAATGCTATTACCAGAGATAACGCGCCAAACGTCAAGGCGAAGATCCTCGCGGAGTTGGCGAACGGCCCGACGACACCAGAGGCAGATGCTATTCTGTACGAGAATGGTGTGCACGTGATACCTGATTTCCTCTGTAATGCGGGTGGCGTAACGGTCTCATACTTCGAGATGGTGCAGAACATTTCTATGTACTGTTGGAGTATAGAGGAAGTTTATGAACGCTTAAATACCAAAATGACCGATGCTTATCGCTCGGTATTGGACGCCTCCAAGATCTACGGGATAAACATGCGCCAGGCTGCATACGTGGTTGCCGTTGACCGTGTAGTCGAAGCAATGAGATTGCGCGGCTGGGTCTGATTTACAAATCCAATAATACTTGATTGAAATGTGTGTAGGTTGTTACATGGGGTCCGGACCTTCGAGCGGCACAGTCGAATGGGGGCACTGAGCAAGCCCGCATCTGAAGTCACGGGTATACCGATGCTGCATGAACTGGAGGCGGAGTCGTTCGAGGAGATACTAGCGTCATAAGGGTTTTGGAGGAGAAAATTTGGCAAAATAGGGGGTGTGGATGAAAGCCCCCTTATTTTCATGTCTTATTTTTATACTGTGAAATAGGCATCAGTGGTAGTGGGGGTTGTAAAGCGGGTAGATAAGAGTTCTGAACTCAGCGATTTGCGACCGCGTAAATATTCCCGTGATTGCTTCCGGCGGTTGTGGGTTGCCGTCACATATAAAGGACGTATTCAAGTTCACGGACGCTTCTGCAGCACTCGCCGCTTCTATCTTTCACTATAAGGAATACACCGTTCAGGAGGTCAAACGGTATTTAAAGGAGAATGGTATTCACGTGAGGCGGTAAGAGTCATTTATTTGTATGGAACCACGAGATTACACAGATCTTGTGGTTGCCCTAATTCACTCCTGCATTACCTTAGATATTCACCTCAACCATACCCTCATACACTTTTTCCGCAGGACCTTGTAGGTACGCACCTTCCTCCTCAATCTCTACGATTAAATCCCCGCCGAGTGTATGCACGATAACGGGCTCGTTCAAATGAACATACCCGAGCTTATTAAGCGTCAGAACGGAAGCTGTTGATCCGGTCCCACAAGATAACGTCTCCCCTACCCCTCGTTCATACGTTCTTACGCTTATTTCTTTTACTTCGTAATTGTGGGGTTCATCCCTGCGACCCGATATAACAAAATCAACATTAGTCTTGTTCGGAAAGGCCTTATGCGATTCTATGCTTTTTCCTACCGTATCCACATCCAACTCCTCAAAAGAGTCAACTATGACAACCGCGTGTGGATTGCCAAGACTTAACGAAGTCAGTTTAATCTCTCCTATCTGCTCATTCACATAAAATATCTCATCTATTTTATTGAACTCAGGCTTCCCCATAAAAACCTGGATAGAAGTTACTGCGCCTTTTTCATCAACTTCCACTTCTGGAACAATCAACCCCGCTAACGTCTCGACATTTATTCTCCTACTTCGCACTACCCCATTCTCGTACACGTATCTGGCAAAGCATCGCATTCCGTTTCCGCACATCTCCGCCTCGGAGCCATCGGCATTGAAAATCTGCATCCGCACGTCGTACGCACTCGTATTAGGCCTGCAAATGAACAAAACGCCGTCTGCACCTACCGAGAATCCTCTTCTGCATAAAAATCTGGCGATTTCGCCCTTCTTTTCCGCTGGTGTTCCTGCTTCACGGTCGTCTATCAAAATGAAATCGTTACCACAACCGTGCATCTTCGTGAATCTTACTTTCACCATGGTTCTCTGTTTCTACACTTATCGCAAAATACCCTTTATTTAATATTTATATCTGTTTTAAGAGCCACACCGTCACCACGCCCACGAAAAGCGCAAAAAGCATACTTGAAAATGTTCCTATGATATAGTACTCTGCGAATTCTCGCTTTTTAAGGTCCGCAAATCTTGCTATCGATTTCGCGGCCAATACTAAAGAGATAGCAGTAAATTCCCCTAATAGAACCAGGGTAAGTACGAATATCCGTTCTAGTACCCCAATGGCGAGACCCGCGTGTTTAAGGCCTGCAGCATCGTCAATTTGGAATTTGCTCAAGACGAAATATATGAGATAATATCCCGCAGTAATTGCAAGCAAATATGCGAAGAAATAGATAGTAACAATACTGATGCTGTGCCACGGGATCTCCATATATCAATCACTCCAGTCAACCATTTTTGGTTTATTTCTCATTGTCAACCATCCTTGGTTTATTTATCCTGTTGCTCATTTGCTCGTAGTTCTTAGCTCCTTTAATAACCTTCTTACTGACTGCTCACCATTTTGTACTGCCTTCCAATGTGCGGCATTCAATACTTTGGAAATTGACTGCTTACTGACATTCAATTCCCTCGCTAAATCACTATACGTAGAATCCTTATGAGATCTACAAAATGTTACTACTTCCATTTGTCTGCTGCTCCACATGCTCTGAATGGTATTAATAAGACCTAAAATTGTGTTTAGGGTATCATCCATCAAATTATTCTCTGCATCTGATGATTTTACGATAACAGGATAGCCCGATTTTTTTGCTAATTCGAGTGCTTCTCTCGATCTGAAAAATGATCCTCCACGCATCTCCGTAATTTTGGATGAGAGTACTTCGATTTTTCCAATACCAATTCCGCATCGGAATTCAACGGGCATAATGCCCTGTAAATGGACAAAAATGTCGTAACTATCTTCAGGTGTGTTTAGAACTCCCTGGAATTCATCATCCAGTGTTATAGTAAAACCCCTTAATATTGCTGAACTATGGCTTTTATTAATATCCACTAAAGCATTTCTTATTCTACTCTGAATTATGCGCCAATCCGCAGCGCTAAAAGCTCTGGAACCTTTTATATCTCCGGTTATCACGCATTTATTTGAAACGCTATTCATCTGGACACCCTTTATATGCCTAATGTTTTGATTGCATGAATTATATATTTATATTATAAATTCAACCATTTTATCCTTTCACATGCATCCATTATCCTTTCCACACGCACACAAAGAGAAAACCGAACAAACCCCTCTCCATTCTCACCGAACCCTATCCCTGGTGTTATGACTACTCCTGCACGTTCCAGCAAGAACATGGAGAACTGAATAGAAGAGAATCCAGAAGGCACCATTGCCCAGAGATAGAAAGTGGCTTTTGGCTTTTCCACTTCTATACCCGCGGATCTCAGCCCATCAACTAAAATATCCCCCCTTTCTCTATAAATCTCCACGTTCCTCTTTACACAGTCTTGTGAGCCGGTTAATGCCGTTATCCCTGCTATCTGAACAGCCTGGAACGCCCCGGAATCAATGTTGGTCTTCACAATCCTCAGTCCTTTTAATATCTCAGCATTTCCTACGGCGAAGCCTATCCGCCAGCCCGTCATGTTGTAAGTCTTGGAAAGCGAGTTAAACTCGATACCCACCTCCTTTGCACCTTTAGCCGCCAAAAAACTCGGGGCTTCATATCCATCAAACGTCAGCTCAGAGTAGGGATTATCATGGAGAATGACGATATCGTGGTCGTGCGCGAAATCTACCACTTCTTTAAAGAATGCTTTTTCAGCAGTCGCGGCAGTGGGATTATTTGGATAATTTAAGAACATGATTTTTGCTTTCCTCGCCACTTCTCTGTTTATACTCTCAAGGTCTGGCTTAAATTCGTGCTCTTCCGTTAAAGGAACTGGATAAGGTGTCGAATCCGCCAATATCGTTGCATTTTTATATACCGGGTATGCAGGGTCTGGGACGAGGGCAACATCGCCGGGATCTAAAAATGCGAATGCAGAATGTGCTACCCCCTCTTTTGACCCTATCAACGTTAGAACTTCATCTTCGGCATCCAAATTAACGTACTTTCTGTGCTTATATCAGGTGGCTACTGCTTCACGGAAAGATAGCATTCCTTCGTAAGAGGGGTACCTGTGATTTAAGGGATCTTTTGCGGCGTGGCAGGCTGCTTCTACTATGTGCGGAGGCGTCGGCAAGTCAGGGTCGCCGATACCAAAGTCTATTATATCTACACCCTTCTTCTCCGCTTCCTTCTTCCTCTCATCTATTTCCGCAAAAAGATAAGGGGGCAGGGAACTTATTCTCTTTGCATACATTTCTTTCATAAGTTTTAACAAACACGACTCTATCGTTGACGGCGGCTTAGAAGAAATCGAGTCCCACTACTTTGTCTTTTTCCTTCTCTGCTTCCCTCTTTTCTATTATGCTATTTCTGTCAAGCACCACAGGGTCTTTTTCTTGCGTTATAAACATATAAGAACGTGGAAACTTAAAAATCCGAGCGGGCAAAATATCGGTGCACTTTAAAGTAGAATAAAAGGAAAATATTAGGAGAACCAAAAAATGACGAAAAGAATTATCCCCTGCCTTGATACAACGCTCGATGAGCAGGGTAAGGCAGTTGTGGTGAAGGGAATAGAATTTGAGCAACTCAAGTATGCGGGCGACCCGGTCGAACTCGCACAGCGATACGATGCCCAGGGAGCGGATGAACTCGTTTTCCTCGACATTTCTGCTTCCTACGAGGGAAGGGATACGATGGTCGCAATGGTAAAGAGAATAGCAGAGCAAATATCCATTCCTTTATGTGTGGGCGGGGGGATAAAGAGCATCGAGGATTTTGAGAAGGTTTTTGATGCCGGTGCTGATAAGGTAGGCATGAATACAGCAGCGGTTAAGAATCCTGAGTTGATAAAAGAAGCTGCTGAACGGTTTGTAAACCGTATCGTGGTTGCAATTGACTGCAAGAGAAAGTTCGAGGCTGCTGAGGGCAAAACGCAGGTGCAATTGGAAGACGGAAGAAGTGTCTGGTATGATGTGGTTATCTACGGCGGGCGAGAGTACACAGGAATTGATGCGATAGAGTGGGCGAAGCAGGTGCAGGCGCTCGGAGCTGCTGAGATATTGCTGACTTCAAAAGATAGAGATGGGACTACGGATGGCTATGACCTCCCAATTACAAAAGCCATTGCCGAGGCTGTGGACATTCCCGTAATTGCTTCCGGTGGTGCAGGGAATTTGGAGCATATCTATGAGGGTTTTGTTAATGGCGCGGACGCATGCTTGGCAGCGAGTATTTTCCATTACGGGACGTATACGGTAGGGGAGATAAAGGAGTATCTGAAGGGTAAGGGGATGATACTATGATTTCAACCCTTTATTTCTTTGTTATAAAGTTCTAAATGGAGGGATAGCATCTTGGAAAAGATAAATATTGCCCTGGTTGGCTACGGTAACGTGGGTAGAGGGGTAGAAGCGGCAACAAAAATAAATGCAGATACGGAATTAGTAGCGGTTTTAACCAGAAGACCAGAACAAGTAAGAAAAGAGATAAAAGATGTTCCTGTACTTCATAGCGAGGAAGACCCGGTACCAGAAGATATCCTAATAGATGTGGCGATTCTTTGCGGCGGTTCCAAGGAAGACGTCCCGGTTCATGGCCCAAAGTTTGCCAAGAGATTCAATACGGTTGACAGTTTTGATACTCATGCGGCTATCCAGAGCTATTTCCAGAAGATGAATTCTATCGCAGAAGAGTATGGAAAAGTCCATATAATCTCCGCAGGCTGGGATCCCGGGATTTTTTCTCTGATGAGAGTCCTTGGTGATGCATTTCTACCGCAGGGTAAACATTACACGTTTTGGGGCGAAGGTGTCAGCCAGGGGCATTCAGATGCAGCAAGGAAGGTTAAGGGCGTCTTGGATGCCAGAGCGTACACTATCCCAATAGAGGATGCGGTACAACGGGTAAGAACCGGCGAAACGCCGGAGTTGACCAAAAGGGAGATGCATAAACGCTTAGTTTATGTTGTTGCAGAGGAAGGGGCAGATCGAGATAGAATAAAGAGTGGAATAGTTATGATGCCACATTATTATGATGAATATGATACGGAAGTGATATTCATCAGCGAAGAAGAGATGGTCGAAAATCATTCTAAACTTCCACACGGCGGTTTTGTGTTTACTTCAGGATTAACAGGTGAGGGTAACAAGCAAATACTCGAATACCGGTGTCAATTGGAGAGCAACCCCGAGTTCACAGCCAATGTTTTGGTCGCTTGCGCGCGAGCAGCATATAGACTGAACAAAGATGGACACAAGGGGGCTTTTACCCTACTCGATATCCCACCAAGATATTTAAGCCCTCATTCTGTCGAGACTCTAAGAAAAAGCTTCATGTAGGTGTATTGGAATATTTTATTTGTGCAAAAAATAATGATCATTTAAATACAGGGGTAAAAGACAATGATAAACGAGTGGAGGGATTTTATCAAATCTGACCCGGCAGTGATGATGGGCAAGCCTGTGATTACAGGCACGAGGGTTACAGTAGAATTAATATTGGGGAAATTGGCGGCAGGTGAAACACCTGAGCAAATCATTGATGAGCATCCTCGTTTAACAAAGGAAGGGGTTTATGCCGCACTTGCTTTCGCATCCGAGGCGTTGCGGGCAGATGTGGTGTACCCTACTAAAGGTGGGAAGAAAGCAGGAGCAAAGACAATTGAAGCTCCTGGCTGATGAATGCATAGATAGGCAAATAGTAAACCGACTCAGACAGGAAGGTCATAAGGTGTTGTTGTACGTTGCAGAGATGGAGTCGGGGATCACCGATGATGAAGTCCTGAATCTTGCAAATCGGGAGAAATCAATTCTGTTGACAGCAGATAAGGACTTTGGGGAATTGATATTTCGACAAGGTAAGATTGCCAATGGAGTTATTCTTGTCAGACTTGCCGGGCTATCTCCTGAAATAAAATCAGGAGTCGTTACAGATGCTATCAAAGATCACGCGGGGAAACTCTTACAAGCATTTACGGTATTCACACCAGTAACCGTGAGGATAAGAGGGAAAGTTTCACAACGCTGATGTCAAGAAAAAAAATTAAAAAGAAAAATATGTGAGGAAGTAAGCAGATGCCAAAAGACAAAAACATCAAAAGGGTGCTGGTGATAGGCTCTGGACCTATTATTATCGGTCAAGCTTGTGAATTTGATTATTCAGGGACGCAGGCGTGCAAGGCACTAAAAGAGGAAGGCTATGAGGTAGTTTTGGTAAATTCCAATCCCGCAACCATTATGACCGATCCTGGAATGGCTGACCGGACATACATCGAACCGCTTACTGTGGAGAACGTGGAGAAAATAATAGCAAAGGAGCGCCCAGATGCTTTGCTGCCCAACCTTGGAGGTCAGACGGGGCTAAATCTCTCTGCGGAACTCAGCAAAAGAGGGATACTGGCTAAATATGGCGTTAAGATAATAGGTGTAGAAGCGGACGCGATTGAACGCGGTGAAGACCGTATTGCCTTCAAAGAGACCATGAGTGAACTCGGTATTCCAATGCCAAAGAGTTCCCCGGCTTATTCCGTCGAGGAAGCGGAGAAGATAGCACAGGACTTGGATTATCCTGTGGTCATCAGACCCGCATACACCTTAGGCGGAACCGGCGGAGGGATTGCATACAACATAGAAGAACTGAGGACTATTGTTACCCGGGGCATCTCTGCAAGTCTAATAGGACAGGTGCTCATAGAAGAATCGGTTCTGGGCTGGGAAGAGCTCGAACTCGAGGTGATCAGGGATAAAAAAGGCAACAAGATTACCGTCTGTTTTATTGAAAATGTTGATGCCATGGGCGTGCATACAGGCGATAGTTTCTGTGTGGCGCCGATGCTAACGGTAGATGAAGGGCTGCAGAAGAAGTTACAGGAACTCTCTTACAGGATTGTTGATGCCATCGGCGTATTGGGTGGAACGAACATACAATTTGCGCATAACCCCGAAGATGGCCGGGTGGTAGTTATTGAGATCAACCCACGCACTTCGCGGTCATCAGCATTAGCGTCAAAAGCTACCGGTTTCCCCATCGCACGAATATCAGCAAAACTCGCTACTGGTATAACACTTGATGAATTCCCTTACTGGAAAGAAGGCACACTTGACAAATATACCCCTACCGGTGATTATGTAGTGGTAAAGTTCGCCAGATGGACATTTGAGAAGTTCCCACAGACACAAGACATACTTGGTACGCAGATGAAAGCCGTGGGCGAAGTTATGAGCATCGGTAAGAATTTCAAAGAGGCATTACAAAAGGCAATTCGCTCTCTTGAAATCAAAAGATACGGTCTTGGCGGAGCAAAGGATTTCGCATCGCTTTCTCTTCCTGAACTCAAGACAAAATTGGTTTATCCTTCGAGTGAGCGCATTTTCTTAATCTACGAAGCCCTGCGCAAAGGGATGTCGGTTGAAGAACTTTATCAGATGACCAAAATCGGCAGATGGTTTATCAGCCAGATGCAAGAGCTGGTAGAATTAGAGGAAGAGCTAAAGACGTTCCGTGGCAGAGACCTGCCAGATGAACTGCTCAAAAAGGCAAAAGAGGACGGGTTCTCCGACAGATTCCTCGCACAACTGCTGGGCAAAACCGAAACGCAGATGCGCACACAGCGACTCAATGCGGGGAAGAAAGAGGCATATGAAGCTGTACCGGTAAGCGGTACTGATGCTGCATACTATTACTCCACCTACAATGCCGAGGATTCGGTTGGTGTGTCGTCCAAGCGCAAGGTGATGATTTTAGGCGGCGGGCCCAATCGAATAGGTCAGGGCATAGAATTTGATTATACCTGTGTGCATGCTGCTTTCGCATTACGAGAAGAGGGACTTGAGTCTGTAATGGTCAATTGCAACCCCGAAACTGTCTCCACCGATTACGACACCTCAGACAAACTTTATTTCGAACCTCTAACTGTCGAGGATGTGTTAAGCATTTATGAAAAAGAGCAGCCTGAGGGTGTAATCGTGCAGTTTGGCGGGCAGACGCCTCTGAACATAGCAAGAGAACTCCATGAAGCAGGGGTGAAGATTTTGGGCACGAGCCCCGATAGCATTCATTTAGCCGAGGATAGGGAGTTATTCAAGGCGGTGATAACTAAGCTTGGTATACCACAGCCGGAAAGCGGCACCGCACGGTCAGTAGAAGAGGCGCTTGCGGTTGGCCGGAAAATAGGGTTTCCTTTGATGGTGCGACCCTCTTTTGTGCTCGGTGGACGGGGCATGGAGGTAGTGTATGACGAAAAGATGCTGCGGGATTACGCAAAAGCGGCGGTAGAGGTTAGCCCCGAATATCCAATGTTAATTGATAAATTTCTGGAGCACGCTATCGAGACCGAGGTGGATGCAATTGCAGATGGCGAGGACGTGTATATCGCCGCGGTAATGGAGCATATAGAGCTTGCAGGAGTTCACTCCGGTGATAGTGCCTGTGTGATTCCTTCGCGTAATATTTCAAAACGGAATCTTGCGGAGATAGAAGAGTATACAAATAAGATTGCCGATGCGCTCCAGGTCGTTGGACTTATGAATATCCAATACGCAATAGCTGATGAAAAGGTTTATATTTTGGAAGCAAATCCCCGCGCTTCACGAACCGTTCCGTTAGTGAGCAAGGTTACAGGCGTTCAAATAGCCAAAGTAGCAACGAAGGTGATGCTGGGTAAAAAGTTAAAAGACCTCGTGGATACGACTAAAAACGAAATACCTTATTTTGGCGTGAAGGAAGCGGTGTTTCCTTTCAATATGTTTCCCGATGTTGATCCCGTGCTGGGGCCTGAGATGAAGAGTACAGGAGAAGTGATGGGTATTGCATCTTCCTTCGGACTGTCGTTTTACAAAGCGCAGGAAGCTGCGGGTATGAAATTACCCTCTGAAGGAACAGTGCTGATCTCTGTTCCTGATAAAGACAGGGAAGATATTCTTGGGGTTGCCGCCAGACTGAAAAAATTAGGGTTCAAGATACTTGCGACAGAAGGGACGAAAGCTTTTCTGGATGAAAATGGCATAGAATCAGATTTAGCGCTAAAGCTGAACGAAGGGCGCCCGGATATAACTGATGAAATCCGTAATGGGCGGATACAAATGGTAATTAACACCCCGGTAGGCGGGAAAGGCAAACATGACGATAGTTATATCAGGAAAACAGCAATCCAGCACAAAATCCCTTATATTACTACTACTGCTGCTGCGATGGCGACCGTAGCGGGAATAGAGGTGGTGAAGTCCGGGAATGTAGAGGTGAAGTCAATTCAGGAATATCATAGATAGCGGTCAGTAGCGGAACTAACGCAGCTCGCCTCATACGCCTCTGAAAAAAAGTCGCTTATTTCTCGTTAGCACTCACTAACTACTATAGTCTTTCCTTATATATAATAAGTCACCACTCAAAAGCTGAAAACCGGCAATCATTTTTACCTGGGTCAAATATCCCGCCCGTTCTTCCTCCCACCGCTTTAACTCCTTTTATCCTCAGACAAAGGGCGGGTTCACGTGGTGCTGACAGGCATAGAAACATAACACTTTTGACCCTCTTGCAGACCTCGCTATTTTCTGTCGACTATAAAATATATTATTATATTATAGTCACGCACCTAATTTTTAATACGAACCCCTAATATCTCTGACTAGATAATTATTCAAATAGCAAATAGACGACAAATTGCAGAGATGTTTATCCTAAAGTTTGGCCCTTAACTATAATTGAAAGAAGTTAAATAATTACTAATTAGTACTAATTACTACTAGATATTATTATTAGTATATGTTTTCTAAACCAATCGCGAAAATAGTTTATCTGCATACTGTAATTTTTAACCGAAAAATCATAGGTATTTAAGTGAAAAAAGCTTAATATATAATCAGAGAGGTAAAAAAGATGAAAATGATAGCGGATAAAAAGGTGGTGAAAAAATCTTTGATAAGATGTATAGAAACTGGACTGTCAACTTGTTGGGTGTTGAAAATGAAACCATCAAATCTAAATCATGTATTCTGGAAATATGGTCTGATGTTCCAACTCAATGATAGACTTGAAGACTTTTCAAAGGTAGAGACCTAACGTGTAATATTTAAACCCTATCCCAGTTCTAGGTGCGGAAGCGAATAGGCGGGACACCCGATGGGGTGTCCAAAGTATGAGCGCTTAATCTTGGAGTCCAGCCGAAGACATAGGGGGAAGATTTCATGTCGATATTATCGTACTTTGTTAGGAGTCATGAGGAAAATGAAACTAAGGAAACTAATTACGGAACTTGAAACAGGTGGAGAATACGAACAGGCAAAGCAGGTAAGAGAAACATGCAGAGGGAACAAAAGAATGGTGGCAAATGTGGCAAAATGGTGGGGAATTTGGAACCCGATGTGAGAAAAGATGGTGGAAGACTCGTTGATAAGA
>DATKWH010000118.1:0-11087 GCA_035529655.1 Bathyarchaeia archaeon
GTATGTTTCACAGTGCTTGCAATAGTACCTCTGGTGGCCGGTACTCTTGTACTTGCCAGTTTTGATGATGTCCTTTCCCCCATCCTTCCGATAAAAGCGGCATCTTGGGTTCGGACAAACGATATCGATTTTTCCTCTTGGCGAGCCATACTATCACCGAGAGGATTATATATACCCCCTACTATAATAAACTATCGTGTGTTAGGACAATACCTGATTTTGTAAGTTTTCACTACGATCTCTCTCAATCCAGAGACTTCCAATAATTCTTTCCAGCCATTAGAAGTCTCTGGTTTAACACCGCCAGCAGCTTTATATAAATATTCGACCAATCCCTCTGGAGGCTTTGCTTTTATCCATGTGGTTTCATTGAGCCCAACGTATCCTCCTGGCTTTGTCACTCGTGCATATTCACCTACCGCCCTTCTTTTATCATCAGGAAAGGCGGTTACGGATTCGCTAATGACTGCATCAAAAACCGCATCCTCAAACGGAAGATTCTGCACATCCGCCACTCGAAACTCAACTTTATCATCTACACCAGCTCTTTTTGCTCTATCCCTTGATCTAGCAACCATCTCTTTACGAATATCTACACCAACCACTCTACAGCCGATCTTCTTCGCAATGTTACAAGCAGTCATCCCAACGCCGCAGCCGACGTCCAAGACGTATGTATCTTTGTCTATGTGGCATAACTCAATGAGTTCATTTGTGGCCTTTAAACCCCCTACATGTTTCGTGAAGCCCATCTCCGCTTGCAAATCGAAGTAGGGATTTTTTAAATCTGAAAGCTCTTTCCGTGATGATTGTTTTTTATTCTTCATTTTTTCACGATGAACGAATAGTTTTTTGTCGTTTTAAAAAGATTTTGCTTGCAACAGGCGGCTTGCTTGCACTCAATTTTCTTTTTCAAATCATACGAAAATACCCACTATTTTCAGCTTCTCCACATCGACCAACCCCTTATCCGTTATCTTTAGCATCGGTATCAGTGGTGCTCCAAGGGGGCGAACGTGCTGAAAGGTACAGCGATCGCGTAGTCGAAAAGAAATTACGCAATCGTAAGTTTTTTATAGTATCAAAAACAACTGAGTAATGGTGAAAAAATAAAAATGCCTGATGATAGAAGATACATTACCCAAAGAAGGAGAACTCCAAAAAGAGCTTAGAGACGCAAAAACCCCCGAGAAAGTTTGGGAAGTCATCAAAAAAGCAATTCCAGAAATCATTTGCCTCAAAATTACAACTGAGGTGACTGGCGGTGAAGAGGGCAAAGAAATATACACCATGATAGACCTTCTTCAAGCTGACAGAAAAAACAAAATCCACAGGGATTTCCTGAAGGATCCAGATTTGGCACCATTACGTGATTTTCACGCTGAACAGGTAAAACTCGCAGAACAGGACATCCAGAAAAAACTGGAATTCCTGGAGGCACTCGCACGTACGCTTGTTGGGATTATCAAAAAAGTGAGTAAGACAACAGAATAGAACGAAAACTTGGGTGATGACCTAAACGAGGATATAGTGATGGCTAATAACGAAAAGAGCTTGGAAACCAACTCTGAGGACGAGAAAGAAAAATCGGCTCTCAAAGAGGCATATGATCGTTTTTTGGACTCTGTAAAGAGGTCCCTGGCTAATCTGACCTCGCTCGAAGTCAACACGGTGTTGGTCTCCAACATTTCCGCAGACCACCCCAGCAGCGATGGTGAATTTCTTCGGCAGACCTGTCAAAATCTCGTTGAGTGGTTTGAACGGAATAAAACGGAGGAAAAGTTCAAACGCCTCTTAACGTTGACCGTCTTTCAAAGCTGAGAGAGCTTTGTGGTAAAGATCCGTACAATGTTGTGTGTGAAGATGCGTCCGGGAAGATCGAATCGCTTCAAAAACGCATCGAGGATTGCCTAGAGAATAAAAAACCAGCCGATTTGGACGAAGAACAAAGCCGTAAACGCTCAGAGTACCGGCGCCATCTGCGCTACTTGAATAAATACCTCAGTTTACACGAGAAATGGTGCGAGGTGGAGTTTAGAGATTGGGAGCGGCAACAGCTCCGAAAGCTCTGGGAACTGGTGGGTACGGAGTACGTCTATGCGCAGACGGTTATGCAGCTTGATGGCGATATTATAGCCCGTGTCAACGACCGATTATTCAGTAGAGATAATGCGGAAGAACTGATGCGGCTTCATAACCGGAATGTGGAGACGGGTGTGAATTACCGAAATGGAGTGATGACCACGTTCTTTGAAATTATCAAGTCATTGCTTGGCAAATAGCTTAGGAGGACAGCTAGTGGTTTGAACGTCACATTAGGAATGCACATCTCGTACAAGAAATATCCCGTGACTCCGGTGTTTGAGTACTGCGAAGATCCGGAACTCACGCAGCAACTAATAAAAGATCCAACCTCTGTCATGAAACGGAAGACAACACGTAGATTCTTCTGGCTGAAACTGCTCATACATGGTGTATTCAAAGGCGGGCAGTTCGTTTTCGATACTATCATACCACCGTGCACAAAAAATCAGCAGAATACTGTGGTGGCGCGTACGCTATTCCAACTGGACGGTGACATGCTGGTCATAATAGATAAGAACATTCTGGCTCGTAAGGACGGTATTGAGATAATCGAAGCCCATAGCAGTTGGAGTAACTGGTGCCTCGAACAGCTCAGTAGAGCTTTTTCTTCAGCGGTCACTTGGCTGCGCTATGCACAGTCACCACTTTTTGCCATCGGGCTTTTGCTTTCTCTTTTTGGAGGAGGAATGTATTTTAAAACAAGACTGCCACTGAGTACCATACCGATAGTGGTTGGCATAGCAGGGATAATATGGAGTGTAATACCCTGGAAGTTAATCTGGAAATTTTTAGTTTTGTGTGTCCTGTTTAGGCTCAGGATCCAGGAAAAAATCAAACAACTCTTGTAGTGTCCTTCTCTTTCCACTATTCTCAAATCATACGAAAATATCCACTATTTTCATTTTATCCACATCTACCAACCCCTTATCCGTTATCTTCAACTTCGGTATCACGGGCAACGCGAGAAACGACAGTGTAATAAAAGGCGCCTGGAGTTTACAGCCCAGCTCTGAAATTCTTTCTTCCAGTTCTCCTTGTTTTTCTGCCACGTAATCCAGCTCTTTGTCACTCATGAGTCCCGCAATGGGCAAAGCCAACTCGCTCTCCACCTCATTTCCGCTGCACAGGACTACCCCGCCACCTATCTCTTTTAACCGGTTACACGCGAAAGCCATATCCTCTTCGTTTGCTCCGATAACAACGATATTATGCGAATCGTGCGCGATAGAAGAAGCGACAGCACCTGTTTTCAAGCCAAACCCTTTTACGAAGCCCAAACCGATATTACCGGTGTATTGATGCCGTTCAACAACACCGATTTTTAGTATGTCACGAGTTGTGTCTGTACCGTTTATAACCTCTATAATCTCCTCGGTCAGAAGTTCACCTTCTATTAATCCAATTATTCTTACTTTACTCGCTGGCTCCAGCGTTATCGCAAAATCTTCGGGTCTTATTCGCTTGATTCTTACACTTTCTCCGTATTGAGGATATTTAGATACAAATTCAGAAGCAAGAGCGTAATCGGTCTTTCCATCCACTATCACGGTCTCCACTTCAAACTTCTCCAGATTGTTTAACAGCACGATGTCCGCGACTTTACCCGGCGAAATGCTACCCATATAATCATCGCGTTTGGACCATCGCGCGGTATTTATCGTGCACATCTGCACTGCCTCTACCGGGTCTATGCCTTCCTCAACGGCCCTCCGCAAAACGTAGTCTAAATACCCTCCTTCCTTCAAATCGTGCAGTGTTCGGTCCCCGTCTGTAACGAGCATACAATTCCGTGTATCTGCGGATTTCAACAGAGGAACGATTTCTTTCAAGTTCTTTGCCGCTGAGCCTTCTCGTACCATCACCCGCATACCCAGTCGGAGCTTCTCCAACGCCTCCCCATACGAGACACTCTCGTGATCTGAGCCGATACCACTTAAGACGTAAGCGTTGAGCTGTTTTCCGCGGAGTAAAGGGGCATGACCATCAATGGTGGATTCAAGCGCCTTCGCAACTTCTATTTTCTGCCATACCGCCTCCTCTTTTGTTATAACACCAACGAAATTCATCACCTCTGCCAGACCAATGATGCCTTCGAGCTGCAGCAAGTCCCGGATCTCTTCATGATTTATTTGCGCACCTGAAGTCTCCAGTCCCAGCGAAGGGTTGGTAGAGGGCACACATGAAGGCGCCATGCAAAATACTTTGAGCGGTGTTGTTCTCGCTTCGGCTAATAGTGCTTTTATTCCCGCGACACCTAAAACATTAGCTATCTCATGCGGGTCTGCTACCACCGCAGTCGTTCCACGATGCACTACCGCCTTTGCAAATTCGCGCACCGAGAGCATGCTCATTTCTATGTGCGTATGCCCGTCTATCAATCCCGGAACTGCATAGTTATCCCTGACATCTATCTCTTTTATTCCCTCGTATCGTCCTAAACCCGCGATCAAGCCACGAGCAATCGCAATATCTGTCTCGTAGATCTCGCCACTGCACACATTCACGAGGTTCGCATTCTTCAACACTAAATCTGCTTTTTGTTTGCCTAAGGCGATGTCAATCAAATTTTTTGGGTTCATTTAGCTTTGGTTTCTTTCGAAGCAACCGCCATTTCATTTATGCCCGCTATGCTCAGCTCAATCTTCCTCGTGTGCTTTAAATTCGCATTCTGTAAAATAGAAATCACCCCAGGGATAAATGCTACCTGCAAAAGTTAATCTCCCTTTTATATCCGGAACATCACCCCGCAACTCGTACTCCTCTTCCGTCTTTATCTCTTTAACCATAACTTTAAAGATGGCTGGATATACACTAATAACCTCAAAATCACCTTTGATCGGGTTGCCAAGCCCTTTTATCTTCTCCTTTAGCTCTTCACTGAGCCCCTTATCCTCGGCATACACTATTCCTGGCGTCCTCCCATCCTCAAGCGTTCGGCTGAACAAGAACCAGTCCAAAAAATCAAACGTGTCTCTCACATACTCCACTTCGATCCCGGTCTCTTTCTTGTATTCTTCCTCTGCTTTCTCTATTTCCGTTCCGAACGTTTTATCCGCAAATTCTCTCATCTCCTCAATCAACCATACCGCTTCCCAATACTCTATTGCCTTCTCCGCCTCATCGCCTTCCAGATCCTTCATTCGCTCCACTCTATTTATGCTTTCCTTGATTGCTACACCCAATCCATCTTCTGCCCGTCCAATCCGCTCGCAAATCTCAAAGCTCTTTTTAAATGCATCAAAAGCCTCTTCATATCTCCTTCTCTGTTCTAAGAAGTCGCCATAAGCAGCCCACACTATTTCGTCGTCGGTCACGGTTAGCATTCGTTTGTATTCCGCCTCAGCTTCTTCCAGCATATCCTCACGCTCGTAAAGCTTCACGAGTGACAAATGAACGCTCACTGCTGAGGGCTTATCTTCAAGGATCGTTTTCAAGAGTTTCTCCCCACGCGCCCTATCCTTCTCTATTAATCGCTCTTTCAGTTGGCTATTAACAAAAGGGTCGTCCAAGAACGCAATTATCATATTTGGAAAGCCATCCACAGCTCTAAAGTCCTCCGCCACCCACACAGCGCAGACATCTTCAAAATCTGTCAGCAACCAGAGATCAAAGCTGTTTAAAGTTTTCAACTCGCCTTCTGCTGCGGCCTCTTCTTCTCTGGCTATTGCAAGCTCATGTGCTTTCAGCCCCTCTTTCTCGTCCAGCATCCCTATTTTGTTCTTTTTTAGATACTTCGTAAATTTTCGGCGTACGTTATCCCCCTCTTGTCTGCTTATAACGCGCGCGTCTACGTCTCTATACGCCTTGTTAGCCCCAATAAAAAGCGTCCACGCTTCCAATATCTCTTCATCCTCGTCTTCGAGGCCCAAAAATTTCTTTAACAGTTCTTCTTGCTCCATTTTCCCTCTATGTCCCCACCTGTATTGGATAAGATATGCGCTTCAGTGTTGCTATTGCAGAAAGAGCAGCCAAATAGCTCGTCTTTGGATTCGTAACCGAAGGGACGTTCTCTACCCTCACGAATAATTCACCAAATTTACCCCTCGCTTCTATCTCATGCACATTCTCCTTTGTAGCGGGGTCTGCAATTATTTTCACCTTTGTTGCCTCCGAACCTATGCCCGCAATGCTTAAAGAAGCAGCTACGTTTATGTTCTCCGGAAAATGCGTCACCGCCTCCTTCGCTGAACCTACAAACAACGTTTTCTCCTTTGTTATTGACGATAAATCTATCCCCTGTTTCTGGACATACGCATTCCCTTCAAATCCCCGCGGGGGCTTTCTCGTCGTTAATTCCACTGATTGGATCCCTCCAACTGCGCCGGATTTTAGCCCATCTATCCCCGCCACAGCACCAGAGGGGATATACACCTTGCATCCTTTATCCTTCGAAATACGTTCAATTTCTTCAAGAAGACCGGGATCGCACAGCAGTGCACCGACACTCAATATCATCACGTCTTTAACGCTCTTTAATGCCGGTATTATAAACTCTCGAACCGCGGCCTGCGATGCGCACTCTATTACCAAATCAACCTCTTCTAAATTTTCATCCAGGTCCGTGCTATCAGATTTTGTTATATCCGGCTTCTTTCTCAGACTTTTACACAGCCGTTCTATTCTCTCAGGATGGTTGTCTATCAAAACTTTCAGCTCCATTCCTAAGTCCAACTCATACCCATTTACTTCATCTGTATCTATTGCCTTGCATATCTCACTTCCGATTGCCCCGCAGCCAACCATGCCCACGCTTATTTTTGCCATTTTTGCGATCCCTAATGGAACTATGTAAAATGGAGATTTTGATAAAACCTTTCTTTACTTAATAAGTTAAGTTTTATTTGCAGATGCTGCTGAAGGAGATAGAAAGTTTTCTGGAAGAGGATTTAGGGCCAGATGATTATGGTGGGATAGTGCCCTATACCGATTGTAAAGCGGAGATAACGGCGAAAGAGGAAGGCGTTCTTGCGGGTTTAGAAGAGGCGAAACAGATATTTGACTATTTTTCCGTTCACTATTCCACTGAATTTGAGAACGGTAATAGAATAAAGAGCGGTGATGTCATTTTGACGGTGAAAGGACCTGGTGTGAAGATCTTGAAGGCGGAACGACTTGTACTTAATTTCTTGGGGCAGATGAGTGGTGTAGCGACGTTAACGAACGTGCTTGTAAACGAAGCGAGGAAGGTAAACGAGCATGTAAAGGTTGCTGGAACGAGGAAGACAACGCCGGGCTTCAGGAAATACGAGAAGAAAGCGATTGCTATTGGTGGTGGCGACCCGCACCGATTTAGGTTATACGAGACGGTGATACTAAAAGACAATCATATAAAGCTCATGGAGCTGGAGCCCGCAATAAAAAAGGCGAAAGAGCAGGTGAGTTTCACACGAAAAATCGAGGTTGAAGTTGAAAGCATAGATGAAGCGCTCCGAGCTGCTGAATTAAAAGTGGATATAATCATGCTCGATAACATGACGGCAGTGGAGGTAAAAGAGTGCGTGCAATTGCTGACCGAGCGAGGACTTCGCGATGGGTTGATTTTAGAGGCCTCTGGCGGGATCAACATGGAAAATATAAAAGACTTCGCATCCACTGGCGTTGATGTCGTTTCACTCGGTATGATTACACATTCAGCGCACAGTTTGAATTTTTCTCTGAATGTGGTGGAGTAAGTAGACCGTTTACCAATTTTTGCGTGCAAAAAGGGGTTATTCGATACTAATCAGTACCTTCCGCCTTATTTTAGGCAACGTAATCCTGAGAATACCGTTTTTTAATAACGCATGTGCTTTTTCCGGCTCTATGGGTTCGGGCAACCGTATTTGTTTCCTGAACGATTGAAACGTTATTTTCTTCTGGACGACTCCCCACCGCTCCCAGCAAACTGCACTGCTCATCTTCGCTATTACTTCTACCATATCCTCTGTCGTATTTATCGCCACGTTCTCTTTGCTTACGCGTGGCAGGTCAAAGGTAACCAGTATCTCATCTTCTTTATCTTCTACTTCGTATAACGGCTCTAAATTGCCATTATGTTCCCAGGTTGCCTTTATTATCCTCCTTTCTATTTCCATTCCTCTAACCTTTTCACCTCCTACCTTGTCTATTCATCATACTAACTACCGATACATAATGGGCATATCCTGCTCCATGCCCTTCTGCATTTCTGACGCGGAGAGCGTTGTCTGTTGCATAAGGTCACGAGCTTTTAGTTTTATCTCCTCGGCATTTTCCAATAATTCACCTACGTCTACGGCGAGACTCGTTATGAACTTCTTGAGGGTTTCTATTGCCGATGCCGCCGCACCAGGATCAGGATACACAGGGTAGCACTGAGCGAGCAGGGAAATCGCACTTATCTCCCTCTTAGAGCATTCCCTTAGCATCATAGCATAAGTACCTGCGATAAACCCTTCTTCCAAGAGATCCATCTGCTTAGCCTTCAGATCTGCAACAGCATCTCCGTTGTTCCCAACGGCAAACACCTCAGGTTTTTCTATATCCATCCTATTCTTCATCGGCAGCCCCTTCACCGAGATAACCGGCTGCTTTGTATCAATCTTATGAAACCAATCAGCCAAGGCCGTAGTTAGTGGATAAACCGCCTTTGGCGGCACTGCAACTTCTGATAACACTACAACTACAGATCCGTCCTCCGCGCTGTATATCCTAAATGGGTTCTTCAATTTGCCGTCATGTATAACCATAACGGGTGGAAACAGATCCGATTCGATGTGGCCAATCTCTTTGTAATTCAGCTTCTCCACGATAAAAGACGCTGCAATTGTTCCCACCAAGCCCACATCGGGTAAGCCCTCTATCACTATTGGATTATTATATTCCACCCCTTCCTCTTCCACTATCCGAACGACTTCTTCCATTTTCAGGGTTTCGCTATAAAATAAATGATTTCTGCGAATTTAAAAACCTTTCTGTTTCTCTTCTATTATCCGCCTTGCTCGCTCCTCAAATTTATCTTTTATTTAGTTCATGCTTCTTCGGCACCCGCTTCTTGAACGGGCATTCGCCAGGTCCAACCCTTCTTTTGTTACTCTATCTAAGCAACTTTACGTCCATTTTCTCGCTATTCGCAAACAACCATTACTTCAGGATCTATCTATTGTTCCTGAGATTTTTTGAAAAAAAGAAAACCTTTAAAAGTTATCCCCGCACTAACAATAAATAAGTGTCATGAAAGTCATATTTAATGGTGCGCCCCGAGAAGTCAAAAGCAAGAGGTTGGGAGATATTATCAAAGAGTTGGACGGGGCGTACAAGCAGGGCTGTATAATCGCGGTTATCTCAGAGAAAAAGGGCGGGGAGTTGAAGAATGAATTTTCCCTGAAAACGGCGAAAGGAGAGTCAAGAATAAAGATAGCAAGAGAAAAAGAGACTAAAGCGGTGTCCTTATTCCACGAGATTTATAAAAACTTCCATAACGAAAGAGGTAGAATAGACTGGATAAGCGAGGATATAACTGCTATTGGCCCGATTGGAACGAATTTAAGCGTTGAAAGAAGCGAACATAAATATAAGAAATGGGATGTTTTCTTCGGCTTTGGCGGTTTTGACCCCGGTATGACCTACCTTATGATAAGCAAGCGAGAGCATGAAGCTGCTTACGGTACTGGCGCCGATGCCCTTATTGGAAAACTAACGAGAGGGAGAAGCATTATTACGGCATTGGGCGAAGGAGATAAGATAGAGGCGATAACCCCTCTTGTAACAAAGGCGGAGCGGATTGGCTTCGTCACTTCAGACCCGGATACTGAGATAAAAGAAGGACAGAAGATATTCACCTATGCGAAGATAAAACTCTCTCAAGATGCACCGATGTCCAGTGAACATTTCTTATCGCTCGCAAGAGATGATATTTTTCACGTAGATGATCATACACACACGTATATTGCTTCGGAAGCTCTAAAGGGACTTAGTTTACCACTTGAGACCATTCAGTACAGGTCAAAATATCACCTGTCTGTGAGATACAAAGGGACAGAAAAAGGCAAAATTTATGCGTATAAATGGAGCCGATTGCCAACCCCGTCTCATAACGTATTTGGCGAAATAATACAGGGCGGGGATTTAATAGAGTACGCAAAAATGGGTGATACGATTTACACGGTGACCGAGCCGAAGTGGATGATGGTAGTGGGGAAGACACAAAAGGAAGCCGAGGAGTTTTTTGAGCAGGAAGATATCGAGCAGGTAAGAGAAGGAAATCAAGATGATAACGCGGTAGTTGTAGACCAGATACCTGCATTGACAATGGAAATTATAGACCGGGGGACAGTAAGGACAGTTGGTGTTGATGAGGAAGCGGTGCTTGACGTGCGATTATTTCATAAAGAAGCGCCCAAGACCATATGGTATTTCAAGAAGGTTACCGGGTTGATTAACAGGCCAATAGGGCATTTAAAAGTGCATTTCGCCGTTCCCGGAATGCTGGTTCTATTTCAGGGAAATGCTGATGAAGCTGGAACACTCGTGCCCGAGAACTTGTCAAAAAAGGGGGTTAAAAAGGGAGTGCTTGGCGTTACTAACATGTCCAGGTCGAACCGTGGGATGATGGGGATAAGAATGGAGGATAACAAGGAATATGGGCCTACGGGTGAAACTCTCGATGGTGCAAATATCGTCCTTTCAATTCCTTCACTATCAACTTCAACAATGTCCTTTCTCAGCAGGCTCAAAGAAGGGGATGTGATTTATGTGAAAGAGAAGTCATAAAGATACGCCACCACCTAATCAATCCCTGCGACTTCACTACTCTAATCATTGACAAGGAAGGCGACTAAACTTAAAATATAAATATTCAGCGAGATAAGGATGAAATAAGAGGAGATTTATGAGTGTTAAAGATGATTTGAAACTTTCATTGAATGCCGCAGAGGTGTTAAAGAGGCGATACTTGTTAAAGGATGAATGTGGAGAAGTTATCGAGACTCCACGTCAAATGTTCGAGCGTGTGGCAAGGGCGGTAGCAAGCGCGGAACTGAAGT
>DATKWH010000119.1:0-13526 GCA_035529655.1 Bathyarchaeia archaeon
ATTGTGATTTTTCATAGCATTCCCATTGCCTCTTCTGCCGAACTGCCTTCATGCACTATCTTACACATTGCTTTCGTCATATTTGCCGGGCTCTTATGCTGAAATACATTTCTACCTATCGACACACCAGAGGCACCCGCGGAAATAGCATCTTCTACCATCCTCATCACTTCCGCATCCGTATTCGCCTTGGGCCCTCCTGCTATTATCACTGGCACTGGACAACCGCGTATCACCTCCTTGAAGGAATCAGGGTCACCAGTATAATTTGTCTTTATCACATCAGCGCCAAGTTCAGCGCCAACACGAGCCGCATGCATCACCAGCTCTGGATCGTGCTCATTCTTTACCTTTTTACCACGCGGATACATCATCGCCAAAAGGGGCATGCTCCACTCCTCACATACCAGTGTGGTCATTCCAAGCGCCTCAAGCATCTCCGGCTCGTTCTCCGCACCTACATTCACGTGCATTGAGACCGCATCCGCTCCTAATTTTATTGCTTCTTCTACCGTTGCAACGAGAACTTTGTTTAAGGGGTCAGGTCCCAACGAAGTGCTCGCGGATAGGTGAATGATGAGCCCTATATCCTTACCGTATCTCCGATGGCCCGCTATTACAATACCTTTATGCAAGAGAACCGCATTTGCTCCTCCTTCTGCTACTGCATTCACTGCGCTCCTCATGTCCGTCAATCCGTATATTGGACCGGATGTTACCCCATGGTCCATTGGAACAACAACACTTCTCCCGCTCTTCCGGTCTACGATTCTTTCCATCCTTATACTCTTCCCTATACTCATCCCCTCCATTCTCTCTCTTATACTTGTCATTTTCTCCTCCCTACCTCTTTCCTATCCTTTTACTTTTATACCCTACCATTTAGTTGGCAATTCGCATTTATCCTTATACAATAATTATAGTATTATACTCTCCAATAGTCTCCAAATTCATGGGCGCTACCGCCCCTATATTGAACTCCTTGCCGTATTATCTTCGCTTTCATGTCCATCTTCTCACCTCAATGTGCATTTATGTACTTAGAAGTGTAAGTATGTACATATATAAACCCCTCTGTGCTACACCATAATCATGATTACTGGCACGGTGGCGCGATTAAAATAGGTCTTTGCCTATTCAAGGTGCGTTTAGCCTCATACTAATCGTATAGTCTCCAAGTTCATAGGCGCTACCGTCTCTATATTGAGCTTCTTGTGTATTCCACTTGCCAATGCCATGCATTTGCTATTCTCTCCATGCATGCACATCACCTTGGACGGTAGAGGTCGTATTCGCCGCACGTATTCAACCAATTGATTACGGTCAGAGTGCCCAGAAAAACCATCTATTGTTGCTATATCCATCCCTACTTTTATATTCTCCATCCTGCCCTCATTTGAAAACTGCATCTCAGTCCACCCTTTCTGTATTCTCCTGCCCAGAGTTCCTTCCGCTTGGTAACCAACAAAGACAAGAGTATTTTTTTCATTTCCGGCAAGTCCTTTCAGATATTCAAGCACAGGACCGCCGTTTAGCATGCCCGAAGTAGAAAGTATGATAGAGGGTTCATTCTCCTCTATCACCGCCTTCCTCTTTTCTGCATCGTCCACGCGAACAAAAATATCAGATAAGAAGGGGTTCTTTCCCTGAAATATAGAATTCTTTAGACTCTTGTTGAGATACTCTGGATATGCAGTATGGACTGCCGTCGCCTCCCAGATCATACCGTCTAAATACACCGGCACCTCCAATTGCATCACCTCCAATGCTATCATCACCTCTTGCGAACGACCAACCGCAAAAGCAGGTATTAGCACTTTCCCACCCTTCTGTATCGTCCGCTCTATCTCCCCTTTTAAATCCTTCTCCGCTTCTCGTCTCGACGGCTGTAAGTCATTCATACCACCGTACGTAGATTCCATAACCAATGCTTCGAGCCTTGAAAAACCATTGAAGGCAGGGTCGAAAAGAAACGTGCGCTCATACTTGATGTCACCCGTAAATGCGATATTATAAAGCCCCTTACCTGCATGGAAATACGCAACCGAAGAACCCAGTATGTGCCCGGCATTATAAAGGGTGAGCTTCACATCAGGTGCTATATCTGTTACATCTCCATACTTCAACGTAATCGTATGTCTTATCGCATCGCGTATAAAGGCTGATTTATACGGTATCTTCTTTCCCTCTCGTGCTGAAACCTCTATATAGTCAAGCAGCAGGAGTGACGTAAGGTCTCTCGTTGGTTGGGTCATGTAAACGGGGCCGTCATACCCGTATAAGAATAACAGAGGCACTAAACCTGAGTGATCAAGATGTGCATGTGTTATTACTACAGCATCTATATCACTTATCGGTAATACTTCAGGAGCATACAGGTACGGCGTTCCCTCTGAGCCCACACTCACTCCACAATCTATTAATATCCTCGTCTCCGGCGTAGAAAGCATGAATGAATTTCGTCCTACCTCTCTGCATCCACCTAAGGCTGTTACACGCACCCATTCATCTTCTTTTGTCTTATCACTGTATATCTTCCTTCCGACTTTCTTCAGAAAAGCCTTCCTGAATTCGCTCTCCTCCCGTAGATATCGCCTTATGCTTTTTATTATTGACGATTCTATTGGTGGTGCTCTGATAACGTTAGGCCGCCATCCTATCACCTTTGCAACTTCTCTCAATGTTGTTCCATGCGTGCCTATCACCAATCCGGGCTTTTCAGCTTCTATTATTACCTCTGCCTTGTCCATATCGAAATAAATATCTTTTATGCCGCCCTCCTCAGGTATAATATCACGAATAACCTTAGTGGCCTTTTCCGGCTCCATCAGTATATCGCTACTTGGTCTAACCGATATCCTCTTCTTCAATTCCTTCGCTAATGTTCGAACTATAGCACCATCGTCAACGAAGGTCTGCGCGTCTTCTGTGTATATAACGAGTTCTGATCCTTCAAATTCCACACCGGTAATGCGCACATTACCCGGTAATAACTCTGCTATTCTCCTCTTTAATTCCAAAAGCGTTTCTTCTGCTGACATTGTCCATTATCTCATCAATCGTTTTTTGTTTAGTCCACTGCAGCGTCCATTTACTCTATCTAACCATACATTCCAATCCTTACTTTTACCCGCTAACTGCACGAGTGATCTGCTTTCTGTTCCTTTTCGTAAGTCCTAACAACTACCTGAATAAAGAATCAGTTAAGAGACTTCCTTAGCTTTTTTATCCTCTCCTCGCTTAACGTCTCATACTTATCCTCAGTTATCACAACCACTTCAATCTCCCCACCTGAGGCGCTGTCCCTGCTTATCGCAGAATACAATGCCTGTATCGCGAGCGCTGTCCCTGCTTCCAGCGACATGTCTTTTGAATATCTATCCTCCAGCACACCATAGGCAATAGGAGAGCCAGAACCCGTGGCTGCTACTTCCTTCTCCTCGGTATTACCTCCAAGAGGGTCTATCGAGAATATGTGTGCCCCATTCCTGTCCATGCCTCCGAGCAGGAGTTGCACGATATATGGGTAGAACCGCTGCCCGTTCAGCACATTGGACATCAACGTTGCCATTGCGTTTACCGTCATAGGCTCTCCTCTTCGTATCTTGTAAAGTTTCCCCTCTACTGACATCATTCTAATCAGTGCCTGCGCATCTCCTACTATCCCAGCCGTTGTTATTCCCAGGCGGTCGTCCACCTGATAGATCTTCTTCGCTGCTTTAGAAGCAATAAAAGAGCCCATTGTCGCTCTCTTCTCGCTCGCCAGCACTACACCGCCATCACAGATTAAACCAACGGTAGTCGTTCCCTTCTTTACTTGATCCATTATTTCCATTGTTTATATTCCTCCATGAGTTGTTGTCAACTTCACATGTTTAACCCCTTTCAAACTCATTATATTTTCCGCCAACTCCTTTATCTTCTTCGCATCTCCCTGTATCACTATTATCTCAAAACAATTCTCGTTGTCTAAATGAATGTGTGTTGACGACTTTATCATGCCTATAAAATGATGTTGCACTTCTGTTAGTTCATCGCCCAGTCCCCTTTGGTCATGATCATAGAGATAGGTCACTGTCCCTATCTCCTCACCTGATTCACGCTCCATCCATTCATACTCTACGATATAGGCTCTAATCGCATCTCTTATCCCTTCAGACCTCGATGAGTACCCCCGCCCTCCTATTATCGTGTCAAACTTGTTCAACAGATTTGAGGGTAGCGACACTCCTATTCGAGTCAATCCACGCTCTTCTTCCATATTCATCCCTCCACGGATTCCAGTATTCTTTTTATAATCTCTTCTGCCTTACAAAAGGCATTTGAATTATGCTTTTTTATACGGATAACCTTTGAATGAAAGCCTCGTGCTCTAAGCTCCCGCTCCAGCTTCTCTTCATCGAAAGCCTGATCATAACCTAATGCTATTATGTCAGGTTTTACACTATATAAAGGTTCATATATATCTTTTTCGCTACCCAACATCGCTTTGTCCACCATTTTCAAAGCTGAGACCATCTGCAACCTCTGCTCCTCGGGTATAATCGGCGTTCTTTTTCGCTTTCTCACGTTTACATCTCTTCCAATAATAACGAAGAGTTCATCACCCAGTTTCTTCGCTTCCTCCAAGAAAAGTAAATGCCCCGGATGAAGTATTTCAAATGTCCCTGTTGCCAAAACCCTTACCATTGCTGTTCTCCCCCTACTTTCAACATCTCTAAATCCCTTTCCACTATTTCCAACACCCGCTCTTCGCCGTTAGCATTATAACATTTCCAGTTGTGAGTTCCATAAGGGTAACATGCAATGATATGATAATCTCCTGTTTTGGAGTACATCAACAAATCTTGCTCTGACGGTCTCGTAGCTGCTGGATGGGGGTGACTATGAACCGATCCAACATAGCAAAGCCCCGTTGGCATCATGTCCATTCGTATAATCGCATTTTCATCGGATGAAATCGTGCCTGGGAGAAAAAAAATGTCGGTTATGAGATCCCCATCAACGCACAACATCCCGATGAATTCCCGTGGATGATTAGATTTGCACACTTCCAGAATGAACTCCAGGGTATCCTTTGCTATTCCTTCAATTCTCTTGACTTTACGCATCTTTTCACTCTTCACTCGCTAAAAGATAGCATTAATTTTAAAAGATAAATCTCTTTGAGATTGTGTTATTATTAACTTTCTACGAGAGATTAAAAACAAAACGTCCTTCTGTTTTTACGGCCCCAGCCATAGGTAACGTTCCAATTTTTGCTCGTAATATCAAATCCGAGACCTCATAATTCAACACCTTTGCTATTCCTACGATTGACGTTGTAGGTCTGGGATTCACGTCCACAACGTATGCCGTTCCATCTTCACCTAATACGAAATCTATCCCCACATAGCCCCTACAGTGCAGTATGGTTACCGCCCTCTTACTTATGCGCATTATCTCGCTCTCTGCTTCATGCCCTATAAAATAAGGAACAAATCCCCCCTCGTAGCGCAGGCGTTCTCCCTCTGTCCGTATAAATTGCTTGTTTATTGTTAATGGCAATACAGAGGATTTTCCCGCAATGATGCTGCTGCTTATATCATCCCCGGCTATGAATTCCGTGATAATATGATCAGCGTTATTGTAAAGGGATGGAACTTCGTGGTATTTCTCTGCATTCAGTATAAAAACGTCTTCCGACGCACATCCGTACCTCGGCTTACTCACGTACCTCTGCCCTTCATTTCTCTCTACTTCTTCCACTGATACAATTCTGGGCACAGGTATTCCTTTCCCGCTTAAAATTTTTGATGTCAGCATCTTATCAGCGCATATTTTTATAGAATCTGAAGGACAGCCCAAATTGACTGTATTTGACTCAATAAGCTCTGTAAGCGTGCATAACTTATCATCAGGAGCGATAACAATGCCTGCATCGCTCCCCTTTGATAGCTTATCCACTGCTGCTTCAAAATCAGTTTCCGCCTCTGGATAGACAACTTCATGTCCCATCCGCTCAAATCCCTCTTTTAGCGTTGAAAGCATCGCTTTTCCTTCTCTTAATAACGAGACGCTCTTTCCCTCGCACCCACCTACTGCATACTCAGCTACCAGTATCCGCATTCTATTTTATCTATTCACTGGCGCAAGTGATTTCCCGTGTTCAGCGAGCTTTGCTAACGCAAGGAGTATGTTGACAAAATAGTCATTATGCAAGGATTTATCTAAGTCTTCCTCCCAGCTTCTCTTTATCTCATTAAATCTCTTCGCCGTCGCTGCCGATAGTTTACCAATGCTGGAAGAATAAACAACCGCTTCTGCCCCGCCTGCTTTTTTTGTTTTTTCTACTTCTTTCACTTCAGCCATCTTTCCGCTTCGCATCTCTGTAATAGGATAGCCCATGGAGTTTACCGCTCTCGTCACTGACGACCGTTTTATCGGCAACTCTCGTATCTTGTTCTCCTCCTCCAGAATCTCATCCACGGTTATCTTTCCCTGCTCTATCATTTCACGGTATTTCTGCAGCCACCCCGGACCGCTTTCTGTTTTTTCGCCGGATTCAACGGTTCCCTTCGCTTCTCCCTCTTTCACTTCAGCCATCTTTCCGCTTCGCATTCCTGTAATAGGATGCCCAAGGGCATTTATCGCTCTCGTCACTGATGATACCTTTATCGGCAACTCTCGTATCTTGTTCTCCTCCTCCAGAATCCCCTCTACGGTTATCTTTCCCTGCTCTATCCTTTCACGGTATTTCAATATCCAACTTGGTGGCCGCTCTATCCTCCCCATCTCATCTCCATCCCAATGTCTTTCTCACACTAATGAAATATTTATATATTAATTAAAGAGAGTATAAATAACGGATAAGATAGGTGGTGATTTCAAATTCCCTGTGGAAAGAAGCGAAAGCTGGCAAAGATGCGGAAGCACAAGTTGAAGAAGCGGCGTAAGAGGATGAGATATAAGAAGTAGGTCTGTACGCTGCTGTTGCGTGATTTTAGCTTATTCTCTGTAACTCTGTTTAGCTTTTTATTTTTCTCACGTCGTACTCATCATATATACTCCCCACTATCTCCTCTAAAAGGTCCTCTAAGCTAATCAAACCCTTTGTTCTTCCTTCTTCATCCACGACAATTGCGATGTGGAATTTACCCTCCCGAAATTCTTTAAGGAGGTCATCTACTCGTGCTGTTTCCGGTACAAAATAAGCGGACTTCATCAGCTTTTTTAGTGGAATAGTGCTATCATTCGCGTTTATCAGCAAATCTCTCGCATATAATATCCCCACAATATTATCCTCAGTCCCCTCGAATACCGGAATTCTTGAATATCCATACTTTTTTATTAGTTCTACAGCGGAATCCACACTTTGATGAGCTTCGAGGCAAACCATATCCTCCTTTTGTGTCATCACGTTCTCTACTGTAATATAATCAAGCTTGAGCACGCCGTTTATCATCTCTTTTTCATCCTCCTCTATTGCTCCGTCCTCTTCTCCTATATCAAGAAACGTCTTCACCTCCTCCTCAGATAGCAATCCTCTCTGTTGCATCTTCACACCTAACATCTTACCAAAAGCGTTTGTCATAACAGAAAGAACTTTTATAACAGGACGCAATACAAAAATCAAAATCTCCAACGGCTTAGAAACAGCGATAGAAATTCGTTCGGCATGGTATACGGCAAATGTCTTGGGTATGATTTCACCAAAAGTGAGGATCAAAAAAGTCATCACACCCATTGCGATGCCTACGCCAAAATCACCGAAATACTCTATGGCAATAGAGGTAGCCAATGCAGACGCTGCGATGTTTACCACATTGTTCCCGATAAGCACGGTTGTGAGAAAAGCGTCAGGCTCGTTCACCAGTTTCTGGACGGTATCAGCACCTTTCACACCGCTTTTTAGCAGAGACCTGGCTTTTACCCTCCCCATCCTAATTAGAGCGGTTTCGGAGCCAGCGAAGAATCCAGACAGTAGTAGTAGCACAAATAGAACGATAATTTTTAGGATGAACCACGACACCTTGTTCCTTGTTCCCTCCAGTTATATTTATGTCTTAGGTACTTATAAATCTATCGCAGGCGTACATAAAAGGGGATGCAGGGGAAAGAGAGAAAAGGAGGGATAAGTGGAGGCGCAAGATAAAATATGAAGGAACTAACAGAAGTAAGGATGTTAAAAGAAGGAAAATACGTTATTATGGACGATGAGCCGAGTACGATAATGAGCATAACCACTTCAAAGCCTGGAAAGCATGGAGCGGCAAAAGCGAGACTGGAAGGGATTGGTGTATTCGATTCGCAAAAAAGATCGGCAGTTCATCCGGTTACTGCGAAGTTGTATGTGCCAATAATAGAGCGAAGGAGTGGTCAGGTGCTCTCAGTTTTGGATGACACTGCGCAGATTATGGACCTTGAGGACTATTCAACTATTGAACTTAAAATACCAGAAGAATTGAAGGAGAAGGAGCGGATTGAACCTGCCAAGGAGATATCTTTTTTACATTATGAGGGAAAATACAAGATAGATATAAAATAAAATTAGAGAAGGTGGATAAAATGGCAGAGAAGAAGCTAATAGGAAAAATTACGCATTACTTCTCGAAGATAGGTGTGGCTGTGGTCGAGTTGAGTGAGGATATAGCGGTAGGGGCGAAAATAAGAGTGGAAGGGGCAACAACCTCTTTTGAGCAGGTTATAGATTCACTGGAGATAGAAAATAAAAAGGTGGAGACTGCTACTGCGGGGCAGTCAATCGGGCTGAAGGTGAAAGAGCGGGTAAGGTTACACGATAGTGTTTACAAACTAATGGAAGCTGAATGACGAATAAGCAGAAAGAACGCGAGAGGATAAACGTAAGTGATATAATGGTAAAAGATGTCGCTTACGTGACAGTACCAGGGACGAGAGAGGATGTAATGGATATTTTTAAGGAAAAACACATCTCAGGCGTTCTGGTTGTTAAGGATGGAAAAGTAGTGGGCGTCGTTACGAGGCAAGATCTGTTGAGAAACCCTGATGAGGAACAGGTGGCATTGCTAATGAGCAGGGACCCCATTGTAATCAGTCCAGACGCGACCATTGCAGAAGCGGCTAAAGTTATCCGTTCGTCTGCTATACGCCGTTTACCGGTGGTGGATGGCGAGAAGCTCGTAGGGTTGGTAACAGTTGCTGATTTCATTAGAGAAATAGCAAGATGGGAGGATAATACCCCCATAAACGGGTACATAAGAGATAAGACCATCGCTCTGTGGGACGAGATGCCGTTATCAGTTGCAGGTCGACTAATGGAACTTGCGAGGGTAAACGCAGTTCCAGTTCTCAATTCAGAGTTCGAAATAGCGGGATTGATAACTGATCAGGATTTGATAAATGCTGCGGTAATAGAAGAAGGGATGGGACATTCGGACTTATCTTTGGGCTCTGACGGGGACCAGTGGTCATTAGATGGGATGAGGGATACAATGAAACTGTACTATAGTGTATCGAAGATAAGATTGCCTGATAAGCTTATAAAGGATATAATGGTGAAGGAAGTAGTTACAGTGACTCGCAATTTTGAGGTGGGTGCATGTGCAAAGATGATGATCGAAGGGCGGTTCGACCAGCTTCCCGTTATTTCCGCAAGAGGGAAGTTGATAGGGCTGCTCATTGATAGAGATCTTTTGCGGGTTTTACAGTAGTAGTAAGGGGAAATAGGCTTTTTAGTAGGGATTTTTAGGCAGAGCGGAACACGCTACGAGAATAGAGTAGTAGCGCAATCAGAAGTGCAAATCAAAACTGTTTTTTCTTTGGAAGAGAAAACCGGTGCTAAAAGAGATTAGAAGGATATCTGTTTCTTATTTTATTTATTAGTGTTCTAAAATAAGAGGGACGAATAGGACAATAAGAGATGGTAGGAGCAGGTAAAGAAGGAAGGAAGGATGAAACCGCAGAACTCGCTCGTAGAAGGGGTTTTATATGGCAGGCATTTGAGATCTACGGTGGTGCAGCGGGTTTCTATGATTACGGGCCTTTGGGCGCATTGTTAAAAAGACGAGTGGAGGAAAAATGGCGAGATTTTTACAGGCGCGAGGGCTTTTACGAGATCGAGACCACGACCATCGCACCGAGGGGCGTATTTGAGTCGTCAGGGCATTTGGAGAGCTTTACAGATCCCACAGTGATGTGTAAGGGTTGCAAAAGTGTTTTCCGTGTGGATGAAAATGTGAATGTAAATGTGAAATGCCCGGAATGTGGTGGAGAGCTTGAAGCATCTGGCGAGTTGAATTTGATGTTCCAGACGAGGATAGGTGTGACTAAAGGTGCAGGTGACGAACAAGCGGCTAAGAAAAGCGAAGGCTATCTGAGACCTGAGACTGCACAGGGCATGTTCATCAATTTTCAACGCTTGCTGAAGTTCAACCGTGATAAACTGCCTTTTGGTATAATACAAATCGGGAAGGCGTACCGGAATGAGATCTCACCGAGACAAAGCCTTATTCGACTGCGGGAATTTACGCTGGCCGAGGTGGAACTTTTTGTAGACCCTGCTGAGAAGAACAACCACCCAAGATTTGAGGAAGTAAAGGATAGAAAGCTGAGGATCGTTCCAAGTGACGGTAAAGCGGAGGAGACGAGTGCAGGGGAGGCAGTAAGTCGTGGGATAATTGCAAATGAGTATCTGGGCTATCATGTAGCGAGGGTGGATGAGTTCCTGGAAAGCATAGGACTTCCACGCGCTAAATTACAATTCAGGCAGCATCTGCCGGATGAGATGGCGCATTATGCAACAGATTGCTGGGATGCCGAGTTCCTTAGTGATAGGTATGGCTGGATGGAGATCGTGGGTGTCGCGGATCGCGGTGATTACGACCTATCAGCGCATGCATCGTCTTTGAATGTTGATATGCGCGTGCATGCTGAATCGGGAAAGATCATCCCGCATGTGATTGAGCCTTCGTTTGGAATAGATCGGATAATTTATGCGTTGCTGGAAAGTGCTTTTTATGAAGAGCAGGTGGGCAAGGATAGCAGGCGAGTGCTGCAGTTCAAAAGCGAGATCGCACCGATACAAGCGGCGGTGTTTCCCTTACTTAATCGTGATGAGTTGAAGAGCAAGGCAAGTGAGGTGTTTCAGAAGCTCAGGGATGCATCATTCTTCGTTGAATATGATAATTCCGGCAGTATTGGTAAGCGGTATCGCCGTCAGGATGAGATCGGCACGCCTTATTGCATTACCATAGATTACGAAACGTTGGAAGATGATACGGTGACGATACGGGAAAGAGACACGATGAAGCAAGTTCGTGTTCCGATAGCGGAGATAAAAGAGGTATTGGTTTAGCCTTTAAAGATTGGTGGTCATTAGTTGACTTATTTTGATTCTTGATTGCACCACTTTACCAAGCACCCGTGATGAGGTTGCAACACGGCATGCTTTATATACGTACATTTTTATACTTCTAAGTGCATAAATGCACATTGAGGTGAGAAGATGAACATAAAAGAGAAGATATTTCTCGACGAAGAAGAGATCCCGAAGGAGTGGTACAATATACAGGCAGACATGCCTTCGCTACCAGAGCCACCGCTCAATCCGATGACGAAGGAGCCCGCAAAACCAGAGGATTTTGCACCCATCTTTCCGATGGAGATAGTACGGCAAGAAATGACTACAGAGCGATGGATTCCAATACCAGAGGAAGTGAGGGACGTTTACAGGCTCTGGAGACCAACGCCGTTGTATAGGGCGAAGCGATTGGAGGAGAAACTGAAGACGCCCGCGAGGATTTATTACAAGTGGGAGGGCGTTAGCCCGCCAGGGAGCCATAAGCCAAACACAGCAGTTGCACAGGCATATTACAATATGAAGGCGGGGGTAGAGCGGTTAGCAACAGAAACGGGAGCGGGTCAGTGGGGCTCAGCACTTTCATTTGGCGCTATGCTGTTCGGGTTGAAGGCTACGGTCTACATGGTTGGTGCAAGTTACGACCAGAAACCATACCGGAGGATAATGATGGAGACATGGGACGGGGAAGTGTACCGAAGCCCAAGCAAGAATACGGAATATGGGAGGAAAGTTTTAGCAGAGGATCCGAATACATCTGGTAGTTTAGGGATGGCCATTTCTGAGGCGGTAGAGGATGCAGCCACGCACGATGATTCTAACTACGCTATCGGGTCGGTTCTGAACCATGTTGTGCTTCATCAAACGGTCGTGGGATTGGAGGCGAAGAAGGCTTTTGAGATGATAGACGAATATCCCGATTTCATCTGCGGAAACGTAGGAGGAGGCAGTAACTTTAGTGGCGCTACTTTCCCGTTCGTCGCCGATAAGCTCACCGGCAAGAGACCAGACCTGAAAATACTTGCTTGTGAGCCGATGTCGTGTCCCACGCTTACCAAGGGGCTTTATCTCTATGATTACGGAGATACCGCGGGGATGGCACCCATATTGATGATGTACACCTTAGGGCATACGTTTATTCCGCCACCAATTCACGCTGGTGGGTTGCGATACCACGGAGACTCTCCCTTGCTGTGCAAATTGGTGAAGGACGGATATATCGATGCGGCGGCATATCATCAAACCGAGGTTTTCAAGGCTGCGAAATTGTTTGCCGAGACCGAAGGGCATATAATAGCACCAGAATCAGCGCACGAAGTGAAAGCGGTTATAGACGAAGCGTTGCGATGCAAGGAAGAAGGTAAAGAAGAAGTGATCTTCTTCAATAACAGTGGTCACGGGCATTTCGACTTAGGGGCATACGATGTTTTTCTACAAGGAAAACTCGTGGACTATGAGTATCCCGTGGAGTTGGTGAAACAGGCGCTGGAGAACTTGCCGAAAATAGAATGAACAGGTAGATGGAAAAGAGAATTTTAACGAACAGCGTAAGAAGGGTGGATATACCATTCACCCCTCTTGAAGTTTTTTCACGGATAAGAAGCATCTTTGACAAGAGTTTCCTACTCGAATCAGTAGAGGGGAGGGAAAAGATTGCGAGATATTCATTCATTGGTTTCGACCCGCTATTGGAATTCAAATCTAAAGGGCGGGAAGTGGAGATTAATGGCGAAAGCTACAGGGTGGAAGACCCTTATGAGGAGATGGCGAGAGTACTTAATTCCTTCGAGTGCGATGGAGTAGAGACATTGCCATTCTCAGGTGGTCTTGTAGGCTTCTTCTCTTATGACATTGTCAGATTTTTTGAAAATCTCCCTTCCTCACTCCCGGATACGTTGGGATGTCCAGACGCGCACTTCATCATACCTGCATACCTGCTCTGTTTCGATCATCTCAAGAAGGAAGTGACTCTCGTATCGTACAAGAAGGAGAATAATGCGATAGAAGACCTGGTGGGTAAAGGAGGAGAGAATGAGGTTGATGATTTTTCCGTGTCTTCCCTTCATGCAGAAATAGGAAAAGATGAATTTGAAGAAGGAGTGGTAAAAGCAAAGGAGTATATCAGAGAAGGGGATATATTTCAGGTGGTTCTTTCAAGAAGGCTTGAATCGAGCTATAGTGGCGACCCGTTATCTTTTTACAAGACTCT
>DATKWH010000120.1:0-5208 GCA_035529655.1 Bathyarchaeia archaeon
CGCTCATGCTGGTATGGGTGCCGGAATGGGTACCGGATCTGGTATGGGCATGGGTGGCGGACGAGGCGGCGGTGGAGGTCGTGGCATGGGCAGAGGTATGGGACTTGGCATGCAACAACCAATGCCTCAGCAACCACAAGCACCACAAGCACCTCGAACGAAAGAGGAAGAACTCGAACAGTTATCGAATATGGCAAGTAAGTTGGAGAAAGAGATGGAAGAAGTGAAGAAAAGAATAGAGGCGCTTAAAAAGGGGTGATGAAAAAATGGCAAGAGGAAGAGAACTTTATGGAAAAATTCGTTGGTGAGCTTTATTTTCAGAATTATCTGTGAGCTTTTCTTAGAAAAGAAAGCCCCATCCTTGCCATCCCCGACTGAACGTCGGAGGCATCCGCGTTTGCTGCAATAGATTTTGTTATTCGCCATTTTTCTCATTCCCATTTAGACAAATATCTGTTCTTTGAGCTTCTATTAATTGATTTTGTATCCAGTCATATGATATTTCATATTCTGTTCTATAGTCTGCTGGAAGGGGAGATTTTCGATCGATAATGGAAAGTTCTATATAAATGTCGGCTCTTTGGTCATATGAATATCGATTAAAATAAGTTATATCTGTTATTTGCTTTTTTAAAACGTTTCCAATAAACAAACAGAAACCGAATGGATAATGAGTGCATTCAGAAAAGAGCAAAGAGAAAAGAGATTGAATTCTCCGCGAAGTATTTTTGGTCAAACTTCTAAGAAAAGTTTGATGGTATAGCCTTCTTAAACGCATCTACAAGCAATCTACCGGCCTGCTGCATTACTGGTCGTTCCGGACCCATGTAAGCCACGCACTCGTTATCATGCATCTGCATGACCTGTTCCTCAAACGATTTCATATTCTCGTATGACATCCCCACCAGCTTCGCGGCAACTTTTGATGCGGAACCGCAGGGGGTATCCCTGATGACTTTTACTTCCTCGATTACCTTCTTCTTCTCATTAACTCGTAGTTCAAACTCAGGCTTGCCAAAGGATTCAACAAAAGATTTGATCTCTTCATTCTCACTCGTTTCCAATGAGCAAAACGGTTCAGGAAATTCGATATGTATATTCTTCTCTGCGAGTTCTTCTTCAATTGAATATTTACCTTCAGGTATCAAGTTCGGATCCTCAATAGGCCACAGAACAGACTTTGCCCCTGTTCTTTCCGCTATGATCGGTATAAGGTCGCCGGCCTTTGGAAGTATCCCCAGCACCAATAGAAGATCACACTCGCACAGTGGCAGGTCCTTTGGCAGGTCGCTCTCAGGCTCGTCAAGCGATACGGACGTTACTTTCAGGTCGTAGAGACAAACAATCCGATCTGCAAATCCACTAGTAGCCAGATGACCTGTTACCAGCTCCCCAAACGATCCGTGATACAGTATATAAATCCTATTCATAGTATATGCAGTACATAAACTTACAAACTTTTTAGATTTCTTATGCCTGCAATAAGGATACGTTCTCTCTTAGCAGACGCTAAGTTAATCCATTATTCTCTTATATATCGCATTATAGACCTCTGAAAGATCACCTTTTTCTTGCCTAAAAACGTCTTTATCCAAGCTGAGTATCTCGCCACTTCGCTCATATGCCTCTTTATCCCAGAACCTGCACCCATCCGGAGTGCCAACCTCGTCTGCAATGAGAATATCACCACTCACTTTGCTCCGTCCATACTCCAGCTTGAAATCCGCGAGAAGTATCCCCTTTTGGCTCAAATAAGTGCTCAATATTTCCCCCACCTTCATTGTCTCCATCTTTAAATGCGCTATTTCGCTCTTGGTCATCCATTCACTCTCTATGAGCTCTTCTTCCGTTATCGGCCTATCAACACGTTCAAATTTGGTGGTGAATTCCACATAACTTTTAGCAAGCGGCATTCCTTCTCTCTTCTCGTCCTGCGGTGCAATAAACTCGGTGTTTATTTCGACCTCGCCTTTATTATACCGTTTCCATAACGAGCCATACAAAAAGTTCCGTGCTATGACCTCCACCGGCAAGATACTCACGTCCTCTGCCACTAACATGTTTGGAGGTACATATTCCTTGAAGTGTGTTTTTATCCCTTCTGCCTGGAGCTTATCAAACCAAAAGCAGGATAGTTTACAGCAAATCGCACCTTTATCTTTATATTCCGCTTTTTTTATGCCGTCAAATGCAGTAACCCGGTCGGTAAACACGAAAACGATATCGCCATTAGGTCTTTGATAGATATCCTTCGCTTTTCCTCTACCGATGAATTTTGCCTCGTTCATACGCTTTTCACCTTTAAGAAGTACACCATCTATTTTTAAATATAAACAAACCCTTTTCTTTTCCAAAGAAAGGTAGGTTAGGTTAGGTTAGGTGTGAACCAAAAATGAGGACTACACGCTTAAAAAGGAGGACAAAAGAAACGACTATCGGGGTGGAGTTGAACCTTGATGGTACGGGAACGACTGACATAAACACAACGATAAAATTCTTTGACCACATGCTCGCTACGTTTGCGCGGCATGGATTTTTTGATTTGGTTGTGAAGGCCGGCGGGGACTTGAGCCACCACATCGTAGAAGATACCGGTATCGTTTTAGGTGAAGCGTTTAAAAAAGCACTTGGAAAAGCGGAATCCGAGGAACGAGAAAAGACTGTGCGGTTTGGCTCTGCAACTGTACCCATGGATGAGTCAATTGCGGAATGTGCAGTGGATATAGGGGGAATAGGTGGTGTGGGAAGGAGCTATACCGTGTTAGAGGTGGACTTCGATAAAGAACGAGTGGAGGATATTAGCACTGAGAACATAGCACATTTCATCAATTCCTTTGCCACGCATGCGCACTTCACTATTCACGTATCCGCAAAAGGCGAGAACGAACACCACAAGATAGAAGCGATTTTCAAAGCCCTGGGTGTAGCATTAGACCGGGCTACGAGGATTGAAGAACGCCGGTGATAGAAGCGAGCAGTGTAAGATTTCATTGTATGCCCGCAGTAAGATCGTAGTGAACCTTTTCTTTGATTAAACTTTCTTTACACTTTTTCTTTTTACAAAAAGAAAACCTGTGCTAAAAGAAAAAATTTTTAGCCACTGTTTTTACCGGAGGTGAAAAAGTTGTATGTGGACTGAAGAATACAGACCGAAGCGGTTAGAGGAGATAGTAGGGCACGACGAGGTGGTGAAACGGATACAAGGATTTGTCAAGGAGAGAACAATCCCCAATCTCGTGCTCTGGGGTCCAAAAGGAACCGGTAAGACATCTATGGTTTATGCCTTAGCGAAGGAGTTATATGGTGAGTTCTATGATGAGAACATCATGCATATCGAAACGGCAGATTTCGTTGAACAGGGTAAAAAATGGTTGAAAGAGAACAAGAGATTCAAATTCTTTTATAACGAGCAGAAATCTGCGCTCATCATTTTTAAGGAGATGATACGGGAATATGCCGCGCTGTCACCCATAAATGCCTCGTTCAAACTATTATTTTTCAGTAACGCCGATTTACTTCCCGTAAATGCACAGCAAGCGTTACGAAGGATTTCGGAACGGAGCAACAAAACCTGCAGATTCATCTTCTCCACCACGAAACCTGCTGGTATCATCCCTGCTCTACGGTCCCGATGCTTGAACCTGCACTTCATGTCGTTAGATAAAAGCGGTGCAATGGAGCCGTTGATGCGGTCAATAGCTGATGAAGAAGGGGTTAACATTACAGATAGGGGTTTAAAAACGCTCATGGAGTATGCGCGTGGCGATGCTGGCGCTGCGATAACTATACTGGAAGCAGCAGCAACCGCAGCGTCGTCAGCACCAACGATTAATGAATCGGAGATAGAAGACGTTGCGCAGAATGCGTTTTTTCAAAGAAAGAAAGCAGAGGAGTTGATAGATTCGGCATTTGACGGACGATATAAAGATCTGAGAGCGCGATTAGAATTTTTGATGCGAGAAGAGCGAATAGGCGGAAAAGAACTTTTAGCAGAGATACACGAATCGTTACGAAGGAAGATGAAGCGCACGATGACGAACGATGAATCGAAACTATTCGCACGGCTTGTGGTATACGAAGGCGAAGCGGATTTGAAACTATGCACTTCTATTAATGCTATGATACATATAGAAGAAATGTTCATGAACATGTCAAAGGCGGTTAGGTCTTTATGATCGCTGAGTGAAAAGATGTAGAAGAAAAAATGGCGTCAACGGCAAAATTCTGGCGGGAGCAGGAATCACGGTATAATTTAGAAGGTACGCACTGCACGAATTGTGGGAGTTTCTTCTTTCCCCCACGTTCTGTCTGTCCAGATTGCAGGCGAAAAGGGATCATTGAGTCGCATAAATTCAAAGGGACAGGCGAGGTGGTTACCTATACCACGGTTTATCAAGCGCCAAGGAGTCTTAACAGACAAACACCGTATACCTTAGCGATTATCAAGCTTGATGAGGGGCCTCGTATGCTTTCTGAAGTGATATGCGAGCCTGAAGCGATACGCACCGGGATGCGCGTTCGCGCGGTGTTCAGGAAATTGGGGGAAGAGGGTGAGCGGGGAATAATTTACTACGGGACGAAGTTTGTGCCCGCGTAGGAATAATAAAAATAAAAGAGAAGAGAAGATTTCCAGTATCATTTACCCCCTACAAGGTTATCTGCGTTCTTACTCTAATAGGAGATATTGCTTTAAGTTTATAGTCTTCAAGTATGACTGTTTGCACGCACTCTTCAGGTACACTGAGTGAGATCTCCTTAGTCCTTCCATATCGGCCTTTGCTCACAATTACTGCATTTACCAAGCCCATGATGTCCAATTCCGAGACGAAATCGGTAACCCGCCGCTGCGTTAATGCATCCATGTCCAATTGATTGCACAATTTACGATACATGTTATAAACTTCGCCGCTGGAGAAGCGTCTTTTGCTCCTCTCTCTGTTTAAAACGAGCACACTGGTGAGCACAATCTTTGATTGCAGCGGTAATGTCTTTACCACTTCCTCCACCCGATTCACCTCTAACTTCTCACTCGCCTGTCTTACATGCTCCTCACACACCTCGCTGGATCCCGAACGTTCTGCTATTTCTCCTGATACGCGGAGCAGGTCAAGAGCACGCCGTGCATCGCCATGCTCAGAAGCTGCGAGAGCTGCGCATAGCGGTATCACCGCATCGCCAAGTGTAGAACCATTAAACGCCTTCTCCGCT
>DATKWH010000121.1:0-4295 GCA_035529655.1 Bathyarchaeia archaeon
CCTTCACCTGTCCACCTAATATGCCTGCCTGTATCGCCGCACCGAGCGCCACCGACTGCATCGGGTCAACTCCGCCCTCGGCCTTCTTACCTAATATCCGCTCAAACCGCTCTTTCACGATCGGCATCCTCGTTGGTCCGCCAATAAGTATTATCTTGTCAATATCGCCGGGCGAGAGCTTTGCATCTTTCAGTGCTTGTCGTATAGGTGGGTCCAGCCTTCTCAGGGTAGGCTCAGCCAATTCTTCTACTTTCGCCCGTGTAAGTGTCTCCTCAAAATGCTTTGGCTCGCCTTCTGAGACTGCAACGAACGGCAGATTAATGGTTGTAGTGATAGAAGATGAGAGTTCTATCTTCGCTCGTTCCGCTTCATCCCGTAATCGCTGCATCGCCGTAAGATCGCTCCTCAAATCTATCCCTTCTTTAGCTTTAAATCTTTCAACAAGCCAATTCATAATCTCGGCATCCATATCGGTGCCACCCAACTGCGTATCCCCGCTAGTAGAAAGCACCTCAAATACCCCGTCACCAATATCCATAATCGTAACATCAAACGTGCCGCCACCAAAGTCGAGCACGGCAACCTTATATTCTCCTCCCTTACCAAGCCCGTAAGCCATTGCCGCTGCCGTTGGCTCATTTATTATCCGTTTCACTTCAAATCCCGCGATCTCGCCCGCATCCTTTGTCGCCTGCCGCTGATTATCATCGAAATATGCGGGCACGGTAATAACCGCCGCATCTACGGTCTCGCCTAAATACGCCTCTGCATCCGTTTTTATCTTTTGCAACACCATTGCGGAAATTTCTTGTGGTGTGAAATCCTTGTTTACCGTCTTTACGTGGATCTTCTCCGAGGTGCCCATCTTCCTCTTTGTTTCTCTTATAGTGCCTTCGGGATTAACCACCGCTTGCCGCTTCGCTGCTACGCCTACTAACCTTTGACCCTCCTTGGTAAATGCCACCACCGATGGGAACATCTTTCCGCCGTATGCGCTGCCCTCGGCACTTGGTATTATCTTTGCATCGCCACTTTCGTCTACAAAAGCTGCTTCTGAATTCGTCGTTCCGAGATCAATGCCTAATATTCTTCCCATTTTTATCTGTTCCTCTATCTTCCACTCCTTATGCTAAAATCAAACACACGTTCTCAGCGTTTTTTAAAAAAATAAAAAAGGGGAGAGGAAAAAGAAGAAATTAGTATTCTTCTCCCATGCCCATGCCACCGGCACCTGGAGGCATACCTCCACCGGCTGGCATTGACGCTCTACTCGAAGCAATTACATCGTCTATCCTCAGAATCATCGTTGCTGATTCCGTTCCTGAGCTGATAGCCTGCGTCTTTACCCGTAGCGGCTCGATAACACCTGCCTTTACCATATCTGTCGGTTCTCCCAGGAACACATCTAAGCCTGCATTCTTCTCGCCTCGTTCATGAGCTGATCGAAGTGCCACGAGCATATCGATGGGGTCTAAGCCCGCATTCTCGGCGAGCGCCCTCGGAACGACTTCGACAGCATCAGCAAATGCCTGTATTGCTAACTGCTCTCGACCTCCGACGCTTGCGGCATAATCCCGCAGCTTGAGCGCCAGTTCTATTTCCGCAGCTCCGCCTCCTGCGACATACTTGCCATCTTCCAAAGCAACAGCTACCACTTTCAGCGCGTCATGCATTCCTCGCTCCAACTCATCCACGACATGCTCTGTTCCGCCTCGTAGCAGTATAGACACGGCTTTTGGATTCTGACAATCCTCGACGAATATCATCTCCTCACCGCCGATCTTCCTTTCCTCAACCTGCCCTGCTTTTCCAAGGTCATCGGGTCTAATTTCCTCTAAGCTCGTCAATATCTTCCCGCCTGTTGCACTCGCCAACTTCTTCATGTCGCTCTCTTTCACTCTTCTCACCGCAACTATGCCTTCTTTTGAAAGATAATGCTGTGCCAAGTCATCTATTCCTTTCTGGCAGAAGAGCACGTTTGCACCACTCGCTTTCACTTTCTCCACCATCTCCTTCAGCATCTTCTCCTCTTCTTCCAGGAATGCTTTTAACTGTTCCGGTGCGGTAATCTCTATTTTCGCATCCACCTCGGTCTTCTCTATTTCTAGAGCAGAATTTATCAGCGCTACCTTTGCATTCTTCACTGTTTTTGGCATGCCTGGGTGCACACGTTCCTTGTCTATTATCATGCCCATGATCAACGTGGTATCTTCAGTGCTGCCACCCGTTTTCTTCTCTACCTTTATGTTGTCAATGTCTATCTCTTTCACTCCTTTTTCCGCTACCATTCTCACTGCGTTCACTGCGAGATCGGTCAACAGTTCTCGTGCAGTCCCCGCACCTTTTCCGGTCATAGATGTTAGTGCTATCTTCCGTAGGGCATCTGAATCCGTTGGCGAAATATCATCAGCCATACCATCTAAAATTTCATATGCCCTCTCAGCCGCTAATCTATATCCCGCTACGATCAACGTTGGATGCACCTCCTGTTCCAGAAGATCCTCCGCACGCTTGAGCAACTCGCCCGCAATGATTACTGCGGTCGTTGTTCCATCCCCAACCTCTTCATCCTGAGTCTTCGCTATCTCCACCATCATCTTCGCTGCTGGGTGCTCGATATCCATCTCTTTTAATATCGTTGCCCCGTCGTTTGTTATAACCACATCGCCCATTGAATCCACTAACATCTTGTCCATCCCTTTCGGGCCAAGCGTGGATTTAACAGCATTAGCAATGGTCTTCGCTGCAAGTATGTTCCTGCTCTGCGCATCTCTGCCTCGTGTTCGCTCACTGCCTTCTCTCAAAACCAATATCGGTGTTCCACCTAATTGTGCCATGTCATATCACCTTTATTAAGTATATTTGTAGTTCTATATAAATGTTGTTCATGCTGAAAGTACAAATTCTAACATGTTCAATGTAATTTAGTAATGATGAAAGGCAAGTTCGACGACAAAATCTTCGTAAAGGCGGTTAAAGCGCTCAACGTGCATTTGCCCGCTGAAAGAAAGACTCTTTTGGCATTGCTCAAAGAAGATAAACCTGCATTGCAGGGAAGAGATGGGGCAATTCATCGCATAAAGAGAGGAGAACTGGAGGAGATAGCGAGATTCATCCCGGAAGAGGCGCATAGAAAATTGAGGCTCCCTATTTACATAGAATTAACGCCGGACTATGGTAGAGGAATAGCAAAGGTGCATGGAAAGCTGGATTGCGAGATCGTGAGGCGGATCTTAGAGGAAGGAAAAGAGGGGAACAAAGAGCAGGAAGGCGAGGGTAGCGGAAAAGTCGACGAAATTTTTATCTATCGCGATGATGTAAGGAAATTACGGCGTAGGTTGCCGACTACGACAGAATATGCTTTCTTATCTAGCACTTCGTTTTAGGAGACTTTGCCATAACCCCTATGTATATATGCTCAAAAGTATATAATCTGAAAGTCATCATTTATAAAAATGAAAGAAGGAGAAATAGTACTGCGAGAATATCTTTATTCGCTCCGATTTTACCTCTTGTTTGTTATTATCCTCTTCATTGGCGCCATTGCCGTGGGGTATATGGGTTTTATGAGTGAAACTTTTAACGAGTCATTGGCGTGGCTTCAACAACTCAGTGAGGGCATAGAAGATTTTACAGAGCTCTATCCGTCATGGCTAATTTTTTTGATGTTTTTTATCGTGATATTCTTGAATAACGCCTTTACTTGTTTCCTTAATATCTTAACTGGGCCGTTGATAGGCATTTTCCCCTTGTTTTCCGCCGTTCTCAATGGTGGTTTAATCGGCTGGTTGGCCAAAGAGGAGGGGTTGATTGTCTTTCTTAGAATAGTGCCGCATGGAATGTTTGAACTCCCCGCTTATTTCCTCAGTGTGGCGATTGGCTTGAGATTGGCACGCGAGGTTTTTAAGCGGAAAGAGGAAAGACAGTTAAAAATGAAGCTGGGGGAGGGTTTGAGAGTTTACCTCATCTTGATTGTGCCTCTGCTCCTCGTTGCTGCATTTATTGAATCGGGCTTGATTGTTCTCTACATTTTAGCAACACCTTAAGAACACCATGAGAATTAGAAACGGCGTGTATTTGTATAAGGAGAAAGGAACTCTTGACGCGAACACGTATGTGATAAAGGATGAACTCACAGTGCTCATAGATCCCGGATTGGAAAATTATCTTGGGCAGCGGCTTAAAGAGATGCAGGGCGATGGAATAGACCCTAAAGATATTGATGTGATAGCGATTACGCATCTTCATCCTGACCACTGTGGCGCAACAGCAGCACTTAAGGAAGTTTCAGGTGC
>DATKWH010000122.1:0-2545 GCA_035529655.1 Bathyarchaeia archaeon
TTCCAGGTCAAGAACTCCGTGGATACGGTTATTGTACCACTCTGCGAACGCATATGTGCCATCAAACCTCCATCTATGTCTTCTGTACTCTTGGAACCAACGCTCGATCTTACCGTTCGTTTGCGGATTATTCCGCTTCGACGGGATGTGGTTGATGCATCGCACACTCAGATACCGTTCAAACCGGCTGATACCTTTGCTCTTCTTCTCGCCTCCGCTTGCATAGAACTGAGTGCCTTGATCCGTATTAACCTCGATTATACGACCACGATACGCGCTTGCTGCTTCTTCCGCACGTTGAAGCGCCACTATGGCGTTGTCCGCGGTCGCATGTGCGAATTCGGCGATCGAGAGAATCTTTCTCGAGGCATCATCCTCGAACGCGATCACCTGGACCCCATCATAGTCGAGCCAATCGGCATGCACCAGTGAGAGGCTGTGCTCTCGTTCATATCTGCACCGTTTGCGCTTCTTCTGCTTCTTCAGGTTCGGTCTCGCCAGCCCTACCGCAAGCAGATGCTGATGGATCTTATTTTGCGGAATATTCCGCTTATAATGCTTCCGTATGTGGTACCGAAGTAAACGAGCCCCTAAGAATGACTTGTTATAAGCTGCTTCAATTATCCGTTTCTCCTCATCGCTCAGAGGAGTCCTGGGTCTTCTTTTCCTATCAAGCACCGGATATACCCCTGATTCCTTATAGCTCTTCACCAGTTGCTGTATTCTTCTTGCGGAGACACCATATATCGCGGCAACCATCGCAGTGCTTTCTCCTTTGTTGATTATCTGTTTAACAGCCCATTTGATCTTTTTGTCCGTGAGCTTCACCATGCGTTTTGGTGAAACTTCTTGACGAAATAATTTCGGGACTCTACAATTTTAAACATTGACGCTTCTTCGATAAAAAGAAGCCTTGACTCTCGATTTAGATTTCGTATGCCAAAGTAAAGTGCGATACAAGAACAAATGGGGAGCAAAAGCAATCCTGTTAGAACTAAAACATTATTTATTACATCTAATTTGACTGCTGTGATGATACCACCGATAGAGGCAACTATTAAAGCAGTGAAAATACTTTCAAAAAACTTAATTGTTTCCCATTTTCTAATATTGTAGTCAATTCTATTTTTATTGAACTCTTTAAAAAGTTCTAACAAGTTTTTCTCCGTTAAATTTTCATCCATTTTTGTCATCTTTTTCAACTTACTATTTCGCCTAACGGTTCGAGTATATCTGAAGTTTCCCGAAGGGGAATTTGGGCGAAGTGCCGGAGGCACGAAGCCAGATACGCTCTGTTATACGAAGCCAGCCTTATTTTATTCCTTACTACTACGTAATTGAGTAACTTTTTCAATGATTTCCTCAAGTTTCGGTATTTGATATTTCTTTACATAGATGTGTTCTATAAAGCGTGCAGCACCCTCAATGTTTTTGTTTACACGCTCGGATTCATCGTATCCTAATTCAGATGCCACCTCCTCTCGAATAATTTGAAAAGTCTCATCACCCAATGTTTCTTTGAATATTCCTTCAAGATTCTCCTTGAATACTGCCCAAGTCTTGTGAACCTGAGTGTCTGGGAAATCCTCTATTGGTGCGCCAGCTAGACGCAGATAGCTATGATTTCGATTTTTCGCATCTTCTTCCTTTTTCCCCTTGCCAACAAGCTGTGAATCCGCATCAAAAATGAAGTATGTAGGAATAGAAAGTCCTCGGAAAATCACTGTAGGACGGTCTATATTATTTTTTCCACCCGCTGGGACTATGACTATTCCAAGTTGAGACCAATCCTTTTGCATGATCTCTTGGAGTTTCCATAATGTGCTTACTTCAGATGGTCCCTCTACCACTACAACCACGTCTGCAAAAAAGCCCTCGCTCACAATAGTGTTCATAACAGACATGGCACGTGCTCTAAAGCTATCTCTAGTGAAATCGGCGGGATCCGCATTACACACCTTCGCTATCTCCTCTGCAGCTTGCTTTAGTGAAAAATGCGTAGCAATACTCTGCGGCACAAGTGAATCTGGTGAAGGCACTTTTCTCACCATTCGAATTTGGTCAAAACGGTGGAGGTCTACAAAATAGGGAGAATGACTTGTATAGATAATTTGATTGCTGGCACCAAGGCCGACTTCCGGTCTCTCAGCAAGTTGAAGTAAGAGGTTAGATAGGTAACGACAACGTGACGGATGGAGGTATAGTTCTGGTTCCTCGATAGCTAAAATGAGGGCAGGTCCTTGTGATGATTTAAGGTCATTAGATTCTGAAAGATTAGTTTCTTCCTCAGCCGAGTCCCCGGCGGTTGGCTCTAGAGGAACTGTCATAGCTAAATGTTGGAGTAAGGTGACTATTAATGCCCTTTGGAGTCCATGGCCTTTACGGGTTATTTCACCTTCAAAACTATAGTCAATCACCCCAATTCTACCCGAACAATATTGGAAAATAATTTGATAAAAACCCCTTTGATTTCATAGACAATACATCTATCTCGGCACTAACCGCTAACCGCAACTCCTCTTTTGTATTAATGATTCTATTGTGA
>DATKWH010000123.1:0-21714 GCA_035529655.1 Bathyarchaeia archaeon
CTTTTGCCTTCGATTTTGTAACGGAGTTTTTGAGACGGTTTGAAGCAAATTCCGACGATTATGTGTTTGATCCCTTCTCTGGAATGGGGACAACGATGTTTGCCTCTATGACTTGCGGTATCCCTTCAGTGGGACTCGATAAATTACCCATCGCTTATTTTATCTCAAAAACTTTGCCATCGTTTTTGGTACTGAAAGAAAACGAACTGAAGGGCATCTGGACTGCTCTAATACCCAAGATACAAAGAAGTGAGCCCGCCGAAGTTGCATTAGATGTTCCCATCATGAGAGTTGCCTTCGATGATGAAACGCTTCTAACGCTTAGGAAACTAAAAACCGCTATTGAGGGTTTACCTTCCCCCTATCTTGACCTTTTCCTCTTCCCATTCTTTTCTATTTTGGAGGAATGCAGCTTCACGTCAAAAGACGGACAATTTCTCCGATTAAACCGCAATAAGACAACTTCCAACCCTATTGATGCAATGAACCGAAAAATCGCACAGATAGAAGAAGATGTCCACCGTATGAAGCTACTTCCCATGACCCATCGGTAACAGAGAATGTTATGCCAGATGTGTATTTTGGTGATACACGGGATTTATCCAACATAAAATTCGGGAGAAAGCCCACTATTATTATTACCTCACCGCCATACGCTAATCGATATGACTATACGAGGACTTATGCGCTTGAGTTGTGTTTCCATTTTGTCAAGAATTTTGAGGAGCTAAAGGCAATTCGTTTTGGTATCCTGAGGTCACACATTGAATCTAAAATACGAAAAGATGAAGCTCCACCGCACCCTGTAATAAAAGAAGTGGTTGAACTTCTCGAAAGGAAGAAACTCAATAACCCAAAAATCCCGAGCATGATTGTAACTTATTTCATAGACATGCAAAAAGTTATATCCGAATGGTTTAAAGTCCTTGCTCCTGGTGCTAAAGTCGCTATGGTTGTAGACAATGTTAGATTTGAAGGAGAATTGATACCCGTGGATTTAGTGCTTTCTGAGATGGCAGAGGAAGCAGGATTTAAGGTGAAGGAAATTATAGTAGCACGATATAAAGGTAATAGTTCTCAACAGATGAGGAAATATGGTAGAGTCCCAGTAAGAGAGAGCATAGTTATTTGGGAGAAATAATCATGCCATCCGATGAAGAGAAAGAAAGTTGGACAATTGACCAGATTACGAAGAGCGAGTTCTTCCATCAGAAACTTCACGAGTGGGGATTGCTCGAAATCGCTTACGAACTCGAAGGCATAAAAGGAGAAGTCTTTGAGTGGAATAGAGAGGAGTTAGGAATTACCGATAGAGCTTGGAATAAGGCGATTCATAGAGGAATTAAGCCCATAAGGGTGTTTTTGCACCCAGATGTTCTTATAAAAATCCAAAACGAATTAGCTATTACAGAATGCTTGCTATGGTCTCACAAAAATCAATGGGTAGGGTAGGCTTGAGCATAAACAAATATGAAGGAGGAAAGGGTCAGCTTAATGATGAAACTGCTTTACATATCCCAAAGCATTTGAATAAAATCGTCAGCATTCTGATGAACATGATGAGAAGATAGATACCAGAGAGTTCGATTTGTGGCGAGGGATGGCGGCTGGTTCGCAAGCACAGGGTTCATGGCAAAATACAAAGGGCGATCGGGCTGAGATAGTGATCAAAGAGATAATAGAAAGAAGGATTCGAGATAAGGGCTTGGTGCTTGAAGAGACATCTCGTGGAAAAGGGGAAATACTAAAACTACGAGCTGGAAGGCAATTTGTATTAGGCAGCGAACCGGATATTGGAGTTTATAAAAAGGGTCTTATCCAAATAGCCGTAGAAATAAAAGGTGGTATTGACCCTGCTGGCGTGCTTGAAAGGTTTGGGGCGGCTTTAAAGAGCTTAAGGCGAGCTAAACAGGAGAACTCTAAATCAATAACGGTATTGGTAATGCAAGGAGTTTCGTTAACGACAAAAGCGGAAAAAGAAATTCAAAATAGCGAGAGCATTATAGACTATTTTTTCACAATTGAAGACATAATAGGTAATGAAAAGGTTAGAAAAGACCTTTTCAAAATTCTAAAGGTCTGAGTTCAACTTAAACCCTGGATAGCTCACAACGATTTCTTTTAGACGTGCAGCCACATCGCTCTCTAATAACGCGTTTGCATCCCCGATCGAATCCTCAAGTTTCATATCGAACTCTATTTCGCCTAAGATGGGCACATCGAATTCTTTCAGCGTCTCTTGCACTGACGAGGATTCTTTCATCTTCATATTCTCGATAACGCCGATAATCGGCTTATTCAACTCATCGAGCATTTTTATTACTTTCTTCACAGTCTCTAATGCTACCTTTGACGCGGTGGTCACCACCAAGAATTCTGCCCGCTTCAACCATCTTATTACATCCATAGACACATCTCCAATGCCCGGCGGCATGTCAACAATAAGAAAATCCCGGGAACCCCACTGTGTAATGGCGAGCAATTCCAGCATTGCATTGGATATATCGGTACCTCGCAGTGGCGTGGGCTCGTTACCAGTGAAATAAATAATGCTCATAAACGCTATTCCATGAACCTCAGGCGGAACTATTCCTTTCTCTTCTTCCGGATACACATCTTCTATTCCCAGTATCACATGCGTTGAGGGTGCGGACAAATCCAAATCCAGCAGCCCAACCTTGTACCCCAATCGTGACAACGTCAATGCGAGCAAAGATGAGGTTAAACTCTTGCCAATACCTCCTTTACCGCCTGTTACTGCGATTACTCGCTTTATTCCCGCTAATCGTGTATCAATAATGCTTAAACGCGGATCCATCACCATCTTTCTCGATTTACCTCTTCTCTTCTTCGTAATCACTCGATATCCTATCTATGGACTTGTAAATACAAATATCTTTGATGATTTTATTCTAAAAAGTTTCAGCTGATAATCCTATCAAACGCTTGTGAAAGCAAATTGATGTTTGCACTACCGTAACTTATCCTAATGCATCCTCTGCCCTGGGAGCCGAATGCGCTTCCAGGAACCACACCAACGCCCTTCTCCAGTAGCTTATCTGCCAGTTCGAGGTCATCAGGGCCTTTGAAATACGGGAAGACATAGAAAGCGCCGTTAGGCTTGACGCATACCACGTCGTCCATCTCGCGGATGCGCTTCATCACGTAGTTTCGGCGGCTCCTGAATTCTTCGCACATTTTGTCAGAAGCCTCATTCGCTTCATCCGAGAATGCGGCCAGTGCACCGTATTGTGCGAAGGACGTGCAGCAGGAGAGTGACTGCTGATGTATGATGTCTATCCTGTCAATGACGTCACGGTTAGCGTAGGCACAGTATCCAAGCCGCCATCCGGTCATACTGTAGGTCTTGCTGAACCCATTCACGGTTATCACATTCTCGTATTCGCTGGCTGGGCTGTAATGTTTGCCTTCGTAGATGAGTTTTTCATATATTTCGTCAGATATCACAAACATCTCTTTTTCAACGCACACATCCATTATCTTTTTGATGATTCTTGCAGGGATAACCGCCCCTGTAGGGTTGCTTGGCGAATTCAGGATGAGAAGTTTCGCATTTGTCTCTTCCAACTGGGTCATAAAGTCATCTCCAGGAACAAAGCCTTCTTCATGCTTTAAGGTAAGCCATTCTACCTCCGCGTTAGCCAACTTGATTTGTGCTTCATAACTCACCCAGGAGGGGTTCGGGATTGCGACAACATCGCCTTTATTGGCTAAAGCCATGAGAATGCAGTAGATTATCTGTTTTCCGCCACCAGAAACAAGAATCTTATCCTTGTCCAGGTCTGCGATATTGTTCTCAGCCTCCAGTTTATCTGCGATTGCTTTCCTAAGCTCCGGTATGCCTTTAGAGGGAGTATAATGGACTCTGCCCTCATCCAACGCTTTTTTGGCTGCCGCCTTGATTACCTGTGGTGTGTCAAAGTCCGGTCTACCTACGGTTAAGTTTATCACGCCCGGTTTCTTCGCCGCTGTGTCGTATTTGAAAGTTGCCGACGGTTTCACTTCCAGTACCCGGTCTGCAAATTTGAAATCTATCATGGTTGTACCGACATAATCTTCCTTGCAAGATCCGGATAGTGTGCAATGAACGTCATCTCGTCCTCCGTCACAGGCTTCTGTGTGACTACATTTGCATATCGAACGAGTTCCAATATCTCGCGGGCTTCTTCTTCATCCCGGAATTTTAGCTTATATTTTCCCGCTACGTTCTTAAACCCTTTTATTCCGGAGTATTCCCCTGTTGTTATAAGTCTGCCGGTCTCAATCCGCTCGATATCCCCCCGGCCTACTTCGGTGTAATCATACAACTCATAATTTCTGCTGTCTTTCAGTGCACCGTCAGCATGTATGCCGGATTCATGTGCAAAGGCGTTGTCACCAACTGCTGGCTGGTTGACAGGAATAGGAACGTGGAATGATAGGGAAGCGTAGTTGCATATCTTCCATGCCTGGCTTAAATCAACATGCTCATCCAGGTGGTATTTGTTTTCAAACCCGCTGGACTTCTTTACAGCAAGGACTGTAGAGACCAGGTCAGCATTGCCGGCTCGCTCTCCCATACCATTCACTGTCGTGATGATGTATGCATTTACTCCCGCATCTATCGCTGCTTTGGCACCCGCTACAGAGCATGCGACTGCCATGCCCAAATCATTACGACAGTGCAGTTCGATGGGGATACTGACTGCCTCTACTAGCGCTTTTACTCGCTCATATATGGTGAACGGGTCATCATATCCAAGCGTGTCGCAGTATCTTATCCGGTCTGCACCATGCTCTTTTGCAGCTTCAGCAAATGTAATGAGCCGGTAGAGTTCTGTCCTTGAAGCGTTTTCTGCATTTACTCCGATAGTCTCCGCACCCTTTTCCTTTGCTGTGACGACAGCTTCACACATTGCATCAATTATATCCGTCCAACGGTACTCGCCCATGAATTTGACGTCAATCATTTGCCGTGATGTTGACAAGCTCAAATTAACGTGCTTCAGCATCGGCACCCGTCGAAAGCCCTCTTCGACATCCTCTTTTATAGCTCGCATCCACCCGCCAAGCCTTATGCGCTTCATCGCATCTATTTCCGCCAACTCCAGATTGGCATTCAAATAATTCGTCTCATGTCTCGTGGCAGGAAACCCGAACTCGCTTTGGAAAACTCCCGCCTCATCCAGATAAAGGTTCAGCATAGTCTTCTCTAACTTCGCCAATCCCAATCTCGACGTCTGCACCCCGTCACTGTTCGTGACGTCAATTATGTATATCGTGTTATTATCCATTTTGATATACTCTCGCTTTTTCACTTCATACTGCTAATTATTTATTAAACGCAGGTTAACTAAAATACTAGTGTTTCCGATGATTGCACAAGAAGAGATAAAAGAGGTTTTAGGAGAATACAACCTGAATGAGGCGGCTATAGGTGTCTTAGGGTCGCATTCCGCATTAGATATATGCCGAGGAGCAAAGGACCTGGGCTTCAGAACCTTGGTAGTGTGCCAGAAGGGCAGGGAAAGAACCTATGACCGCTACTATCGGACTGAAAATTCGCTCGGAATAGTGGATCAGACCATAATCTTAGACAAATTCTCTGATATAACCGAGGAAAGGGTGCAGAGGCAGATGCGTGAAAATAATGTAATCTTTATTCCGCACCGCTCCTTTGAGGTATATGTGGGCTTCGACCAGATCGAAGATGAGTTCCTTCTACCACTCTTCGGCTCCAGAAGCATGCTCCGAGCAGAGGAGCGGGATGCAGAGAGGAACCAGTATTATCTGATGGAAAAGGGAGGCATTCCATATCCTAAAGCATATAAAAACCCTGAGGAGATAGACCGCCTGGTTCTGGTTAAAGCGCCGGAAGCCCAGCGGAAATACGAGCGTGCGTTCTTCTTCGCATCTTCTCCAGACGATTTTTACAAGAATTCAGAGCAGATGATCCGTGCAGGAAAGATAACAGAGGAAGGACTGAAGAAAGCGGTAATCGAAGAGTTTGTTATGGGTGCGCAGTCCAACTTCAACTACTTCTACTCACTCTTAGACCAGAAGCTGGAACTGTTGGGGACTGACACCAGGAGACAGACCAATCTGGACGGCATTCTTCGCCTTCCCGCAACACAGCAGTTAGAAGCCTTGAAGTATATAGATGTCAAAGCAATCGAAGCTGGACATATCTCATGCACGGTGAAGGAATCTCTTTTAGAGCCGATATTTGAGCTTGGCGAGAAATTTGTGAATGTAGCAAGGGTGGAATATCCACCGGGGATTATAGGCCCCTTTGCTTTACAGTCCGCTTTCATTCCAGGACCTCCGAAGGAAACAGCCGTAGTCTTTGATATCTCCATGCGAGTGCAGGGCTCTCCAGGAACCATGTTCACGCCATATTCCGGATATTACTACGGACAGTCGCTCTCGGTGGGTAAGAGGGTGGCTATGGAGATCAGGAAAGCTATTCAACTGAACCGGTTGGAGGAGACTGTTACCTGAGATGAGATGATTCCCAGAAAAGAGATCCATCACATTCTGGAAGTCTATGCAAAAGAGAAGATAACCATAGCTACGATAGGAAGTCATACCGCACTCCAGATACTTAAAGGAGCACGGGATGAGGGGTTCAAGAATATAGTGATCTGCAAAAAGGGCACCGAAGAGGTTTACCGGCAGTTCGGGCTTGCGGATGAACTTCTAACTGTCGAGAATTTTAAGCAAGTTCTGGAAAAGGAGTTTCAGGAGCAACTGCTAGAAAGAAACGTCATCTTAATCCCGCATGGCTCCTTTGTGGAGTATCTCTCACCAGTCAGGATCGAGAACGAGATGTTTGTCCCTATGTTCGGGAACAGAGCGGTCCTGGACTGGGAATCAGACCGCGAGAAGGAGAGAGTATGGCTGGAACGTGCAGAGCTGAGACTACCCATAGAATTCAGAGACCCTGCGGATATAGATAGATTAGTAATGGTGAAATTCCCCGGAGCTAAGGGCGGGAAGGGCTATATCCTTGCAAGCGATCCTGATGAATTTGAAGAAAAGCACAAAAAACTTAACCTGAGCGATAAGGATGAATTTACCATCCAGGAGTACGTAATAGGAACCAGGTTCTATCCCCATTATTTCTACTCTCCGCTAACGGATAGGGTGGAACTCCTCAGCATGGACATCCGCTATGAATCCAACGTTGATGGAATCTCAAGGCTATCTTATATTCTCCAGGATAGCCATCCGGAACCCTCGTTTGTAGTTACAGGCAATCTCCCTGTTGTGGTGAGGGAGTCGCTCCTACCACGAGTCCTGGAAATGGGTCAGAAAGTAATCAAAACCTCTCAGGAACTGTTCACTCCCGGCTTGATAGGACCTTTCTGCATAGAAACCATCTGCACAGAAGATTTGGAGTTTATAGCGTTCGAAATTTCTGCTAGGATTGTCGCGGGCACCAATCTTTACATTAATGGTTCCCCTTACTCTCAGCTTCTTTACGATGTGCCAATGAGCACCGGAAGGCGAATATCAAGAGAGATAAAAGAGGCGCTCAGGGAAGATTCTCTGGATAAAGTTATATGCTGAGCCATACACAGTCTCGAGTGCTTACTTCTCGATAGATAAGGTAATTATCAAAAATCAAAACAAACCCCTATTTTTGGTTTTTGGTATTGTTTGGGATTAAGTCCTTTCAGGGCTTGCGGGGACGTGGGCAGAGCCCACGATGCTTAGGATTTAGGATTTCCCGCTTCTTATTGAGCACATACCAGCTAAGCGGGTTAGCCCGTGCCTTTAATGGATTTTATCAAAACCCCTCGCCCCTGGATTACCTCAAAGTCCGGACTCTTACACGACGGACATCTGACATACGCATGAGCAACCTCGGGTGCAAAATGAATCGCTTCTCCTTCGACCTCGTTTGCGCCTGTATCTCGATAATCCCACTCGGTTCCACAAACGCGGCATCTAAAAATCGCTGGTTCTGTCTCCATCTCTATCTTCACATTCGTCAGCAACTCATCGTGCGCTTTGGCGATCTCATCTAAGGCAAATTGGAAAATTTCGAGCTCTATCTGCTGCAATTCGCCGATCTTAAGTTTTATCTCGGTAATCTCTTTCACCCCTTCTTTTCGCGATTCCTCTATTGCAGTTGCGATCACCGCTTCTGCCAATGCCCATTCGTGCATGCTTCTTTCTCGCTATTTTTGTTTGCTGGTTTACTTACGGTCAGCAGTCCTCTTAAACGAGGTCAAATAACTTTAAACTTCTTTTTATAAAAACTCTATCCGCTTTGAAAGGTGACGCCCTCAAGGAAGCGTGGCTCGTATCGAAGCGGTAGAAGCAGCGCTGGTGTGGGTGGTTCGTCAGCACACTGTAACGTTTGCTTTCGCCTTCGCCATTATTCAAAAGAGATAATGCCTTCTTGAGCCTTACCCAGCCCAAGCTGGGACACACTATCCTGTCCTCAAAATACTCTTCTGAGACCTGATTGAGGACATTTTTTTCAGCTCAGCTTTGTTTGCTCTAAGCGGGCAGCTTCCTCAGCCTAATGTCTCTTCTCAGGTTTAGGGGAGCGCACAGGTGCACAATCGCACAAACTCGGATCCTTACCGCAGTTTGAACAATTTCCATCTACTGATAAGGGTTGACCGCATGTGTGGCAAAACAAGAAAGGCATATTTTTTTCCTCCTGGGAGGGAATTATCTCAATTGGTATTTAAAGTTTTCGGTTTTTTTTCCGAAAGCTTTTTAAGGTGGCTCACACTATATTTTTTGCATAATGGAATTAGCGATATGCGGAGAGGGCGCCCCAATCGAAGAAGAATTTTGTCTTACTATAAGGGGCGTGCTCCTTATTCCGGACAACGAATGACAATTACAGCGGAATTCTAACCTAACAGCTCGAAAATCCGCAAATCAACTCAAACAGGGGAAAGTAAGAAGAGATAAAGGAAAATGAGGAGCGAAAAAAGGATTTTCCTTAGTTTGTCGCTAATAGTTATTCTAATCGCTCTAGGATTCGCGCCGTTTACTGGGGGTGAAAATGTTGGTGTGGGATACCAACCTTTGCTTTTCCCTGAGGTGGCCTCAAGTCCAACGAGTGGCGTGATATCAATAAGCCAATCACAATTTCCTGTCCACAACTTAAATACCTCCGAGAACTTCTCCTCGATTCAAGAAGCTATTGATGCACCTAACACAAACGATAGTCATATAATCGAAGTAGATCCGGGAACGTACACCGAAAACGTGAGAGTGAACAAATCGCTAACGATTCGATCATCCTCAGGGGATCCGATGACTACCATTATTCAGGCGGCAAACGCAAGTGACAATGTCTTCACCATAACTGCGGATTATGTTACTATCAGCGGGTTCACCATAGAGGGCGCTACAGGATATGGGAAAGCGGGCATCTACCTCACATCATCTAACAACAGAATAACAAACAATATCCTGACTTCCAATTACTATGGCGTCATTGCGGTAAATTCTGCGGGTGGAGCACAAGCGAATCATGCACGTGATAGTCGCGTTGAGGACGATGTACACGAATACGCCACGGTGCAATCGGAGGATACATATGTCAACGGAGTTGCGAATATCGATGGACGGGGCTACGAAACGATTCCGGTAGAAGCTCCAGGGGGAATGCCGCTGATCAGAGATCGTGAATCACAAGTAGTTTCTAAGCGTTTCTTTATCAATTCAGTAGCTGCACTTGCTACTTCCAGCAACAACAATTCGATAACTAACAATAATGTAAGTTCTAACTTCATTGGCATTGCTTTAATTGGCTCAACGAATAATGTCATAAGCGACAATCTTGTAAAATCAAATGACGATACGGGTATCTATCTAGAATCAAGTAACGATAATGTAGTAACTGACAATACTGCAAGCCTCACCAGAGATTATTCCGGTATATGTTTATGGGATTCAAGCAGCAACAAAATAGTAGATAATATTGCATCTTCAAATAGTAATACTGCCAGTGGTATTGAATTATTAGGTATCAGCAGCGATAACCTGATAGACAACAATAATGCTAGTTCAAATGGTGGCTCTGGCATTATCTTGTGGGACTTCAATGACAACAATATTATAACAAATAATACAGTGAGAGAAAATAAATACTCTGGTGTTGACTTATTATGGTCTAGCAGCAGTAATACCATAAAGGACAATGTTGCCAATTGGAATGGAGGTTGTGGCATTGCTTTGTTTGATTTTTCTAGCAACAATTCCCTCGGAAATAACATCGTGAGTTACAACACATACTCTGGGATTCAACTAACGGATTATACTAACAAAAATACAATAACGAACAACGTTGCACACTTCAACGATGAAAGCGGTATTGCCTTATTCGATTCAAGTAGCGAAAATAAGATATCTCATAACGAGTTATTTTCAAATCAATATGGTTTAAGCATCGTCTCTTTTGGGGGTAACCCAAATGATAACCAAGTAATGGATAACACTATAAGTCATAATAAAGCTCAAGGTATCTGGTTACTGGATCTACATAGTCCTAATAATATTTCCAATAACAATGTGTCTAGTAACAGTATATTTGGTATTGGTATTTCCATGTCTACCAATATCTCAATCAGCTCTAACACGGCTAATTTTAATATGGAGGGTATCGGACTACTATACTCAGAAGATATACAATTAATCAATAACGTTGCAGACGCAAATAAGCTATCAGGGTTCTATTTATGGGAATCCTATAGTAATACGCTCTTGAACAACTCGGCAAATTCTAACATCTATGAGGGCTTTTATCTGTTAAACGCTAGCTTTAACAACATTTCTGGAAATAGTATATCCGCGAGTTATTTTGGAATATCGTTAGATTCGGCAACTAATAATACTATATCAGATAATAATGCGGAATCAACGTATTATTTTGAAGTTTTTCTCCATTCCTCACCCAATAACACTATTGTTAATAACACATGGTACATTCAGGAGGATATCATTTATGGAACCCGCTTGTCTATTCCTGAAGCTCTCACTCCTTCATTGCAGGCTGTTGATACCGGAACAAATGCCACGTATTCTATTGTCGTGGAGAACCTTGGCAATATGCCAGATACCTTCAATTTGACGGTTTCGAGTAGTGATGATCCTGAAGTAGTAATTGTAGATCCAAATACGATCACTCTCGGACCTGGTGGCGTTGATTACGATACAATAGAACTAAATGTCGGCCATACTGAGCCCGGTATTTATAGAGCAAGAATAGAAGCACGCTCATGGAATGATAATACTGTGAAGGATACTATTGAAACACTGACAATCGTTCGGGGCGAAGTAGATTCTGACCACATCAATTCAACCATAAATGACTCAGCGCTCATTACATCTTCAATAAATGATTCTATTATCAATAGATCTGCAATCATAAACGCAATCATTTTTGGTTCCACAATTACAGAGTCGGTAATTATCAGCAGTGAAGTAACTGGGACAACGTTGAGTGCGGTTACCTTAGATAATGCAATTGTAAACGAGGGAGTTATATCGAGTGGATCTATTACGATGAACGGAGTAACTTACGAGATTACGAGTGAACAGCGAATTGCGGACCTTGTGATCGGATCAGATTATAGCGATAGCAATCTCGTAGGCATAAAATATGGAAAAACGCTTTATGTAGCCACTGAGGAGTCAAGCGTTGACTTTGATATTAGTGCAAAATATGATTATTTTGCAGGCTCTATGCAGGTCCAAAAATCAGAGATTCCACCAAATGGCATTCCTGGGATCACTAATACCGTAGGCGGCTATGTTTATGCGAACGTCAGCGATAATGTGGCAAATAACACCGATTGGGTAATGATAAAAGTATTTTACGACCAAACTGAGCTTGGTGATCTCAGTGAGAGTTCATTAACGCTTAGATATTTCAACGAAAGCGCTGATCCACCGGGATGGGAAGACTTACCCCTCAGTGAGGTAAACCCAGAAGAAAATTATGTCTGGGCCAATATCTCGCACTATAGTGTATTTGCAGTATCTGGATCGGTTACGCCAAAAGGAAGGGGACCAGGAGTTGGAGGTCGCGCTTCCATAGACTCTGACGGTGATGGTCTCTCAGATATCCAGGAGTTAATCGTTGGAACAGATCCAAATAAGCTTGATACAGACGGTGATGGTTTTAATGATGGTGAGGACCCCTATCCTCTGGATCCAACTCTACCATTGCGACTTACACCGACTCCAACACTTAAACTAACACCCACGCCCACTCCGACATCAACGATAGTCCCGACACCAAGCCCTACAGCAACGCCAGAAATACCTAAAGAAAGCAAGCCAGGATTTGAAATTCCAACTCCTGGATTTGAAGCAATCTTTGCTATTGGTGGCTTATTAGCAGTGGCCTATTTTGTGTTGAGAAGAAGGAGATAAAAAGGCTTTTATTGACAAGCGAGTGGTGTGTTTTTTTCCATCTCCATACTTATCCTCTCCTGATAGAAGTAAAAATCTTCAAGGCCCTGATCTGCTAAACTCCATATCTCATCTGAGACCTGATTCGCATCTGCATCATACCACTGGTCAGTTAGAGTTATCACATACGCATATCTCTTCGTCTTCCAATAGTGGGCATCGAGCGTTTCATTTGGATATTCCAAACCGTATTTCTCACACGTACGCTCCATCAAATCCTTATAACCTTCAATGGTATTAAATTCTACAAAATCATAGAAGAAAAGGAGTTCGTTTACAGGATTTACAGTAAATGTGATAGCTTTTTGTGGCTCGTCTACATTTATGATAAATTCCCCGACTATCTGATCTCCATAGACTCCTAAACTATCATCAAATCTGAATATGCCGTCCGGCAATGAGAAGATTATCCCACCACCAATTTTATTACCAAGGAGGATATGTTCCGGAAACAATTTTGAAAATGACGCAGATCCCACGTGCCACGGCTTTCTCTCAGTCCGACTGATAGTGGTGACGTTGTAGAGCAAAGGTGGACCCCACGTATCACCATGTGAGTTATCTCCTCCGTACATACAGGTCGATCGGTATTCATCAATTAAAACCCAGGACTGTACAATTTCATCAGGATCCGTAAAAGGGTTCTGATATACATAGCCCATCCTTTGTAGATTGGAGAGTTCAACCGCATTGATAAAGTACGGCTTATTCGCAAATATCCCAAAAATGATCTCGGCTTCGACATCATATCCTTTTCCAGCTTCTTTCTGGCGTGTATCCCATCCTGCGGTGTCGATGAGCACAAAGCCCCTATTCTCATCTTCGTAGAGTATTTCATACTCTATCCCATCGGTGTCATACAGCGCGGTAGTTGCATATTGAATAGGGTTATCTCCTTCATGATCACCAAAACCAAAGTCACAGCCCGTGAGCATGTCAATCTCACTATCAACCGCATCGTTATAGAGCAGAATATCCCTCTCTCTCACCTTGTCAAAAATCAGGTAGTAACTATGGTCCAAGTTTATGCTTATCTTGTAAAAGGGATTTTCAACGATTAACCAGCCCTTATCTGGAGCTCTACGGCTTGTACATGGTTCCCAGATACACATATACCCTCCATCTCCTGTTGTCAAGTTGTGACTGATTTTAGTAGGCTTTATGATGTCCTCTTCTATAATCTCCCCGTTTGACTCAGAATATTTATAATATAACTCATGTACCCCTACATGAACGACAGCATCAAATAATGCAACGCCAACAAAAAAAAGAATCGCTATAATGAGAGTTAAAACAGGCTTATTTTTATATATTTTTTTAAATTTTTCATGTATAATTCCCTCTAAGTGTGATATTTTAGAAAACTTCTCATTTACTATTTCGCAAGCATTTTTCAGTTTTTTCAGTCGTGGCCTGCTTTTCTCATTACCCATTTCTCCTTTTTCACTTTCACCCCTCAAACTTTCTATCCACGCTTCGGCGATATAAACTTTTCTGTTCTTTTGCCGTTCGGGATAATTCTACTCACCTACACTACATCTCACCGTATCTAAACAGATAGCATAGAGGGGATAAAAAAGTTCTCAGGTGGCTTATGTATAACGCAATCGCTTATTCAATCTCTCTTTCATGTATGTAGTCAATTTGCACACTGCATTTTGCAATTACTACCCAGAACCCTACGAATTACGCCGAATCTCTCACCTCTTTGATGACTATGCTTCGCTTATTTCATTACACATCGCAGTGCAGTGATTAGCTGACGATTGAGTTCACTCGCCTCGCTCGTGATCTGAAACTTGTAGATATTTACCGCCATCGTTTCCGCAGTATGTAACGTGAGTAAACCCTTTTTGATGCTTTTTAACCGCTCTGGGCCATCCCCGCCCCTCTCTTTTGGATGTCCTCTACCCGCATCTGTGGCTTTATTATTGAGATATCATAATCCCTTTTACCAGATGCTTCCACATCATTCGTTCTCATATGGATATGATTAGATGTTACGACATAAAAAAAACTTCCGGTCTATCGAAAAAATCAGCGGTCTTTTATAGGTACAACTCTAAACTCGTTACAAGATTGAATCGAAAACAGTAAGTAGTGGAGTTAGGAATAGCATAATAGAGCTGTGAAAGAAGCTCGTGTGACATACTACGACGGAAAAATTCATAAGGAACAAAGTTATGTTTAGAATAAGGGGGATATAAAATAATGATAGTAGCAGATAGAGAGGTGTCGGATTTTGAGGCACCCCCCTATTTTACACAACACTGCGGGAAGGATTTTAGGAGGTGAAAAACATGTTAAGCGAACTACCGATAGATTTGGAAAAGGTGAGTAAGGAAGATAGAGATAGGGAGATTTTGCGTGTGGGGATGATCGCGGAACTTGACGCGGTCAATCTGTATGAACAACTCGCGGCAATGGCCGAGGATGAGATGATCAAAGATGTGCTCATGGATATAGCAAAAGAAGAGAAAACGCACATGGGCGAATTTCAGGCCTTGCTTCTAAGAAAAGACAAAGAGCAGGTCGAGGAGTTGGAGCATGGTAAAGAAGAAGTTGAAGAGATGCGGGAATGAAAAGAGGGGGGAAATAAGGAGGTGATGTAAAAATGGAATTTGGCGATTTGTTGAAAGGCGTAGAAGCCGAAGGTAAGGAGAAACATGTCCCGTATATTGAGGTTGGCAAGGGACGTGGAAGAGAAGATGTGGATATTGTACGAGTTGCTGTGGGTAAGGGGGTGCCGCATCCCAACACGGTAGAACACCACATTGAATGGATAGAATTGTATGGCGTGAAAAGAGACGGGCAAGTAGTTGACCTTGGCAGAGCCGATTTCGCACCGACATATACCAATCCAAACGTCAGGTTTCAGGTGCCGGTGGCTGAGTTCAAAACTTTCTGTGCACTCGCATATTGCAACATTCACGGTGTGTGGGCGAATTGTATAGAAGTGGAATGAAAGAGGAGTGGGGATAATATGCTAAGCGAGAAGATGGAAGAGGCGCTGAATACTCAGCTCAACAAGGAGCTGTATTCGGCGTATCTCTATATGTCCATGTCTGCCTACAGCACGTATATCGGACTGAAGGGGTTTGCCAACTGGTTCATGGTTCAGTATCAGGAAGAGATGACGCACGCCATGAAATTCTATAACTACATCAACGCGCAGGGCGGACAGGTAAAGCTGATGGCGATTGAGCAGCCGGCGACGGAATTCAATTCACCTTTAGATATGTTTGAAAAGACCTTAGAGCATGAGAAGTTCATTACGAGGAGCATCAATGAGCTCGTTGACCTTGCGATTACGGAAAAGGATCACGCTACGAACATCTTTCTACAATGGTATGTTACCGAGCAGATCGAAGAAGAAGGTAATGACAATGAGATCATTGCTAAGTTGAAACTCGTTGGCGAGGATGGTAATAGCTTGCTTATGGTTGACAAAGAACTGGCGATGCGTGTCTTTACTCCGCCAGCAGCGTCTGAGTAGAGTGGAGTCTACGAGGGGGGGAAATAAATTGTGGTATTCCACTTGTAGGGATGTAACACACGTTTATAAACCACTGTTTGTGAAGAGGAGAAGGACGTATTCGCGAAGGTAAACGAAAAAAAGTGCTTGCAGAGAGCGTAAACCAAATATCTACGCAGTTGGTGCTGTTAAATGGGATAGGGATAGAACGTGCTTTCAAAGCATAAGATCGGTTGGTTGGCAGATGAAATTGCGGTTAAACCTAATGAGCTTTAATACAACAGGAAGAAGTGCTAAAAATAGTAAAGCTTAATAAAGGGTATTGAGAATTAGAATAAGCGTTAAAGGACAATACGAAACATGGCTGAACGCGCTGCACGAATGACTGGAAGGGATAAGTGGACGGGAAGTAAGAGCGAAGAAGGTTCTAACGCCCTACACGTAACAGAAGTAGAAGGTAAGAAGGTCCCATGGGACCCTGCACAGCTCAGAAAGATTCAAGAGCATCCCTGCTTCAGTGAAAATGCCTGCCATTTCTTCGGCCGGATGCATCTCGCCGTGGCGCCGAAGTGCAACATCCAGTGTAATTACTGCATACGGAAATTCGATTGCGTGAATGAATCTCGACCGGGTGTGACAAGCAAGGTGCTCACACCGCAGGAAGCGTTGGAACGGGTAAGGGAGGTGCTTGAAAAGGTGCATTACATCAAGGTGGTCGCAGTTGCGGGACCGGGTGAGCCGCTGTTCAACGAGGAGACTTTTGAGACCTTCCGACTCATAAAGGAGGAGTTTCCGCGTCTGATGCGATGTTTGAGCACGAATGGATTGCTTCTACCAGAGCGAATTGATGATATCGAGGAGTTGGGAGTTGGAACCGTAACCGTCACCCTTAATGCCGTGGACCCGGAGATTGGCAAGGAAATCTATTCGTTTGTCAATTATCATGATAAGAGGTACAGGGGAAAGGAAGCGGCTGAACTATTGCTGAAAAACCAGTTGGAAGGAATTCGAGAGGCGGTGAAGCGGAAGATTCTGATAAAGGTGAATACGGTTCTCGTCCCCACGGTGAATGATAAGCACATTATTGAGGTAGCGAAGACGGTAAGCGAGATGGGCGTTTATCTCCAGAATGTTATACCACTCATCCCGCAATTCAAGTTCGCGGATATTACGCCTCCAACGCCACAGGAGAAGATGAAGATACAGGACGCATGCAGCGAATACACGCGACAAATGAAGCATTGTCGGCAATGTCGTGCTGATGCTATTGGAAGACTCGGAAAGGATATTCAAGACCAGTTCTCGGAATGATAAGCGCAAATAGTGTTGAGTTTGAGCTCAACGTATACGCATGATTTTATGCACTTGAGGAAGTACCATTACGTCTTGTAAAAACTGCCCTGCTGTTTCTGAAAGCTCAAAGAGTTCTTCTATATGTGGCACGACATCGGCACTTTGCAGATGTGGCGTAACGGTAACCGGCTGTAACACAAACTTCACATTAAAGTCTGCGAGATCACTGCATATTGTTTCTATTTCTTTTACAGAGATGTTTTTTAGCACTACCACCTTTACTATCGTTTCTAATCCCTTGTCCGCAGCGATTTTTATGCAGTCCATCGCGTTACGATACAGGTCGCCGTAATCCTTCTCCGCTACTGCTTGATGGTTACTCAGTTTTATGTCAATCGAGGCGAAATCAAAGTAATCGGCTATGGATGCGAAAGCGCTTGCGGAATACCCGTTTGTTTCTATAAAATTCTTTAAATGCATGCTTTTCGCTTCCTTTGCTATTTCTTTGACAACAGAAGAGGATAAAAGCGGTTCGCCACCGGTATATGAGATACTGTGGAGATCTGGGGTGACAAGCTCCTTCACAAAGTCAATCACGAGCGTTGAAGGCAGTGGATTTTTAATAGACCTGTTCTTGGAAGATGCTTCGTTGCCAAAAACCGTGCAAAATCCCGGCTTGGGCTCGCGTGCATAGGCCGTGTCGCAATATAAGCAGGATAGGCGGCAACCTGCAAATCTAATGAATATCTGCCTCTTACCTGCATACGGACCTTCACCTTGAAAAGAGCTGAATAGCTCTGTAATATACCCTTTTTCCATTTTTTACTCTTCTTGGTGCAAAAACTGAGAAACTAAGCGCGTGAAAACACTATCGTCCCATCCAAAACATCTGCCTTGATCGTATCGCCCTCATTGAACTCGCCATTTAAAATTTTCGTGGATAACGGGTCTTCGATCAGTCGTTGAATTGTTCGCTTTACCGGTCGTGCCCCGAATACAGGGTCAAAGCCTTTACTCGCTATCAATTCCTTTACGCTTTCGCTCACGGAAATCGTCAGTTTCTTCTCGGCAAGTCTGTCTTGCAGATATCGCATTTGAATATCCACAATCATCTTTATCTCGTCCATGCCCAACGGATTGAATATGATTGTCTCGTCAATGCGATTCAAGAATTCCGGTCTTAAACGCGCTTTCAGCGCTTCCATTACCTTATCTTCCAATTCTTTTCCGCTCAATTCCTGTATGACGGGTGTGGCAACGTTGGAGGTCATGATGATCACGGTGTTTTTGAAGTTCACTGTTCTGCCGTGGCCATCAGTGAGACGACCGTCGTCTAAGATCTGAAGCAGCAGATTGAAGACGTCGTTGTGCGCCTTTTCGATTTCATCAAAGAGGATTACCGTGTACTGTTTCCTTCGCACGGCTTCGGTTAAGAATCCGCCCTCTTCATATCCTACGTAACCCGGTGGCGCGCCGATGAGCCGTGCAATTGAGTGCCGCTCCATGAACTCCGACATATCCATACGCACCATCGCGCGTTCGTCATCGAAGAGGAATTCCGCGAGTGCCTTTCCAAGTTCCGTCTTACCAACGCCCGTTGGACCAAGGAATATGAATGACCCAATAGGTCGGTTAGGGTCGCTGAGACCTGCTCTTGCACGTCTAATCGCATTGGAGATCAACGAGATCGCTTTGTCCTGCCCCACAACACGCTGCTTCAATCGCTCTTCCATATGAAGCAGTTTCTCAGTCTCTCCTTCACACATCTTCGAGACCGGAATACCAGACCATTTTGCGATCACCTCTGCAACGTCCTCACTATCAACCTCCTCTTTGAGCATCATCTGGTCTTTTTGCAGCTCTTGCAGTTTTTCATTCTGCGCGTTCAACTCGTTTTGCAGCTCGACCAGCGACCCATAACGGATTTGTGCCACGCGTTCTAAATTGCCACTGCGCTCTGCTTGTTGCTCTTCTAACTTCGTCTGGTCAATCTTCTCTTTGATTTCTCTCGTCCTTTGTATAACCTCCTTTTCGTTCTGCCAGCGCGCTTTTAACTGGTCGCTTGTTTCTTTTAATGCTGCCAGGTCCTCTTTAAGCTTCTCAAGCCGTTCCTTCGATTCTTTGTCCTTCTCACGCTTCAAAGCCTGCTCCTCTATCTCCAATTGCCTGATTTTTCGCGCTATCTCATCGATCTCGGTGGGCATACTATCTATCTCAGTTCTTAACTTGGAAGCCGCTTCGTCAATGACGTCAATTGCCTTGTCCGGCAGGAATCGATCAGTGATATATCTGCTCGAAAGCGTGGATGCAGCAACCAACGCAGAATCCTTAATCCGCACACCGTGATGCAGTTCGTATCGCTCCTTTAAGCCGCGTAGAATCGAGATAGTATCCTCTACCGAGGGTTCACGGACGGTAATCGGCTGGAATCTCCGCTCCAACGCTGCATCCTTCTCGATATATTTGCGATATTCATTAGTCGTTGTAGCACCGACACAGCGGAGTTCGCCACGTGCCAGTGCAGGTTTGAGCAGGTTAGAGGCATCAACAGCGCCCTCTGCCGCACCTGCGCCGACCACCGTGTGTAATTCATCAATAAAAAGGATAATCGTACCTGCAGCTTCATCAATCTCCTTTAATACCGCTTTTAGTCGGTCTTCAAACTCACCTCTGAACTTTGCACCGGCGATTAATGCGCCCATGTCGAGCGCTAAAACGCGCTTATCCTTCAGCGTCTCCGGCACGTCGCCGTTGACAATTCGCTGTGCTAACCCTTCAGCTATCGCAGTCTTTCCAACACCTGCATCGCCTATAAGCACCGGATTATTCTTCGTTCGTCGTGAGAGGACTTGCATAACCCTGCGGATTTCATCATTTCTGCCGATGACCGGATCGAGCTTCCCGTGACGCGCAAGTTCTGTTAAATCACGCGTATATCGTTCCAACGCCTGATACTTATCTTCTGGATTCTGATCTACGATCCGCTGCCCACCACGAATAGACATCAAGGCTTCGTATATCCTGTCCTTGGTCGCGCCCATGTTTTTCAGGATCTGCGGTGATGAAGGCTCCGCCTCGTCTGCAATTGCAAGCAGCATATGCTCAGTACTCATATACTCGTCTTTCATCGCTTGCGCTTCGTTCCACGCAGCTTCCAGCACCGTATTCAATCTCGGTAATATGTAGAGCTGGTCAATGCCACCTCCTCCGTATACTTGAGGTTGTTTGCGTAAAGACTCGTCAATACGTGTCTTAAGCAGGTCAATGTCAACGCCGATTTTTTGTAATATCGGGATAACAATACCTTCTGGTTGTTCAACCAGCGCTAACAAGAGATGTTCCACATCTATCTGCTGTTGATTGTACTTGTCAGCGATGTTTTTTGCTTCTTGCAGCGCCTCCTGCGCCTTTACAGTCAGTTTATCAAGCCTCATTAGTTATCACCAATGAATAGAGTGGGAAGTATTGTATAAAAAGTTTTGCCAGAAACCGGCTTTGCTCCAGAAGTCTCGAAAATGCCAGACTTTAGGAGCAGATGAAAGAGTTTAGGAGCAAAAGCTACTTTTGGTAGCAAAGCCGATATTTTTCGATATTTTGACAAATTAAATACTCTAAAAAAAAGCGAAGGAGATGGCGATGGTTTCACGAAGAAGGGCGTTGCTCAATTTCGTGCTCAGAAGAAACGGGTATCTTACACTCTATCTGGACTTGGGGCATAGAGAGAAGTACCTTGATGCCGTTGAGGAAGACGATAACGGGCTTTACCAACCAATTGTTGGTTTTTTGTCTGAAGTCTACTTAGCGCAGCACCGCTCAATCCATGAGCAGATAATCGGGAAAATCCGTGCGGGTCGAACTGACGAATTCACGGAATATAAAAGATTGGTGCAAGAATTTAGCAAAATTCAGGAAGCGACGAAAGGTAGACGGTTAATTATTCCCAAATAGAGGGTACATTTCTTCCCTTTTCCTCGAGAACTGGAATAAATCATTTTCTTGATAATATAAGCCATTTAGCACCTGTTGCTGATTATAGTTCAAAACTATAAAGGAAAAAAGAGGAAGTTATACACCTTATACAAGAACAAAATAAATTATATGTGGTCATAAATATTCAGTATTAATTGTTAATTCCTGTTCTAGTCTGAACTTCATTTTCGTGCATTAAACATACGACAACACAAATTTGCTCACGTTCCGTTCCGTATGTAGAAAGGTATAAATGCTAAAATGCGTTTATGAGAACTATAGGGTGGAGTTTCTAATGACAATCACAAAAAAGGAAAAGCCAACCATAGAAGCAACCTTAAATGGCCCTTATGCCGTTAGAGATCTTAAAACGTTCAAAACTTCCCGTGGAGAATCCATAAAAACGGAACCGGAAATGTGGCTTTGCAGATGCGGTAGATCGTCTCATAAACCATTCTGCGATAGGACACACGAAAAGGTAGGATTTTCGAGTGATAAACTCGAAGGTCGAGTGCCTGATAGACTGG
>DATKWH010000124.1:0-3388 GCA_035529655.1 Bathyarchaeia archaeon
CCGGAAGAGGAAATCCAGCGGTAGATATGTTTCTACAAGCGATAACCTATACCACCTCAGCCCGTAGTAAAGAAGAACGAAAACGTTGATTACGAATAAGCAAACGGTGAATCCCTGATAGACCCGATTTGAAATTATCCATCCCTTCAATTTTACAGACAGATCAAAGAAGTAAGCAAAAAGAAGCCAGCCCAATAGGATGAGAGCAATACCAGAGCACAGGCTTTCCCAGAAGGCTATCTCCCCGTCAAGGCTTATGTAAGTCCGCCATAAAATCGCCAGAACTATTATCAGCGCTAATGTTCGCTTGTCCTCCATCACTTTGCCTGCGAATTCTTTTATGCCCATTTTAACTCGCTATCCTTCCGCCACCCTCAGCTTTGCATTATAATACTTTAATAAGCTATATAAATATTCCGATTATTTTACATCGTATATATTATATCTGCTACAAACGTATATTTACGTTTTGCAGGTGAAAGCGATGGCAGAGATAACGAAGGAGGATCTTTTTCATGCATTTTATGTTTGTCTTTTTGTATTGGCCTTAGCCGAGCTATCCGTTCTTCTTTTTCTCCATCCGCATGTTACCTTCTGGTGGGAAGAGATACCGGGCTTTAACGCTATATTAGGCTTTTTATCCTGCGCTATTCTTGTTCTTGTAGCCAAAGCATTGGGTTACTGGCTGAAGAAGGAAGAGGATTATTATGAGAAGCGGTAGTGAGCTGCGGGAGGTGAGCAAATGATTGAGTGGGTGCATCCAGGATTTATATTCATCTTTGGTGCGCTTCTGATACCTTTCTTGAAGGGTAAATGGCAAAAGGCCTATCTGCTCCTATTACCGACAGCCGCTTTCATAAGTCTTCTGCGTATGTCTACGGGGGTATTCTGGCGCATTCCATTTTTGGAATACGAACTTGTTCTTGGTAGAGTGGATAAGCTGAGCTTAGTTTTTGCATATATATTCGTTATCGCAGCCTTTTGCATGACGCTTTATGCACTTCACGTTGAAAGAAGGGGAGAGCATGTAGCGGCATTTTCATATGTCGGAAGCACACTCGGCGTTGTATTTGCCGGTGACCTTTACACTTTAACCATATTCTGGGAGATAATGGCTATATCTTCAATATTTCTTATCGGGTACAGAGGAACGAGTTCCGCTTATTCAGCGGCATTCCGATATATAATGATACATATTTTCGGTGGTGCATGTTTGTTTGGAGGCGTCATTATATATGTGCAAACTACTGGTTCAATCGCTTTTAATGCTTTTTATCCTGAGTACTGGGGTTTGGGCATCGAATATTTACCTTCTTACCTCATTTTTATCGGTCTTATATTAAATGCCGCTGTTCCTCCTTTGCATGCCTGGTTACCGGATGCCTATCCTGAGGCAACGGCCACAGGAGGAGTTTTTTTGAGCGCCTTTACCACAAAATCCGCAGTTTACGCCCTGCTAAGGGGATTCCCGGGATTAGAAATTTTGATCTTTCTGGGAACCATGATGACAATATACGGTATTATTTACGCTTTGCTTGAAAATGATGCAAGGAGGATTCTTGCGTACAGCATAATTAACCAGGTGGGATTCATGATTGTAGGTATAGGAATAGGAACACCTCTGGCGATATGTGGCACGGTGGCTCACGCTTTCTGCCATATCCTTTATAAGGGATTGCTATGGATGTCCGCGGGTTCCGTTCTATTTATGACTGGGAAGACTAAATGCACGGACTTAGGAGGATTGTACAAAACGATGCCTTTAACTTGTATTTTTGCACTTGTAGGTGCTTTCTCTATATCTGCTTTTCCTCTAACTAACGGTTTTACCAGCAAACCTATGACTATCATGGCTGCGGCGGAGGCGCACATGGGTATAATATGGCTACTCCTGATGGTCGCTTCGGCGGGTGTCTTCCTCCACGCGGGTGTAAAATTCCCGTATTTCGTATTCTTTGCCAAAGATCGCGGTCTACGGGTGAGTGACCCACCAATTAACCAGTTGCTTGGCATGGGGCTCACAGCCTTCTTATGCATCTTCTTAGGTGTGTATCCGCAACCTCTTTATAACTTGCTTCCATACCAGGTAGATTTTGTCGCTTACACGATACCGCATGTGGTTGGAATGCTTTCATTGCTGGGGTTCTCAGGATTGGCATTTTTCATGCTCTTACCTCTTCTTAAGAGAACTGAAACAATCAGCCTTGATACCGATTGGTTCTACCGTGCAGGAGCTGGGAAGTTTATGTGGTTCTGTGAGAATCCGTTACCAAATTTTGCGAGCCGGGTGGACAGCGGTGTGAAGAGGATTGCTTCCTCTTTCTCTTCCTTCGGCAGTAATCCGCTCAGAGCAACACGAATAGCAATGAGCACGATAATGGTAAAGGCGTTAAAAACTTTTATTTTAGATTTCTGGTGGCGTATATACCAGTATTATGAGCGAGATTTGGAGGAGGCAAAGAGCCGACCAATGGACGAGCCGATAGAAAGAGTGCCGTTAGGAATCGCTGTGCTGCTTGTACTCATTTTTTTCATTTTGTATTTTATAATATATTTGATATACGGGTTAATCTGAGTGAGTGTTTTTAAAAGAAAAAACTGGATTGTTCGTTCCAGAGAAAGAAGTGAGCGTAATCTTCTCCTCCGAGGGGCTAACAAAAGCAAGTAAAGTCTTTCTGTGAAGAGAAAGAAGTCATCCCGCATTTCTTCCTTATCTCTTCTATACTTTTACTGTCGAAATATATCCGTTTTCCCTTTCCCCCGCTCGCAGAACCGAAGCTACAAGTCCGATAATTTCCGAAAGCTTTATAAGACAGAATATAAAAATACAACTATAATATTTAATATACTTCGTAGGTTACATACTATGGGAGACCACTGGCAGGAGGTAAGAAAGGATGGGGAGTAAATTCATTGATGCATTAAAATGCTTTATTAGATACCCCGCGGATACAATGAGGCTCATGCTGGGCTCGTATGAGCAAGAGACGATGGAATTAATAAAGAAAGATTTTCCTGAAGTAGAGGTGGAGAGTTTAGGTTTTTACTTCGGTGCTTTACTGGCGCTCATTTTCCTTCTTCTCTGTGTAGTAGCGTATATAATGTGGATCTTTTACAATATGGGTATAACAGTAATTTAATGTGATCTGCTACATCTTCAGGGGCGAACTATCGTGCAAGTCTATTTTGCAATTTTCATTGTCCGGTCAAAATTCCACTGAATTTTGAGCATATACATTTTATCTCCTACGTCTTCGATACTTCCGCGGATAGCAATGAATATCCCTCATGTGCTCTTTTTAGATATTTCGACAACGCTATCGAAGCGCAATAGAATATCACCAATGTAAAATAACTTATATCTGCAAAGACGAAATCAAGTGGCACA
>DATKWH010000125.1:0-5589 GCA_035529655.1 Bathyarchaeia archaeon
GAATGAGCTTGACTGAAACCTTTTAAATAACTAAGAGATAGAGTAGAAGGTAATGCTGAATCGCGAATGCCGCCGTAACTCAGTTGGTAGAGTGCCCGGCTGTTAACCGGCTTGTCACAGGTTCGAGTCCTGTCGGCGGCGTATAAATCCTTTTTTTTAAAAAAGAAAAGCCTTTACGGAAAAGAAAAACAAGTTCTAAAACTTCTTCTAAAATTTCCTCACCACGTCATTATACTCGATTTTGCCCTTATACAATGCGCTCCCTATTACCACTCCGCTTGCGCCTGCATCTTTTATTCGCATCACGTCCTCCACACCACTTACTCCTCCGGCTATCACCACCGGAACGCTCACCGAACTTACGAACTCCTCTATAATCTTCGGCTCTATGCCTTTCATCAAACCTTCAACGTCTACGTTCGTAAACAGCAAACTACCTGCACCTATTCGTTCTGCGTGCTTTGCCGCTTCTTTTGCATCAATTCCTGTTACCTCTCTCCACCCGTCTATCGTCACTTTTCCCTTTATCACATCCAGCGCAACCATTACCCGTTCGGTAGAAAATTCATCCGCCACGGTTTCTATAAGCTGCGGCGATTTCAGCGCAGCAGTCCCAAAAATTATTCTATCCACACCTACATCCGTGCCTATCTCGAGCAGCTTAACCGCTACTTCATAAGACCTGATTCCTCCGCCCACCTGAATCTTTACTTTCCCCAGCACTCCTTTTGACTCTGCTATAAGTTTAATCATCTCAAAATTATTCTGCTTTTCTTGTAACGCAGCATCCAGATCGATTATATGTAATCTGCTCGCGCCCTGTGCCACCCATTTTTTCGCTATCTCGACGGGATTCTCGACTGAAGAGAAGATCACGTCTTCTTTTTTACCCTGCCGCAACTGGACACATCTGCCACCCTTTAAGTCTACCGCAGGGATCACCTCAAATTTTTCCATTGGATCTGCTCAACTCCTTATAAATTAGTCATTGGGATTTCCGCACAGATATACAGTCCGTCCGTCAGTCTACTCTGCTTTTATTCCTAATTCTCTTGCTAACTCTTTGTACCGTACACGTAAAGTCACTTCTGTGACACCGGTGGCCTCAGCGACATCTTTTTGCGTCTTCCTATCGTCACATAAGATTGCCGCTATGTAAATCGCCGATGCCGCTATGCCCGTAGGGCCTCTTCCGCTTGTTATATCCTTTTCTAATGCCTCATTTATTATCTCCCGTGCACGTTCCTCTACATGCTTCTCCAAATTCAGTTTAGCACAAAATCTGCTCACATACTCCAAGGGAGATGATGGAGCAAGCCTCACATCGAGCCTCTTTGCCAATAACTTGCAAGTCTTTATTATATCCTTCCTTCCTACCTTTGTTGCATTTTCTATCTCGTCAAGCGTTCTCGGCACATTATGTGTGCGACACGCCATGTAAATAGATGCAGCCAGTATCTTCTCTATTGAACGTCCGTGAATCAAATCATTCTCCCACGCTTCACGGTATATTGCCTGGCTGCCTTCTCTCGTTTGCTCAGGTATAGAAAGCAATGATGACAATCGGTCTATCTCCTCTTGCGCATGTAAACGCTGCTTTCCTATTGCAGTACTTAATCTTTTCCGTCGCTGGCGTTCACTAAGCATCTGTAAACGTTCTCTATCTACCTCTGATCTCCTCCGTGCCTCTCCAACGCTTCCTGCGCCATTCTTTTCAGGCATCTCCTCACCCCTTCTTCACCTCAATCAATCAGAGAACGTATAATTTTTTATGAGCAAGCTTTTTCAGTTCCTCTTCTTTCATTCCTACAAATACCGTTATGCCTACGTAAGGGCGATTAACAGGTCCAAAAACATCGTAAACCTTTCCTATTTTCCTTTTATCCTCTGTTACGACTATGGAATTGATCACCTTCTTTACTTTTAGCTTACCACCCTTCACAATCAACTTTTTATCCATAACGTGAAGCACCGTACCCAGCCCTCTTTCCTTAACCTTCTTTTTCATCAGTGAGAGTAAGGTTCAAAAGACGAATATATAAAGTTTACGGAATATTTTTAATCTACTCTTAGAATAACTGTATACGGGGAATTTAGATTTGAAAATCATATTCTGCGATCATGTACGTCACCGCTTCACCAATTGTTGATACTTCTTCCACCTTCATCTGTCCTTCCATATACTCGTCGAGAGCGATCTCCTTGGGCGTGTAATAAACGCGCGTAAATGCAAATCCAAATATATCTCGCTCTTCTATTTGCTGCTCGTAATAAATCACTTTTTTCTGACCCTTCGGCACCAATAAAAGCGTCATACCGTTCTTCTCTGCTGCTATTGCCTTGTCAAACACCCCGTTTACCTGTCCTATGTAGCCGCCTTCTCCGATCGTTCCGGTAATAGCCACGTCCGGTCTTACGTTTTTACCTTCCATTACAGCTATGGAGGCAACAGTAGTAGCGGCTCCGGCTGACGGGCCACCTATCACCGTGCCATTGATGTCAAATGAGATGATGATATCGGTATTCGAAATGTTTATATTCGTGAAGTTCTCCGCAATTGTTACTGCTTCTCGTACCGAATATTGCGTATCCGGCTCGACAAAGGGATTCGTATTTACCAATACATTCCCCTTTCCTTCCTTTAGCTCTACGTGTACCTTACCTATCACGCCTGAATGGGTATCGCTTCGTACCGCAACGATATTAGCACTGGAGCTACTGGCTGCTTCTGAACCATTTATAAAAGCCGAGTTTTCCGTTCTATCGGCAGTCCCCGCATTCCGGGCACTGATAAGTGTCTCGATAATATCTTCCTGCGCTTCTATTAGTTGCTGCTGCTGTTGATAAACGAGGTAAGAGGTCTAAGAGAGATTATCAAGAGAATAGTAAGTACGGTAACTATCGCATTTTTACGGGCCATTAAGTAGCCATCACCTCTTTATGGTGATATTGGGTGTTTTTCTATAAATTAAGTAGTCCAATCATTCCATACACTTTTTTATTGTGTATAAAGTATAACTCCTCTCATTTTTTCCTTTTCTAAGGACATTATGGAAGAAGTGGAGAAGATGATGAGCTGCAAAGGCCCGGATAGAGGGTGTTACGTTTATCACTGTCCAAAATGCGGCGAGTACCATAGCATCTCATTTGGCTGCAATAGCAGATTATGCTCGGATTGCGGCAAGCGGTACACGGATCAATGGGCAAAGAGACTCAGCAGTAGGATGTTCGATGTGCCGCATAGGCATGCAGTATTGACCCTTCCCGACAGATTACGCCCTGTGCTAAAAGGGAATCGAGACCTGTGGAAGGTGGTTGGTGATGGACTCAGCAATAAAGGCGCTCAATGACACCCTGTCACACGCACTGAGGAAAAAGGTATTAGCAGGTGCAATAGTCGTCCTGCATCCTTTCGGCAGGCATTTAGGCTTCAATCTACACATTCACCTCCTGATAACCGAAGGTGGATTTGACAGATCGAAGAAGTTCATCCACGAGAAGTACATTCCTTTCAGGGCATTGAGACGAACGTGGCAGTATCAAGTCCTGACGAACCTGAAGAAGGCGTTACCAAAGACGAAAGAGTGTGCAATGCTAATTGACAGGATGTTCAAAGATTACCCAGAAGGCTTTTATGCACACGCGCCGGAAGAGAGCAGAATAACGTCACGGCATAAGATCTCCAGATATGTCGCGAGGTATGTGAGGCATCCGGCAATAGCCAACAGCCGAATATGCGGCTACAACGGAAAGGAAGTCACGCTGCGAAGCGTTTTGATTAAACTTTCTTAAAGTTTGATGGTATGTTGACCGGGACTACGTCAGGCATTACGAAACGATGAGTGTAGATGAGTTCATAAGTGCAATAATCCAGCACGTTCCCGAGAAGCAATTCAAGATGATACGGTATTACGTACGGCAGTTATAGCCGTAAATGGAAATCGAGGTATAATCACTATTTATCACATTCAAGTATAAGGCAGTGCAAGATAGAGGGATTTGGGGATAAGAAATGGCCGTGTTGTTCAAAATGTGGGACACAAATGGAATTCGTGATGTTCTTCAAGAAAGATCCACCTCTACTATCTGAAAACAGGGAATTTGGTACTAAATTGGAGGATTAGTATTACCTGTGTGCGAGCTAAAGCGCTCTAAATTTTCCCGAAGGGGTTTTGTTCAAGAGTTTTAAATAGACGTTCGTCATATAATCGTATGATGAACTATGGAGTTCAGGCAGGTACTGCAGATACTCGGGTCACACTTTGGTAAACAAGGGTTCAAAGCCAGGGATGTCCCCCCTTCTGTGATAAGGCGTTCCATCACAGAATCAGAAAATTTCAAGGAGGATCAAACGATGCTCTCAAAGGTCAGTACAAAATCAATCTCGAACGAGCTTAGGCGATTATACTTGATGGGATTTTTATTGCGGCGATTTTGGTGTTTTCGGCTTTTGGAGCGCTAACTCCGATGGCAACCGCGGCGTGCAATAACGGAAGTGTCAATTTTGCCTTTGTACCGGATCGCTCTGGACCCGGCGGCGGTGATTTCGCAACCAGCAATGCAGCGTTCATCAGTAGCTTCACCTTTACAGACGTGGCTTATGCATCGGTCAGTGCCACCACACTCGCAAACTATGACACCGTAGTCCTCATAACCTGCGATCCTATGAATAATCTAAATGCTTCACAGCGAACAGCCATCGTGACTTGGATCAACAACGGAGGAAAGCTGATAATCTACGACTCCGAGTGCAAATCGAACGATACGGTAGACTACACCTGGCTACCGTGTCAGGCTATAACCTATTGTCCCGGTGCGTTGGGTGCAGATCAGGAGAGTGACCCGTGGGTAGACCTTTGGATTGTGGAGGATAATACGCTTTCAAGCACTAACGCTACAAGTCCGTACTATATCAACACCACGATGATTGCTTACGATATAGATGCCGCAGGTGATCAGAACGTCTTTATCGCTCAAGATCCGTGCTGGTGTGGAGATATGATGGGGATCAACGGCCTTGACGCTAATGGAATTATGCAAGCTCCGGGAACACAGGGGTACAGTCATGCATACACGCACTACGGAAATGGAGTGATTATCTACAATGGATTAGATATCGATGCTATGGGTACTGATGATGATCCCACGGAAACCGACGCCGACGGATATCTCACGAAGATCTGGCTGCTGGAGCTGAACCAGACGTGGGATAACGAGACGGGATTGGAAGTCTGTGGACTTCCTTGCCAGGCTCCGATACCACCGCCAGAAATAGAAGCAGCCCCAACACTAACACCCATCGGACTGATAGCGTTAGTAGGCTTGCTTTCGATAATCGCTATAGCTACAATAAGAATACGAATAAAGAAGAGGCGATAAGTTTTTTAACCTCTTCTTTTTCTTTTATTTTTTATTCGCTTCAATTAAGAGTGAGTTATCACTCCGTTAAGTTATCTCCAACTTCCTAAGGAGGTTAAAAGCACCCCCCTCTGAGGACCAATAGCTATTTTTAGAACTACAAGATCTGCCTCAGCTTCGATAGCCGATTTCCACGCTCCGTTTTAACACACCAGCCCCTTTTTTAATTTC
>DATKWH010000126.1:0-12437 GCA_035529655.1 Bathyarchaeia archaeon
TCTAAAATTTTCCTTTAACGTTGGCTTAAAGACATGAAACTGATCAGGATTTACTGTGCCCTGCACGACGTTCTCGCCTAAACCGTATGCGCCCGTAATGTAAACCGCATCTCGGAAGCCGGATTCAGGGTCTATGGAGAATATAACGCCAGCAGATGCCAGATCAGAGCGAACCATCTTCTGCACGCCAACAGAAAGATAAACGCTGAGGTGGTCAAATCCTTTATCAACGCGATAGGAAATCGCTCTATTAGTGAACAAAGAAGCAAAACATTCCATAACCTTCTCCAGCAGATGCTCTTCTCCTCTTACATTCAGATAGGTCTCCTGTTGTCCGGCGAAACTTGCCGTTGGTAGGTCTTCTGCCGTTGCACTGCTTCTCACCGCCACGTCCACATTTTCACCATATCTCTGCTCCATCTCTCTATAAGCTATTCTTATCTCTTCCTCAAGGTCATCGGGCAACGGTGCATTTTCTATCATCTCCCTTAGCTTGCGACCCCTCGTGGACAAATTCTCCATATCGTGCGTGTCCAAATCCGCCAATGTAGCCCTGATTTTCTCTCGTATGCCTGCATTTTCTATCACATATTTATACGCATCCGCAGTGATAGCAAACCCGGAAGGAACGCTCACGCCCCTTTCTCGCAGATTTCTTATCATATCCCCAAGAGATGCGTTTTTACCCCCAACCAGGGCTACATCTCCTGTGCCTACCTCTTCAAACCACTTTACGTATTTCATAATTTGCTCCCGATTTGGTTTACAAACATCTAAAAAAGGATTCAAATAAATTTGTGCTTTTGTATATAAATAGAATTATTCATCACTACTCATCCAGCGCAGGAATAATTAGTGATAACACCCTGGATTTCACCCCTGCATGTATAGAGCGGATATGCGATTAAATACGCAAACGCACCGCCGTTAAGAATCATTCCAATATCAGAACAATGAGCAATCAGCTCTAAAATCGCAATGGAGAGGAGAACAAAAGAGACGAGCAGAGTCCAGCCTCTCTTCAGACCCACTCTAACCACGGTGGTACTCGAATTCCCAAAATCTTCATCGTAATCGTTTATTTGATGCGTGAGTAAAGACACGCAGCAAATCATCATAAATAGGGATGCGATTAATAGAGAAATCATATTTAAATCCCCTCCTGCCAGCGTAAACCCTGCTAAAAAGGGAAACAGGCCAAACATCAGTCCATGAGTTATTATATCCGCAATGAACCTTTCTTTAAGCCTTATGTATTTCACGGAATAGAGCGTGAGGAAAGAAATGCTTAACAGCGTGAATAAAATGCCGTTTACGCTTAAAAAGCAGGAAAGTGCGATTGGAATTGCGAGCAGCACACTCATGAGCGTAAATGTTCCTTTTTTCGTTACTTTACCAGTCGAGAGCGGATTTTTACCCAGCACGACTTTTTTTGTATGCCTTCTGTCTATTTCAACGTCGAAATAATTGTTTATGACAAACCCATAGCCAATCACGCAGAAGAAGATTACGCCGACTAAAATAAGAACAGAGGGCGTAGCATGTGCTAAAACTGCACCTATAAGTGGAACAAGTGTAAAGAACTTTATCCATTCTTTGACCCGCAGCATCTTGAAGTATTCTTTCATCCCCATTTTTTCCGCTCCGTCGTCACGCTCATAATATACTTGGTATATACTGGTTCATATATATGCGTAAATATCTTCATATAATTTGGTAATATCTGATTCTAATTTCTCACTATCCACAACTCGTTTATATCTGCTAATTTCAAAATTGCGTACTCTTCGTGATTTATTTCTTTTTCTTCTCTAAGACCTCTTTGATGCCTCCAAGAAAACCCTTTACGACATCCTTCACCACTTCTACCGCCTTGTCGCCTGCTTCTTTCGCGGCATCCAAAGCGGCTTCTGCAGCATGTTCCGCCAGGTCTGCGGCTTTGGCACCCGCCTGCCTCGTCCCCTCAATTATGCCCTCGGCAGCTTCTTTGATAATCTCAGCAGCCTCCACTTTTGCCTTTCGCGCGCCTTCAATTGTGCCTTCCATTGCCTCTTTAGCCACAGATTCCACTTTCTCCCGTGTAACGTCCACCCCTTCCAAAGCCTTCTTAACGGCGTCGCTGGTAATCCCACCCATCTTTTCTTTTATGTCTTCTCCTGTCTCAACCGCTTTCACCACCGCTTCTCTAACAGCCTTTGTCACCTCACTCTCTTTTTCTTCCATGATTTTCACCCTCTCCCATTAATTATGGGATGGAAGCAACAATAAAAACGTGTTTAGAGTCCCGCCTTTATTTCCAGAACCCTGGTAACCTCATCCAGTATTTTCTGCATTTTACCTTTTACTTTCCTCCATGCTTCCTGGATCGGAACCGCGGTATATACGTATTTAAGCCTTTTGCCCTGTTCTACCTTCTTAATTATGAACCCTTTCTGGTCTAATCCCTGGATATATTTCCGTATTGTTCGTTCTGAGAGATTTAGCCGGTCTTCAATTTGTTTTATCGTCAACGACGAGTTTAGTAAAAGATTATAAATTTTGATTTCTATTGGCTTGAAATTAAGAAAGCCTAAAGCAGCACTCAATAATTCTATTGGCTTCTTTCCCTCTTCCAGCAACTTTTCGATATCTGCGATATAACTTCTCTCTGCCATGTTTATATAGGCTATGACTAAATTACTACATAAAAGTTTCATAGGTGTGAATTTAACGAAACACCGGTGTAAACACACGCGCAAAAGGACTGCATATATACAATGCTGTTGCCACAACAATAATGGCTGCGGGATAAACAAACGGCAAAGAGAAGAGATAGAAAAAGAGCATCGTGAAAAAGATAATCCCTGCTGGTATCACTATCCTCCTGTCCCTTATATTTCTATACCTTATTCTGCTGGTCATCAAAATGCACAGCATACCCATCAAAGCAATCAGAATGGAAGCGCTTGAATAAGATGGAAACTGCAATTCGATGAGCAGGAGCATGAACGCAGCTAAAAAAGTCGCACTGCCGGTAATTGGGAATCCTTCAAAATCTTTTTGAAAGAACGGTTTAGCGTCAAACCGCGCAAGCCTCAGCATCCCGCTTATTACATACGCGCCGCAGAATGCCAGTACAACATTAATATACATAGCAGGAATCGCGAAATAGTTCTTACTGAGTACATAGACAATAATCGCCGGTGCGACACCAAAAGAGAGCATATCAGCAAGAGAATCAAGATATTTGCCTAATGGGGAGCTCTCTACATTTCTCGCCACTATACCGTCTAATCCATCAGCAACTACCGCGAGTAAGATCAATATAAGCGCATTTTTAAGTGCTTTTTCAGTTACGCTTGTGCCACCAAGCACGAATAATATCGCAGTGAAGCCGAGTAATGCATTGAGTATAGAGAATAAATCAGGCAGTTTTATCAGCTTTACGATGCTACCATCAGAATTATTAGCTTTGTTCATTTTTTAATTTGGAATAAAATTTTCCTTTATCCCTACCCAGATAGACGAAACGGTCTAATACCCTGCTAAAATCACCCCATACCCCCTCTTTACCCTTTGCTCCTTCATGCTTCTGTATCTGCAGGAATTCCTTGAGCTGCGAGTCAAGCAGATCAGCATAACATAACGCCTCAGCTTCTGCAAACAAGGGCTTCACCGGGGAGCCCCATTCACTGTACTTATGATGGCTCAAGATGAGATGTAGCAATCTAAGCCTGAGTTCCTCAGGAAAACCGTTTATCCCTTTTATTTTATCTTCCACCATGCGATAGCCCAACACGATATGGTCTACAAGCCCGCCTTCTTCTGTTACGTCTATTCGGAAGGTATATTCATACGCTGCTGTTTTCCCTACGTCGTGCAGAATGGCACCAGCAAGCAACAAATCCCTGTCAAGTTCGAGGTAGAGCTTAGAGATGGTTTCGCATACCACCATAACAGACTGAGTATGCTCTATCAGTCCACCGATATAATTATGATGGTGTATTTTAGCGGCTGGTGCTTTTTTAAAGGAATTTACAAACTGGGGGTCGTTGAGGAACGAAAAGATCACACGCTGTAAATAATCATTCTCCATACTCTCTACTGTTTTTACTATTTCATCGAACAAAAAGTCTATGTTTTTCGATGTCGTTTGCAAAAATTCCGCGATGTCGTATGTTTCAGTGCGCCGTTCAATCCCGTATGGCTCGAAGATTAACTGTAAGCGACCTTTAAAGGATTCCACCACGCCCTTTATACGAACGATGTCTCCGGATTCGAACAGAGATGCCACTTCCTCTGCTTTCTCCCAGCACCTCGCCCATATACTGCCCGTGCTATCACCTAATTTCACCTGGAGATAGTAACCTTCTTTCGAGATGAAATCCCTTAACTCCTTTTCCATCACGAGAAACGTGGAATCTATAGAGCTACCTGCCTTTAAATCCTTTATCTTTTTACTTCCTCTCATTTTTTGTTCTTCCCTATTTGCTAAACGCAACGAACGACGAAGCTTTTAGTGTAATTCTATCTTATCTCTATCTCTGTTCCAGTTCCTTCAGCATCTCGTCCATTGAATATATCCTACATCTCTCTTTCCTGCTAATCCATTCAATGGCCCTTATTGCACCTTGAGAGAAGGCTTCCCGGCTCTGCGCACGGTGTGTTATCTCCAGGCGTTCGCCTTTGCCTGCATATAACACGGTATGCTCACCAACGATCTCACCAGCGCGCACCGCATGTATTCCAATCTCCTCATCCGTTCGCTCGCCTGTTATGCCCTGCCGGCCATAAACGAATTTACTCGCACTTTTCGTGGTCGTAGGATAACTGGATAATATCTCTGCGGCTTTAACTGCCGTCCCACTCGGCGCATCCTTTTTATGCGAGTGGTGCATCTCCACAATCTCCATGTGATACTGATATGCCTGGAGTTGTTTTGCCGCTTCTGCGATTAATTTCCAAAAGACGTTCACACCGATGGAGAAGTTAGGAGATATAATAGCGGGAACGTGGCCAGTTATAGCGTCTTCCAGCTCCTTTAACTGCGATGCTGAAAAACCTGTGGTGCCAACCACGAGCTTTACGTTATTACGAGCGGCGACTTTAACGTTCTCGACTGCTGCCGTAGCGTTGGTAAACTCCACGAGCACATGAGGTTTAACTCTTTGTAACACATTTTCCATCTCATCAGGACTGTTTATTTTTATTCCCTGCGTTAGCTCTTCCCCTACACCATGGAGGTCGAAAACCGCTACTAATTCCAGATCGTCGTTTTCTAAAATACCCGTTATCACTTGATTTCCCATTCTACCCTTTGCTCCAGCTACCGCAACTTCTATTGCCATGCTTAAACATTGCCTGAGGTTGTTTATAAGCAGTGCGGTTTTATCTCCGCGTCACGATGCTCACCACATCTCCGTCTGCAAGCACATGCGAGAGCCCGACACGCTGGCCACCGTACTTCACGGACTTGCCCCAGATGCGTGCGTATCGGAACTTCTCAACGAACTCACGATGAATGGTAGAACAGACGTCAGCCATCGTGGAATCTCGTTTTATAACCAGTGGATTCTCCATATCCGGTGACGCACCCTGCGGCTTCATGTATATGCATATGAATCTGAGTTCGTTATACACCCTTTCTCTCAGTGCTTCAATGTTTATGCCGACGGCTGCTGAGATCGTCACGGCGTCTGGGAATCGCTCCATGAGTGTCTGAAGCTGCTCAGAACTTGCCAGATCTATCTTGTTTAAGACCGTGAGTGCACGGATGTAGTTACGGTTTCCAATAACCACGTCAATAAGGTCGTCGAGGGTGATGCGTTCGCGTATGAGAACCTCAGCATTGTGTATTTTGTATTCTGCTAATACCGCTTTGATCATTCTATCATCAAGTTCGAGATCAACGGTGCTGTTTACTGTGATTCCGCCTCTGCTTGCTTTATGAATGAAAACCGCAGGGGGTTTGGTATTAATTCGGATGCCGGCATTGTATAACTCCTTCGCCAATATATCGTACTGCTGCGGATGGAAGACATCCACGAGGATAAGAATGAGGTCCGCGTTTCGCATTACCGATAACACCTCTTTGCCACGCCCTCGTCCTGATGCTGCACCTGCGATAAGACCGGGAACATCAAGAAATTGCACCCGTGCACCTTTATAAATGAGCGTACCGGGAATTACATCGACCGTAGTGAAATCATAAGCGGCAACCTCAGCAGCGGTGCCAGTAAGGCAGTTGAGCAGCGTGGATTTTCCGACTGATGGAAACCCCACCATTACAGCAGTAGCATCGCCCGATCTTTTTACCGCATATCCTTCGCCTTTACCCGCGGATTTTGCGGTTGCACGTTTCTGCAGGTCCTCCTTCAGTCTGGCAAGTTTCGCTTTGAGCCGCCCAATGTGATGCATTGTCGCCTTGTTGTAAGGTGTTTTCCTTATTTCGTCCTCTATGCTTTTGATATCCTCTTCGATGGTCATGCTCATGCGGTGCTGTAAATTTGTTGGAAACGGAGTTTTTTACATTAAATTATAGATAGTTGGGCGTTGATATTGTTATACTATGAAGGTTGTTGTGCTGGGCTGTGGATTTGGCGGCGTGGAAGTCGCGCGCACGCTACGAAAACAGGCGAAAGAACTCGAGATCATTATGATTGACCGCAGAACACGATTTGGTTACCTGCCTTCGTATCCCGAGTTACTGAGTGGAAAAGTTACACCTGAAGATATCTCCGGCGATTTAAATAAATTCGCAACGAAAATAGGTGCGGAATTCATCCATGCGGAGGTTGTAAATATTGATTTTCGGAATAAAGAGGTGAAGATCAAGGACAAATCCAAATCCAAAGCCGAAGACAAGGTAAAGGATATATCGTACGATTTTCTCGTGCTGTCCATCGGTGCTGAGCAGACTTTTTTTGGTATTCCCGGGGCAGAGGAGCTATCATGCTCTGTTAATACCCTGGAAGCTGCGATGGAAACAAAAAATGCACTTGATAAACTCGATTACTCAAAGGAACTTAGCATTCTGGTTATAGGTGCCGGCTTGACCGGCGTGGAAGTTGCCGGCGAATTGGTTGATTATTTCAGGAGCGGGGGAGCAACCGCAAGCATATATCTTGTTGAGATGATGCCGCGGATGTTACCTGCATTTCCTCACGAAAGCGTAGCGAACTACGTTGCAAAGTTCCTTTCTGTGCGAGGTGTTGCGATAATGACGGAGACCGCAGTGCAAGGGGTGATCGAGCACGAAATACTATTCAAAGGTGGAAGGAAACTCCCTTACGATATTATTGTCTGGACGGCTGGAGTAAAACCAAACAGCCTCCTGGAGAAGCTCGAGGTTCCAAAAGTGAAGGGATGGATGAAGGTGGATCCTTATCTCCGTGTAGAAGGCATGGATGATGTATTTGCAGTTGGGGATACAGCATACTTTGAGCGTGAAGGTGTTCGTTCCGGTCAGAATGTAGAGGAGGCGGAAGAACAGGGTAAAGTAGCAGCGGAGAATATACAGAGCACGATAAAAGGGCGAAAATTGAGGGAATATAGACCAAGGAATACAATGCAGAACCCAAGAGCTTTTATATCGCTCGGCGATGATAAAGCAGTGGCGTATTCCAGTAAAATAGCGTTTACGGTTTTTGCGTACCGAATAAAGAAGTTTGTGGAGCGGAGGTATATGAAGAGATTCAGGTAAAGTTCCGTAAAGCATAGGGTAAAAGATTTCAGACGAGAATATAAATCAAATGCTTTACTCACGCTTATTTCTTATCCCCACATTTTGTTCGAGTTCTTTAATACAGCTCATCATGAGTTCCTAGTGTCATAACCATTTAATTATTATACGTAATATTTGGACAGCTTCCTATCGGCATCCTGTTGGGTAAATCGCCAATCGGTTTTCTTTTTCTGTTGATTTCTTCTCCTGCTCCAGGCTGTTATTTCACGGGCTAAGGTCTCTTTGTCCTCGATTCTTCTTCCTGTGCACTCTGCATCCATCACATTGATCTCGATTTCGGCGGCATTGAGCCAACTTGCATGCTTTGGCGTATAATGGAATTCCACCTTGCTTAAGATTCTCTCGGCTTCCTTCTTGCCAAACGTGTCGTAGAATGAACTTTCGCAGTGGGTGTTCAGGTTATCAGTTATCAGTCGGATTTCATCAGCACCAAAATAGTCTTCATCAACCAAAATCTTCACGAAGAATGCAAAATCACGCTTGGTTCTCCTGTCGGTGACCATGGTCACCCGTTTTCCCGCCTTGACCTCGACCCCCATGAAAAATGGAAGGAAGTTATACTTTATACACTACAATGGAAAAGGAGATACATGTATTGTGTCCCATATAAAAACCTAATGATATTACAGGAAATGGTATCATGGTAGAGTCGTTAATTAACTTTTGATTTTGAATATTCGTGGGAACCTTTCACCTTTCAGGGTAGGCATCTCTCTTTTAAAGAGCACAATAATACACGACTCTTAAAACCCAAATGCAGCCATTTGGGAGCCGCTGTCTACAAGTGGTAAGGGAAAATTACCCGGGGTAGCAATGTTGGAAAAGTTGGAGTTCTTATACGGGAGACAGATGATTTGCAACATAGGATCAAAGCGTACATCACTGGAACACAGGAGTCGGGCAAGAACAAATATTGGAGAGAGCAGTATCTTACAAAGGGGGATGTGCGTTTATATGTACTCAAATTTGTTCAGGGAAAGCTTTATTTATCCGCAGGCGAGTCGATTACCCTTGTAGCAAATGATTTTTCAAGCCAAAACGTCCGACGCGTGTTAGAGCCGCTCTTAGTCCGACGTGAGATTGTACGGAAGGCTGAGAATCAGTGGATCGTAAATCGAACACTTTGAGAACAGTTACATTGCATAAAATGTTCTGTATCCCTACGTTGTGTCGTGAAAATATAGACTCGCTCGTTTTAGGAAAAAGTTTACCTCACGGCGGGCCCTTATCTATCATTCTCATCTAAAAAAGAACAAAGAGCATATTCGCCGTTATTAGCGTTTTATCCCCACAACTTCCATCTGAGAAGTGATATAGTTGAAAACTAAAGAGGAGTTTTATTTTTTCCGTATCTTCCGTTGAATTTGCTCGCGGCGCATCTTACGCCACTCCTCTACTCCTTCTACCCATTCCTCTTGCTTCTTGTAGATGTATTCTTGGGCGGCTATCAATTTCTCGGGCGAATCTCCTCGTAAAACCGTCTGCGGTACAAAATCCTTTGTTGGTAATCCAGTAACCATATCAAAAGCATCTTCAGGCGGCTTCTCCTGTTCTACTTCTAACTCGAAATTCTCTGCTGCTTCGAATATTATGCCCGTTGCTATACCCCTGGGAATGCGTATTGCATATTTCTTCTCTTCCATTTTTTTATCCTGCGCCTCCGCCTATTTCAGGCATACTGCCACCTTCGGCCGTTTCTTCTTCCATATAACAATCCATGCAGAGGATTCTCCCTGCTCTATCCGCAAATTCCTCCACTTCTTTACCACACTTTGAACATCGCACGGTCTTAGATTCCGCTTTAGCCACTTCTCGTTCAATCCACCTTCTTCTTCGTTCTTCTGCGGTTTCCTCCTCGGGTTCTTCGTCACGCATTGATTTATAAATGGCGCTCATTTCATATAAAAGGCGGTGATGCTATGAAAATTGTGCTTAATGGGTGCGTTACAAAAAGGTCTTTATGGCAAAACTAAACTTTAGCTATTATAATCAAGTAGAGATAAACGATGCCGATTAGTACTGATATTGGTGGCACATTCACGGACTTTGTGATCTTTGATGGTGGCACGATAAAGACGTTCAAGATGCCGTCCACACCTCAGAAGCCGGAGCTCGCTATTGAGAACGGGTTGTTGAGATGCTCTCGTGCTTCTTCTTTCTCTCATGGCACTACGCTCGCCACAAATGCGGTTTTAGAGCGAAAAGGCGCGAAAATCGGGTTGATAACAACAAAAGGGTTTGTTGACATTCTCAAAATTGGGAGACAGCAGCGTTCTCACCTTTACAAGCTCGATTCATCCAAACCGCAGCAGGTAGTTGATACTTATTTTGAACTCTCTGAGCGCGTATCTTCGAAAGGTGAGATACTTACGTCTCCAGCGAACGAAGAAATTGAGACCGTGGTGGAGCGGATAAAATCAAAGGGTATTGAATCAGTAGCGATCTGCTTTTTATTTTCGTTTTTGAACCCCGAAAATGAGCAGATTATAAGAGAAAGCCTCTTAAAGGAGGGGCTCTCTGTCTCGTGCTCTTCGGAGGTCCTGCCGGAATTCAGGGAATACGAGCGGATGTCCACAACGGTCCTGGACGCATACTTGAAGCGAACGGTAGAGCGTTACTTAACCAATATGGAAGCTCTTTTGGAGGAGAACGATGTGGAGCAGTTTTATGTCATGCAATCCAATGGCGGGGTAGTCAAAGCAGGGATTATGAAGACCAAGCCCGTAAACATGCTTTTATCAGGGCCTGCGGGTGGTGTAGCAGCCTCAAAGTTCCTGAGTACGCTCATCAGGATGGACAATGTCATAACGTTTGACATGGGCGGAACGAGCGCGGATGTCTCCACCATCATCAACGGGAATTTGTCCTGGACGTCTGAGGGCAGCATCAATGGCTTGCCGCTAAGAATGCCCATGGTGGACATCGTCACGGTTGGTGCGGGCGGTGGGAGCATAGCGTGGTTAGATGATGGCGGCGCGTTACGCGTTGGCCCGGAAAGTGCAGGTGCATCTCCCGGGCCGATTTGCTACGGGCTTGGAGGAACGGACGTCACGGTAACCGACTGCGATTTGTTATGCGGATTTATCAACCCGAACTACTTTGTAGCTGGGGAAATGGTTTTAGATGCAGCAAAGGCGAAACTGCGCGTGGAACAATTTGCAAATGAGATTGACATGTCTTACGAAGATACGATTTTAGGCGTCTGGAAGATCGTGAACGCGAACATGATCAAAGCCCTGAGGTTAGTTTCCGTGGAGAGGGGTCTTGACGTCCGTGATTTTGCGTTATGTGCATTCGGCGGTGCGGGCCCCGTGCATGCAGCGGCATTGGCAAAGGAACTGAACATTCCAAAGGTGATCGTGCCCTTTGCATCAGGCGTATTCTCTGCCTACGGCATCCTTGTATCTGATGTGCAACGGGATTACAGTCGAACGCATCTTATGGGTGTAATCGGTACAGAAGTAGAGGCAGAAAAGGTAGTAAAAGAAACAATCGAGGATTTTGCTGCTGAAGCCAAACGAGAGCTTGCGGAGCAGGATATTGACTTTAAAGATGCGACATTGGTGCCCTCCTTGGATATGCGATATGTAGGGCAGAGTTATGAGATTAACGTGGGCTTTACGACAGTGGTGGATACACAGAAAAAATTCCATAAAATGCATAATCAACTTTATGGCTATGCGATGCCTTCTGAGGACGTAGAGATCGTTACTATTCGATTGAGAGCGATTGCATCTCGAGAGAGACCAGAACCACCGAAAGTGAGTGGTGAAGCGGATGGGAAGCCCATAGAGCATAGAGCGGTGTTGTTTGAGGAAGGAAGAGAGAACACACCGGTTTTTCGAAGAGCGGATTTGCCTGCTTATTTCGAGCACGAGGGTGCAGCAATTATCGAAGCGAAAGACTCTACTACCGTTGTGCTGCCCGGCATGCGGTTTTCGGTGGATGGGTATGGAAATATCATCATGCACATTGCCTGACAGGGTATGTTAGGTGTGATAGAAAAACAAATTTTAATATGAAAAGACGAGAACAATTATAGAGAAAGAAAAGATGGAAAAGGCAATAAAGGCAAGGTTCTTAGAAGGTATTTTTAAGCCCTTAGAAAAGGTGGAACTTGAGGAGGGGGTAGAAGTTATAGTGACAATAAAAGAGCATCCCAAAGAAACAAAGGATGCTTTTGAGAGGGCAGCCGGGAGCTGGAAGGGGTTGGTTGATACGGAACGGTTGATCAGAGACATTTACGAAAGTCGAAGAATTAGAGCTTCAGAGATTGAATTATGAAATATCTCCTTGATACAAGCTGGGTCATACATTATCTACGAGGCGAGGAAAGAGTGGTAAAGAAACTTCTATCATTAAGAGAAGAAGGATTAGCAACGAGTATAATCACCCTGGCTGAATTATATGAAGGCGTTTTCAGGTCTATTAATCCTGTTTTAGCTGAGGAATCACTGAAAGATTTCTTGACTGGGATTTCAATTTTGGGAATAGATGAAGAAGTATGCAAGATTTTTGGAAGAGAAAGAGCGAGCTTGAGAAAGTTAGGGGAACCAATTGGTGATCTTGACCTTATAATTGCTTCAACCTGTCTCCGCTACGACCTAACGCTTCTCACTGATAACACGAAAGAGTTTGAGAGGCTGGAGAATCTAAAGATTTTTGAGTGAGAGCCACACACAGCCGACTTTACGGCTATGCGATGCCTTCTGAG
>DATKWH010000127.1:0-5689 GCA_035529655.1 Bathyarchaeia archaeon
ACATTGACTGATCAATCCCCTGCTATATCCCGTGCCTTCTTCTATCTCCTTCTGCGTTACGGCGCACGATTTCAGGAGCAGAAAGCCCCAGATACGGCCTACCGATTCGCCCATACCGCTCTGCTTCCCCGTCTTCGCAAATGAATCCAACAGCTTTTGCATCGCCTCTTCACTCATCTCGCACACTATTTTTAGTTTTTTACTAAAATAGTAAAAGACACCATATAAAGTTTTCAAAATTAGACAGTGAAAAGATACGTGCACGGGAGTGACGGGATTTGAACCAGTGATTTGCAGCTTAGAATGTTTTCTTTGATCGAACGTTCTTCTTTAAAGAGAGATTTATCTTCTCATCTATTATCCTATCTGAATTTCTCATAGCGCCCTCAGTATCCCCGAAATGCTGCTTCGCCAGCTGCATCTCCCCCATTATTGCATCCACATTTCCCTCAGATACCAACTCAGATAACCTCGTGGCAGCCGCTAAAAAAGCCTCTTGTATCGTGCTCATCTCAAAATTCGTCTGTATCTGTGCGTAGAGGTGCGGGTCTTGATGTAACAGCCGACCCACAAAATCCATGACCACCGCGTACATCGGTCCCATGAATCTTCTTGCCTGTTCAACATCAAAATCAAGATCTTTTAACGTGATGCCATAGGAGAAAAGGATAAAATGCGGCAGTCCCTGGATTACTGCCATTATCTCATCATGCTCCTCAGCAGTTAAAAATTCAATTTTCGCTCCGTTTCGCTCAAACATGCCATACATCTTCTCGTAGAGTGGCCCTTTTCGTATCGGCACGAATATGACCGGCATACCATGCAAACTCTTTGCAGAAGGGCCGAATAAAGGATGCGTGCCCAGAATTTCCACACCCGTGGTTGTGCATTTCTCCATCATCTCCACTGGCGCTTTTTTCACCGATGTTACGTCCATCAGTAGCGAACCTTCCTGCAGTGTCGGTCCCACACGCTCTATCACACGCTCTGTTACAGCTATGGGCACCGAGACGAGCACTACGTCTGTATCCACAAACGCTTTTTTTAGCGCTTCTGATTCTATCTTTAAAATATCCGCAGTTGAAAATTGTACGCCCAGTTCCTTTGCTACCGCCGCAGTTTTATCGCTTACGTCCACTATCTGCACGTCACATGTATTCTCCTTGAAAAAACGGGCAAACCATTCCCCCATTCCTCCGGCACCACCGAGTATCGTTATGCGCATACAAACTCACCCTCCATTCTATTCTTTGTAATAAACGTTTACGCACTGTCTCCTCCTTACGCTATACTTCCTATCACTAATGTCAGGAAGGAGATAAGGTATACGGTATAAAAACTGCCAATGCCACCGATATTAAAGAACGCACTTCCCTCTTCGTCTCTGGGCAGTGTGAGCACTATTATCAGCATCCCCAACAGTATGCCAAAGATCGCTGGTACAAATAGCAATACTTCTGCTATTATCTCAAGTGGCAGTTCTGACGGCGCAAGTATCAGTCCAATAGGAATCGCAAAGAGGCCTGCATAGTTCGGAACTATTATGCCTACTCCGCCTTTCACCTCTGCAAGCATATAGGAAATGAGCGTCATGAGCAAGGTAGCCAATGTTATTTCCAGCAGCGGTAGGGGATAGTTTTCCATCGAATTAAAAAAGAGCAGCAGATAGAGAGAGAAGAACAGCGGTATAACAAAACCACCCATATTCAGCGTTACGCGGGTCTTATATCTCTTTTCAGCATCGGCCTGCATCTCATCTAATATTGGTACGCCGTAAATTTCACCGATAGCCAGTGCTTCTCTCTCGCTATAATCCATCTTTTTGGTTCGCACCGAGTATATTGGAATCTCTATTATGCTTGTTATAAGCATCGCAAGTAGAACAATGAAGAAGACCGAACTCTTCCCAAAGTTCTCGTCATAGCACAAAAAAACAGTTGGTATAAGTAACAGTCCATAAAACACAAACGGCTTCACCTGCGGCTTATTCACTATTTTTCTCATCTTTTTAAAATGTTGCTACACAATGCTATATAAAACATACGCTTTAATCTACCATGCCTGACCTCACCGTGCGAAAGAAACTTGAAGTATTAAGAAGAAAAATAGGCGGAAAAGAGAAGTTACTTGTTGCTTTCTCAGGTGGTGTTGATAGTGGTTTATTGCTGAAGGTTGCTTCTGATGTGCTGGGCAAAGAGCGCGTCCTGGCTGTAACGGTGGACAGTGAACTGTTTCCGCAAAGGGAATTAGAAGAAGTTAAGAGTTTTGTGACCCACACAGGCATCATTCATAAGATCGTGCAGTTTCCGTGGCAGCGAAACGATGATTTTGTTAAAAATCCGCATGACAGATGCTATTATTGCAAGCGAGAATTTGCAAAGCAATTAAAGGGCATTGCGGCTGTGGATGGCATAAAAACCATTGCAGAAGGTGTTACTGTTTCCGACTTTGATGAATACCGTCCGGGCCTTGCCGCTGCTGAAGAAGAAGGTGTATGGCACCCACTTGTCGAAGTGGGCATAACAAAGTATGAGGTGCGGCAAATAGCGAAAGAGATAGGGCTACCGTTTTGGGATAAACCCTCTTCGCCTTGTTTAGCTACAAGGGTGGAATACGACGAGCAGCTGACGAAGGAAAAACTTAAGATGATAGAAGTGGCGGAGGATTTTTTGAAGGGTTTGGGGTTCAAGCAACTCAGGGTTCGACTGCATCATGGAGGACAAGCGAGAATAGAGATTGCTAATGAAGAACTGGAAGATTTTTGTGATTTTGAGGTGCTTAACGCAGTATCAAGGAAACTGAAAGCGCTTGGGTTCACTTACGTCACGCTTGATCTTGAAGGGTACCGGAGTGGAAGTATGGATGTCTCATTATCCCGCGAACTTCGTCCGCTCTGACAATTTATAAGAGAGCGGCAATGATCGGAACGGTTTGTCTTTTATACTTGCCTCAATCCGCTCTTTTAACGCAGAAACATTCATTTCCTCTACTTTCTGCTTTTTCTTGCTCGATTCCGCCCTAATCGTAACACTCAACGTTCGCTTCTCCACTTCCTTATCTCCTACCACTGCAACATAAGGAATCCATTCACGACCTGCATCCCTTATCTTCTTCGATACTGTCTCATCGCGATCGTCCACATCCACGCGCATTATCCCGTTCAGTGCAGGTAGAATCTCCTCGATGTGTTCCAGATGCCGCTCAGCGACAGGGATCATTCTCAACTGGGTAGGGGAAAGCCATAAAGGAAGCATGGGCATAACACCTTCCTCCTTATCCAGATACGCCTTCTCCAATAACGCATATATGCATCGTTCAATCGCTCCGCTTGGCGAGCAGTGGAGTATAATCGGGCTTTTTCGCGCGCCATCGGCATCGGTATATGTTATACCATACCGATCTGCATTCTCAACGTCTATCTGGACGGTGGACAACGCCGAAGCCTTCCCTAATGCGTCCACAAAGTTGAACTCAAACTTGAGCACGAAATAGAAAAAGCGCTGGTCCCACATCTCGATTAGCACTGACTTTCCTGCTATTCCCACCAAACGCTCTATAAGCTCTTTGTTCGCGCCGTCCTCGTAGAACTCTTTGGTAAATCGCAGCGCAACTTCGTAGTCCTTTGGTGAAAATCCGATGGTCGCTAAAATACGCATACTGAACTCGTATTGCTTCTCGAACTCCACCAATGCCTCATCCATATCTCTGCATAGCGTATGCATGTCCGGCATCGTGAACTTTCTCAAGCGGCGAAGACCAACAAGTTCCCCTCGTTTCTCCTTTCTGAAAGACGACGCAAGCTCAAAAATCTTTAATGGCAAGTTTTTATACGAAATGCTCATCTCCTTGCTCATGAGGAACTGTCCGAAGCACGCGGCAAACCGCAAGAACAAATCAGGCTTGCCGCCTTTTCCCATCATTGAATACTGCCGTGCAGGAAACCGTTCGAGGTAATCCTTCAGCGATGGATGCAGTGCGCTATACATTATCGGCGTCTCCACCTCAACAGCGCCGTAAGCAGCCACTGAATTCCTGACGTAGTCTTCTAAGAGCGACTTGATCAACTTGCCCTTCGGATAAAACCGCATATTCCCGGGATCAGACGAGGGTTCGTAATCGGCGATCTCCAGCCGTTTCATCAGTTCTACATGCGGTGGTATCTTATCCACTTCTCTCCTCTTCTCGCTCTCGTACACGAAGAACTTCCTTAAATTCTCGTGTTTCTCTTCAAATTCAAAATCATCCGTCCCTACAAGGTTGCCCTGCCCATCAGTAAAGAAGAAGTGAGATACCGCTTTTTCCTCCGCTTCTAACGCCTTTGATTGCTTTTCTGCCACCGCAGCTTCTTTCGCTTCCGCACCTTCGAGAACCGTTATTTTCCTCGACAGCTCTGATAACGGGTGCCCTTTACATCTCAATGTAAACGATTTATACCAGCCAAAAGGCGCCCTCTTTACTTCTATACCGCTTGAAAGCAAATCTGCTTCCAACCCTCGCAATATCTCGACGCTCGTCTCCGGCGAAGCCAGCTCAGAGCTTAAATGCGCATACGGATACAAAACAATTCTCTCCGCATTGACCTGCCTATAAATAGAATTTGCTTCTTCCGCAGCCTTCTCCACAATGTATCGTACGTTCTTCTCGTCTTCGCTTTCCACAGCAATAAAAGCAACCAACGCCTCTTCTATCCGCTCCTTCCTCCTTGCAGGCTCTATCTCCTCTGCAACTCGCGTTTTCGACTTCGCTTCGTATTCTATATAATCAGAATGGATGAACAGCAATTGCATGCAATTTTCACACCTCACAACCTTTCTTTTGAAAAGAAAGCTCGACCAAAGAAAAAACTATTTGTTGATAACACTTTTTTTCCCGCCACACACCTACTTCGTCCATACTAAGTCTTTAATGGATACGATATTAAATTAAGGATTGTATAACATGGAAAGAATAGAAATAAGGACTGAGGAAAGCACCGAGCTTATCGATATCACACGGGAAGTGAAAGAGATCGTCAGCCGTAAAAACGTTGATTCCGGCGTCTGCGTGATATTTACAAAGCATACAACCACGGGGGTTATCATAAATGAGAACGAAGCCGGACTGAAAAGCGATATCTTAAAGCTTCTGAACGAGTTAATCCCGAGAGGAAAGGGGTACATGCATGATAGAATAGATAACAACGCAAATGCCCATCTCAGGGCTGTTGTGCTTGGATCAAGTGTAACGATTCCCATAGAAAAAGGTGTTTTAGCTCTCGGAACCTGGCAGAGTATCCTTTTCGTCGAGTGCGACGGGCCACGCCGGCGAGAAGTCTGTGTGGCAGTTATTGAAGGGTAATTGCTCAATATCTTGTGGATTTCGAGCAATTAAATGCAAAACGCGGAATGCAAACTGAAAAATGCAGAACCTGTGCTAAAAGAAAAACTAAAAGGACGTTTTTAGTCAAGGTTTTTACCGAAGGTAAAAAAAGTCGCGGGTAAAGCTTTCTTTGAAAAAGAAAGGTTTATTTTGAGTTTTGCACTTTTCATTTTTCATTGCCTGTTCAAAATTCGGTAGTGTCCTGATATGTGGTTGATTTATATGGGTGGCGTACCCACCTACATTTATGCCAAATAGCAAATTAGAGGCAGATCCTCAAAAAGAGTTCTGCTCCAATCAAGATTGCCGTGATTACGGCAAAAGCGGTGCA
>DATKWH010000128.1:0-5485 GCA_035529655.1 Bathyarchaeia archaeon
GATACCGAATTTATAAGATGCTATCTGAGGAGGAGAGGAATAAAAGCTAATATCCCTGTAAATAAGAGAAATAGGAAACAGCCAAAGAGAGGAAGACCTTTTAGGTTTGATAAAGAGTCCTATGAGAACAGGGGGGCAGTATAGCGGTTCAACTCGTGGATAGAATCCTTTAAAAGGATTTTAGTACGATTTGAGAGATTAAAGGTGACATTCATAGCTTTCGTTAATTTGGCATGCACGATGATTTTATGGAGGGTTTTGAAATGAGTTCATTTATAACCTGTGGTGGTGAAGAAACTATGGGGGGAGGTTGTTACGAAGTTCTTAAGTAATCCGTTTGGTTTCATCAGTGCACTCAAAACCGTTCTCGGAATTCTTTTTCTTTTCTTCCTCTTAACAGGATGGCTGATAACTTCGGTGTATGCTACAAGCCACAAGAATTGTAGCCAGAGGATATGTAGCGTTTCCTTTTATGCGGAGTGAGTGTAGGATTAATTTGAGAAGTTCCGCTTTATTGTTCACGTTCATCAGTTAACGGCAGTTCTTATTACTGATTGCCTGCGCTTCCTTTCGCTTGTGGAACGCTTATTTGAGCTTGTATTTTCGCTTGAGCTTGTCGTCAAAAGCATCTATTATTCCGCTGTTCTTCACGAGGCCAATGAGGTTACCTACGGGCACTTCGTCCTTCTTATCCATCAGCTTCTCCACCGCGTTGCCAATGCTCTCGTCACCGTTTTTCACGTTCTTCAGGATCTCGTCCACGTTTCCCCGTAGCGATTTTTTCGTGCTCCACTTTCCTCCTTCCCGCGGCTCAGGCTCCTCATTTGCCATATGTATTACTTTAATTCCGTCACTTATAACATTTTCACATCACGTTGATCGCAGGTTGAACTTCGTATTCTGTGTTCGAGAAAGAAGTAGCTGCATCTAATGCTGCATACACATACAGGTATCGCAGGTCACGGAATTACCAGAAGGAATTAATAGTTTGTGGAGGTAATGGTAAGTGATGGTGAAAAAGGCGAGAGCGAAGAAGGGTAAGAGTAGTGGTAGATGGCAGAGAACGATAATAGGCATATCATTGGCGTTGATAATGATTGGTTCGGTGATTACGGCGATGACGTATCTCTGACTGAAGCGCGAGTATTGTTAAGGAATTTAATCGCTTTGAGGTACTCATTTGCCGTTTGCTCATCTTTTAGCTGTTCTATCTGAGATCAGGGTTCATAAAGAGTTGAAACTGAGGTAAATACCTGCGCACTCTGCATTATAGTATCAAAAGCGGTCTGCCCTCTTTCAGGCCAGAACCTTCTTGTCCGTGCATATTTCCGCTCTTCTTCAAGGATTGAACGATAGAACTCATGCAACAAACCGTTAATCACGCCTTTAAAAAAGGTGTGTGCCAAACTGAACCTTTAGAAAATGTTCAATCGAAAAAAGAAGAGAAATAAAATTCTTTGATCCGACTTTCTAAGAAAGTTTGATGGATCTGCCCCCCTACTTGGTTAGGAAGGTTGATAAGGAGGGCTTGGCTCCTTATTTGGTCGGGAGGGTTGGTAAGGGGGGTCTGGCCCCTTACTCGAATAACATTTTTATACAAACGAATACAATTAGTATACAATATACACATGCTCCAGAAATTGTTCACCTCCCGGACACGGGTAAAGCTCCTCACCTTATTCATGACGAATCCCGGCAGGGAGCTTTAAGTTAGGGAACTCGCACGAATTACGGGGGAGAATATCAACGCGGTTCGGCGAGAATTAGCAAATTTGGAAGAAATCGGATTATTGAAGAGTAAACGAAGAGGCAACTCAAAATATTTCGTGATAAACAAAAACATGCCCATCTACAACGAGTTAGCGCGTATTATCCTCAAGACCGAGGGCGTAGCAAACGTAGTGCAGAATGCCCTGCTGGAATTAGGCGCCGAGACGGCGTTCATTTACGGCTCGTTCGCCTCTGGCACAGCGGGATTAGAGAGTGACATTGACCTCTTCATCATTGGTGAGCTCAATGAAGAGGAACTGATACAAACAATACGAAACGTTGAAAAAGAACTATCGCGTGAGATCAACTATGTGCTGTTTACCGCACAGGAGTTTGAGAATCGGGTAAAAAGCAAAGATCCGTTTGTCTTGAACGTGCTCAAAGAATCAAAGATTATGCTGATAGGAGATCTCCATGCTGGATGAACTTGAGCGTGAAGGATACATAAAGAAGTTACCCGTGGACAAGAAGGTAGGTAGAAGATGCTTTAAATCTCGCTAAACGCGATATCAAAGTTGCAAAGAAGATTTTGAGCGAGAACAATGACTGGACTTTCTCCATCGCTTATAACGCGATGCTACAAGCAGTGCGAGCACTTATGTTCTCAAAAGGATACCGCCCCTCAGGAAGAAATCAGCATATCTCCGTCGTTCGGTTTGCTGAACTCTTCTTAAGAAAAGAAGATGTAATTGTTTTGGATCGGATGCGCAGAAAGCGGCACGCCACACTCTATGATACCGCAGGAATGGTTTCAGAGAGCGAAGCTAAGAATGCGTTTGAAAGAGCAGAGAAGTTAGTTCATGAGATTGAACAAATGCTCAAAGGAAATGAATAGTTATCAAAGCTTCTTTCATCTTCCGACACCCGCAGCACGTCCTTGATATGCGCACTCAAAATATCTGTCAGAACTTCTAAGGTGCATTTAATGCAGGGGATTCTTTTAATCATCCCAGAACCTTCTCGTCCGTGCGTATTTCCGTTCTTCTTCAAGGATTGAGCGATAGAACTCATGCTCCTCTTCTGTTTCCGTTGCGTTTAAAGACGGGTTAAACCTTCGCATTATTCTCGATGCCACTTCGGGCCCCACACCGCGTGCCGCAAGTGCAATAACCGCACGCACACCGTGCGACAATACCAGATTCGCGTTTCGGTACACACGCTTCACTCGCTCTTTCTCTTTTTCTCCATTTGTCTGATGAGCGCCAGATTGTTTCACCAGCTTGATCTCCTCCTTCTCCCACGGCTTTAATGCTGCGATCAACCGCGAGTTGCAGGCCGGACAGACGAGCGATTCTGCACCGAGTTCGATAATAGTTTTAACGCGTCTGCGTGATTCCCAGCGCTTGCAATTCACGCAGAATAAGATCACTCTGTCATTCATTATCCTGTTCCTTAACGCTTCAATAATCAAGCTCTCGTCGCGTTCCGTTGCTAAAATATCGCGCCAGCCTAAATACCCTGAGATACCGATAGGACTCAACCCACGTGATGAGAAATGAACGTGGAGTTCGCCAGATTTTATCTTATTCACCACTTCTACCGTCCGAACTACGTCTAATTTATCAGCGAAGATATCATGCACCGTCTCGTGGTAGATTGGCGTCTCTGCAAATAACGCGATTAATTTATCCGCGGAAATCCTTTTTCTGTCAAAGTTCTTACGCAGCGCGCCGAATCGTTTTGCCACGTTCAATAACTCCCATTTGAACAAGAATGAGTTCTTCAAGGTTTTCTCTAAGAGCACGCGCACAAATTCGGGCTCGATTGCATTTAAGGTCTGCTGCACTGCTTCTCTGCGCATTCTTCTACCGGATTTTAGTTTTATTCGATACGGATCTATCTCCATAGAGATGTCCGTGCCGAGCCGTGCGCCGAGCAACGTTATGAGCAGTCGCCCAAAAGTCTCGTTTACCAGATGCCCAAAGCACGTGTTTAGCACCACTTCTCGTCCATCATCCGCTATTTCCACAACTATCTCCTGTGACGTTGGCACTGGATAACCCTTCTCAAGTTGCCTTGTTATCAATTCGATGAGCGTATCAAAGCATTCGGGATTTACTCCATATTCATGCTCCAGCTCCTGCATCAAATCCGCGATGTTACCGTTAGCCAAAACAAAGGAAGCGATTTTTGCCCTCAAATTACCGACGTCCTGTGTGATTTCGAACGGAACTGGTATTTCCTCGCCTTCCCAATTCGGGATCTCACCTTCTCGTTTCACGCCCGGCTCCACTTTGAGACGCGCTCCTCCTCCTTCTTCATCCAGCTCCGTATCAACTATTCGCCATGTATCGCCCTTTGCAACGAACAACGCGCCAGGATCAGCGAAATTCAGCACAAAACGCTCATCCAGCATGCAGATCAGCTTACCGGTCACAATATCGTACACCTCGACTTTACGCTCGTCCGGTATCATCGAGAGATTCTCATAATAATAGTTACGTGTGTTTTTACTCCGCCATATCCTTTCTCCATCTCGTTTCACCAGGCCTTCTTCCGCTAACTGCTCGATCACGTGCATTAAAACCTCAAAAGAGATATCCCTGAACGGATATGCACGTTTGAGCAATGCATGGAGCTTTTCCGCCGAAATCACACCAACGTCCAGGAGCACACCGCACAGTTGGTTCGCTAAGACGTCCAATGAGCCATCTTTCAGTCGAATATCCTCTATTTTACCGTCCCGTGCTCGTTTTGCAATCACCACCGATTCCGCAACGTCATCCGGCGTAAGTGCAATGATCTTACCGTTTGAGGTTGCGTGAACAAAGTGCGATGCACGACCCACGCGCTGCACTAATCTCTTAACTTCACGTGGCGATGCATATTGGATGACCATATCAATCAAGCCGATGTCAATCCCGAGTTCCATCGAACTGGTGCAAATAAGGCCTTTTATAACGCCCTTCTTCAGGTTATCCTCCGCTTCTATCCGCGTCTCCTTTGACAGCGAGCCATGATGCACACCGATTAACCCGCGCTCATACCTATTCAAAAGCGAAGCAAGCATCTCCGCCGCTCTCCTCGTATTAACAAAAATTAAGCTTGACTTGTTCCCCTCCTCGTTCACCACGTCCCGTATAGTTCGTATATGCGCTAATACCTCCGGGTCGACGGCTAACCCATGTGCGGTATTAACGTCTTTTTCCGTTCTCTTGGGGCTCAAAACCTCTATCTCAATTGCTTTTGTGGACACTGTGTTCACTACCTGCATCGTCCTATAACCCGCAAAATACTTCGCGACATCTTCCGGATTGCCAACCGTTGCAGAGAGACAGATTCGTTGGAAATCACCTGCGAGTCCCGCTATTCGCTCTAACGCAACTGCAAGCTGAGCACCGCGTTTAGAATTCGCTAATTCATGCACTTCGTCTATTATCACATACCTCACGGATTTCAAATGCTCACGCAATCGCGCACCCGGAATTATTGCCTGTATCGTTTCCGGCGTGGTGATAAGCACATCAGGCGGCTCTAACGCCTGCTTCCGCCGTGCATACATGCTCGTATCACCATGCCGTACCTCTATGGTAATGCCGAGTTGTTCACCCCAGCGCTCTAACCTCAACAGCATGTCACGGTTTAACGCACGTAACGGCGTTATATAAAGCGCGTAAAACCCCTTCTTCTCACGCTTCTGCTGCTTTAAATCCAGTATCCTGTGCAAGATAGGTAAAACCGCGGCTTCGGTCTTGCCAGAACCCGTCGGTGCTAT
>DATKWH010000129.1:0-10105 GCA_035529655.1 Bathyarchaeia archaeon
CGAATTTTGATTCGCAGTCCTCACACCAGAAGTCCTGTTCCGCTGCTACTTCAAATAAGACACATTGACAGTGGCATTGGTAAAACTCCCCGCTTCTTTCGTATTCAAGTTTCTTTCTTAATATATTTAAATCGTCATCCGCTTCTTTATCCATCATTTTCTTGACATTATCGCGATTAAAGCTCCACCAATAGGTGATCCAGCCGCTATCATCATTACGTTCAGTCCTGTATTCGGCCATCCTGCTCTCATATAACTTGTAGAGAACTTTTCTTACAGAAGTGAGTTTGATATCGTTTAGCTCTGCAATCTCGCTTTCGGTTATTTCCCTATCTGGGACATTTTCCATCATCTTCAGCCCGTCTTCCCCCATCGTTTTCCTGAAATATTCCCTTACCAAAAGATTATCTGTTTCGAACATTATGACAACGCTCCACAATAGTAGTTATAACGTCTGAGTAGATAAGCCTTCGCAATATTTCTACCGGTAAAAATTTGAAAAGAAAGCGTAATCAAAGCTTATTTCATAGCCGCTTCGTTGGGTTTTTGGTTCAGCAGTTCTTTCCATTAAGAAAGAAAATTTGCTTATATGCTCTGAGTGTACATTATAACATGGTGATGCAAAAATGCCTGATGACAACGTGATTTATATCGGAAATAAGTCAGTGATGAGTTATGTCCTGGCAGTAGTGACGCAGTTTAACAACGGCTTGAGTGACGAGGTATTAATCAAAGCAAGAGGCAGAGCGATCTCACGGGCCGTGGATACTGCAGAGGTAGTAAGGAATAAGTTCATGCAGGGATTATTAGATGTGAAGGACATAAAGATGGGAACAGAGCAGCTCGTAGGGGGAGAGGGAGATAAGATGAACGTCTCTTCGCTGGAAATCACATTATTGAAAGCAAAAGCGTAAAGTTATCAGAATCTCTATCCACGGCGATATATGAGTGAGAGTATAATCAATCATCCTCTTCTTTTTCTTTTTTGATTGACTCGTAACAGGTGGAAACTACAGGAAAATTTTGATTTACTCCTCTTTCCGTTCCATCATTTATATACTTTTGGGATGTTTTTCGATGTTTTCGGGGGTTTTGCAAAATCCTCTATAGATAGTAGCGGGATTGTTCCCTCCATGGCTATTGGCTGTACTTGTATCGTGTATCATGCATCTTCATCATGACTATACGATCCTTTATTCCTCCTCATCCACCACCTTATATTCCGCATCTACGGGACCCTGCTGCGGTTCTTCCTGTGGACCACCTGCTTGTTGCTGCTGATACTGCGCTCCTGCTTGTTGATAGGTACGCATTGAAATATCATGGAATGCACGCGTCAGTTCTTCCATCTCAGCCCGCATCTTATGGACATCCTCTGTCTTTATCGTATCTCTTAGCCGTTCTATGATCGCCATGATTTTCGTTCGTTCGTCACTCGTGACCTTATCCGCCAAATCCGTGAGAGACTTTTCGGTGGTATAAATAAGGCTCTCTGCTTGATTCTTCGTTTCCACAATCTCACGACGCCTCTTATCCTCCTCTTCAAAGCGCTTTGCATCCTCCATCATCTTATCTATCTCAGTTTGCGAGAGTTTGGTTGACGCAGTGATCGTGATCGCCTGTTGCTTTCCCGTACCCAGGTCCTTCGCAGTGACATTCAATATGCCATTGGAATCGATATCGAATGTCACGTCAATTTGAGGCACGCCCCGTGGCGCTGGCGGAATGCCCATCAGATGAAATCTGCCCAGGCTGGTGTTATCCCGTGCGAATTCGCGCTCACCTTGGAGCACATTAATCTCAACACTCGTTTGACTATCTGCTGCAGTGGAAAATATCTCGCTCTTCTTCGTGGGTATCGTGGTATTTCGCTCGATTAATTTGGTAAAAACGCCGCCCAGTGTCTCAATGCCCAATGAAAGCGGAGTGACATCCAGAAGCACCACATCTTTGACTTCGCCTGTTAATACGCCCGCCTGTATTGCAGCACCCATTGCCACGCATTCCATCGGATCAACACCACGCTCGCCCTGTGCACCCACGTAATCCTCAACGAATTTCTGGACTATCGGCATCCTCGTCGGTCCACCAACGAATATTATTTTGTTTATGTCTTTCGGGGTGAGTTTAGCATCCTTTAATACCAGCTCTATTGAGCCTTTACATTTTTCTACGATTGGTCTCACGAGTTCCTCTAGTTTCGCCCTCGTAAGCTTCATGACGAGATGTTTCGGTCCCGAGGCATCCGCAGTAATGAAAGGCAAGTTTATATCGGTCTCAAGCACATTAGATAGTTCTATCTTCGCTTTTTCACCTGCCTCTCGTAACCGTTGCAACGCCATCTTATCATTCCGCACGTCTATCCCCGATTCCTTCTTGAATTGCTCTGATACATAATCAACGATTGCAGTATCCATATCTGTCCCACCCAGTTGTGTGTCACCACTCGTGGATATAACCTCAAATACTCCTTCGCTGAACTCCATTATCGTTACGTCCAGTGTGCCACCGCCGAAATCGAATACCAAAATCTTCTGCTCCTTCTCTGTTTTATCAATCCCATAAGCAAGTGCTGCAGCAGTGGGTTCGTTAATTATTCTAACGACTTCCAAGCCTGCAATCTGACCTGCGTCCTTCGTTGCAGTCCTCTGATTGTCATTGAAGTATGCCGGCACTGTTAAGACCGCTTTGTCAACTTTATCGCCCAAAAATGCTTCTGCATCGTTTTTTATCTTCTGAAGCATAAACGCAGTTATCTGCTGCGGCGTGTACTCCTTGCCATGAACCTTCACCTTATAATCGGTTCCCATCTTCCGTTTAATTGCCGTTATCGTGCCTTCTGGATTGGACACCGCTTGTCTCTTCGCAGGTTCGCCAACCAGCCTCTGTCCATCTTTCGTAAACGCAACATATGAAGGGAACGCTTTACCGCCAAGGCTTGTCCCTTCAGCACTTGGTATAATCGTGGACTTCCCACCTATCAATGCAGCCGCAGCCGAATTGCTCGTTCCAACATCTATACCTATTGTTTTGGCCATTTTTTTTAGCCTCCATAATCCATTATATCTAATAACTATTATCGCCTTTATTCCATATAAAAGTTTACCGGCTGTTGGTTTTGAGACATCCCTATCCTTCTGATTCCCACAGCGTTTTTCGTTGCTAACGTCCTGTTTGTTCTCATTTCTATTTTATGGTCATCACATCAACTCTGTTTATATCCGTTACAATCATAACCGTAACTCTTTATTACGTTCAACGCTATAATTCTAAATATGGCTATTGATGATAACGAGCGAGAGTTAAACGAGGAACAAGTTGAGGAGCGTGAACGTGTCATAGAAGTCAGCGTTGAAGACGAGATGAAGAGCTCGTATATAGACTACGCGATGAGTGTAATTGTAGGAAGAGCCCTTCCTGACGCTCGTGATGGACTAAAACCGGTACATCGCCGCATATTATACGGCATGCATGAGCTTGGTGTCGCACATAATAGATCACATAAGAAATCCGCGAGGATAGTGGGAGATGTCATGGGTAAATTCCATCCTCACGGTGATGTTGCCATTTACGATACTATGGTGAGAATGGCGCAGGATTTTTCTTACCGATACCCATTGGTAGACGGCCAGGGTAATTTCGGCAGCGTAGACGGAGATTCCGCTGCTGCAATGCGATATACCGAAGCGAGGCTGTCAAAGATAGCTGAAGAGCTGCTGATTGACCTTGATAAAGATACCGTCACCTGGAGCCCTAATTTTGATAATACAATGAAAGAGCCGCAGATTTTACCCGCAAAGTTGCCTAACCTCTTGATAAACGGCTCTTCCGGTATTGCGGTTGGTATGGCTACGAACATGCCGCCACATAATTTAACTGAAGTGGTGGAGGGCATAATAAGAGTGATAGACGAGCCAGACGTGAGTATTGGTGAGTTGATGCACATAATAATGGCGCCTGATTTTCCCACAGGCGGAATCATTTCTGGCTATGATGGTATAAAACGGGCGTATGAGACTGGTAGAGGCAGCATAAGGCTACGAGCAAAGGTAGATATAGAACAAACGGCTAAAAGAGAGCAAATAATTGTAAAGGAGATACCATATCAGGTAAACAAGAGCAAACTGATAGAAGAGATTGCGGAATACGTCCGGAAATACAAGGTGGACAACATTACAGGGTTACGAGACGAATCAGACCGCAAAGGCATGCGGATTGTAATAACCTTGAGAACTGGCGCTAATGCCCATATCATTTTAAACAAGCTTTATAAGCGCACACAATTGGAAACCACGTTTGGTGTCATCAATCTTGCGCTCATAGATGGCGAGCCACGCGTATTAACGCTCAAGGAGCTCATTGAGAGCTACATAAAGCACAGGAAAGAAGTAACGATCCGTAGGCTGCACTACGAATTAGAGCGTGCAGAGAAACGGAAACACATATTAGAGGGCTTGATCATCGCAATATCAAACATAGATGAGGTGATAAGGCTCATAAAAGCGTCAAGCGATAGCAAAACTGCTCAATCCGCGCTGATCGAGCGATTTGAGCTGAGCGCAGAGCAGGCGAAAGAGATACTGGAGATGCGGCTTTCGCGATTGAGTGCCTTAGAGCGAGACAAAATAGAGACCGAACGGGCAGAGCTTGAAACAAAAATAACGTGGTTAAAGGAGGTATTGGGAAGTGAAGCCCGCATATTTGGCGTTATAAAAGAAGAACTGATAGAGCTGAAGGAGATGTATGGCGATGCGAGAAGGACAGATATAGAGGAGATGGTGACGTTAAGCGAGCGAGATTTTATAGAAGAGGAGGAAGTAATCCTCTTTTTAACACATCGTGATTATGTGAAACGAATATCGGCGAGTATTTTTAAAGGGCAGTTGCGTGGTGGAAAGGGAATAGCCGTGATAGATAAGCGAGAAGACGATGTTGTCGTTAATTTCATACGTGCATCTACAAGGGAACGTCTGATTCTGCTTACCGAATATGGGAAGGCATACCAGGTGAAGACCTACGAAATCCTCCCAACGAGCCGACATGCGAAAGGAAAACCACTGGTGAATCTTCACGGGCTGAGCGCAGCCATAGAAGAGAAGGAAAAAATTGTATCTGCACTTGCTATACCAGAGGATGTGGATGGTGCTATAGAAAACGCGTTTATCGTTTTCGCTACCAAACGAGGTGTGGTAAAGAGAAGCGCACTCGCGAATCTGAAGGCTATACGCATCACGGGTATCGTCGCCGTTAAGGTTGATCGACGCAAAGACGATGTGTTAGTCGATGTGGCGCTAATAACCGGTGGCGAGCAAACGGGTATAATCCTGAGTTCGAAGAACGGCAAGGCGATCTTGTTCCAGGAAGATGAATTGCGGGAGATGGGCAGATATGCATCTGGAGTACGGGGGATGAGATTGGACCCGGGTGATGAGATAGCAAGTATAGAGGCTGTGGACTTGAGTTTGAGTGATTCAAGACTCGTTACGATAACGGAGAAAGGTTATGGAAAAAGAACGAAACTGGATGCTTATCGCGAGACACACCGTGGTGGAAAAGGCGTGATTAGCATTCGAGGTGCAGAACGAAACGGAAAAGTAGTGTGTATCAAGCAAGTAAAGAATGATGATGAGTTGGTGATTGCTACTTCTGACAATATGGTGACCAAAACTGCGGTGAAAAAAATTCCCGTTCAAGGTAGAAACACGCAGGGTGTGCGGTTGATGAAGGTGAAGGCTGGTGAGCGAATAGTGGCGGTGGATGTGGTTTAGTTTTAAAATAAGGATAAATGAGAATGTCTCGGGCATCAAATCATATGATGCGTTTGTAGTATTTCTTGGCGATGTAGCAGCAAGATCCTGAATGAAATCATTGAAAATATCAGAAGTGGTGAAGCAAAAGCTTTCCCGGAACATAAAAGGGTGGTGAAAGAATTTGTCGAAATGCGGGAGGCGGGGAAAGAAGTGAACAGTTAATTATCTCAACGCATTGTACGTATCAGCAACGTTCTTCGCTTCTTGCGGCGCTCTTGTGGCTTTACTGTTAGTTTATCAAGTCTCATTCTGTAAGCATCACTTTCAATAGAAAGCGAGAAGTATTATTACATATATCGCCTGTCCTAAACGTATAAAACGAAAATTAAGTTGATAATCGGAAAATGACACCTCTAGATATCCTATGGATGTGTGGCTGGTTTATAGTAGGTTTGGTTACGTTTCAGATTCGAGGATTTAAGAGCTTTTTGGAAGAAATTAGTGATTTTAGTGATGTTATAACATATCTTTCTTTAGTTTTTGGAATTTTTTACGGAACCTTAACGTTACCGAATGTTTTTGTTGGATTTATAAAGAGCATCATAATTGGATTTCAAACTATGTTTATCTATCTTATCGGAGCAAACATTAGCAGATGCTATCAATTCGGAGTTAGGAGTGATGAGATTGTAGGGTATATCCTAAGGATTGGGGTGTATATTTTAATGTTTGCCATATTGTTTGAGGCGTTAGAAGTCCTATAAAGCATCCGATTTCCTGCAGTTGTTTTGGATTTCAAATTCAGGTTACATGAAGATAGATTTAAGTATTAATAGAAAATATGTTGTTGTATGGATGATAAAGTGATGATATTTCTAGTAGTGGGAATGGTATGTTTAATTATCGGATGGGGACTATATCAGTGGCAATCAATATTAGAAGAAAACGTACCTTCAATACCCGAAAACAGTAGTTTTTCCGATGCTGAAAAATCGGTTAAATTATTGCCTTTAGTGCTCATTGTGATTGGGGCTATACTAATAGTGATCTCGATAGTGATAATACTCGCAGAAGAGGTATTTAGTTGAATTATCCACTCACCGCACCTCAACTCCGCCATACCGCATCCTATCCATCAATTCCTGCTTCTTGCCCTCGTTCCAGCCGCTCACCGCCTGCAGATAGCCGGTGATTCTGGATATGTAATCGAGGTTCTTAGAGTCACACTTCTCGCACTCCTCCATCAACCCCATCGTCACGTGCGCGCAATCCGTGCAGACTGTCATATCCTTCGTAAACGCGTAATATCCCGTCTGCGTGTTCTCCGCGATCTTCATCGCCAAACTTTTCACTCCGCGCGGGTCGGGATATCCCTCTCCCAAAAAGATATGCATGATATTCCCGCCATCAACGATCGGGAAGAAGATGTGCTCGATCTTTATCCGTTCAGCAAGCGAGACATCAGCATTCGGCGGCACGTGCGTGCCATTCGTGTAGTAAATCGGCAGGTTGCGCGTCTCGTGTATAAGAGAGAGCGCACGCTCAACATCACCTTTCACCACGCTCAGTGCCTTATCCCTAAATTCCTTCTGTAAGATGTCTGCCACGGCGAATCGCTGCGCTACGGTCTCTGCCGGCGTCCGCGAGAAACTTATCGTCATGCCTTCACGTTCCGACAACTCCTTCGCGTACAATTCCATCTCCGTCATTGCTCGTACCGCAAGCTTTAACGCGCCTTTGTCTTTGTGCATTTGCTTGCCGTAATGATACTGAACCATCTCATTTATGCCCACCACGCCGATGATATAAACCAGCTCATCGAGATTAACCGCCATGGACCCTTTCTCACCCGTGTGCGGATCTTTCGGTCGTTGTGTCGCAAACGGCATGCGTCCGCCGTCAACGATCTGCTTCATCCATTGCTTCTTCACCTTCAACACTTCCACGGCACTGTCCATCCGCCGTTTCAGTTCCGCAATCAGCTTATCATCATCGCCATCCGCCCGGTACGCCGCTCTCGGACAGTTGAGCGTTATTACCTGCCAGCCGCCCATCGTGAAGTGCTCGCCATTCCGGAAATACATCTTATCCTTGAAGTCCGCATCGTCCGGCGACGTCTTGAAACTGTACGCACAGCACTGATAGCATGAAACCCCCTCGCCAGCCCCTCTGTACTCCGGTATCTTATTATCAAAGTACGGTGTACCATACTTCGCCGTGAGTTCAAACGCTAAATCATAAAGCTCTTCATACGTCGGTAAATCCGGATTCTTCTTATTAAACGCCACATCCTCTTTGAGGAAATCAGGCTCTATCGCAATCTCAGGCTTCGGGAAGTTGAACGGCTTACCCCAATAATCGCCCTGAAGCATAACGTTCATCAGCGCCTTGAACGCCAACCGTACCTCTCTCTCAAACTCGCCGTACGTCCGAAGCGGTACGTGCTCACCATTCCATACCTCGCCCTTATAAACCACCGGCTTGTCCTTCCAGATCTTCGGTATGCCCGGCGTGAGCTGAACCGACGAGAATACCAATTGACCGCCGCGTGCAACTTGCATTTGCGTCATTTCATACACGAACATCTGCATCAACTGCTCGATCTCCTCATACGAATGCCCCTCTAAATACGGCGCGATGAACGTAAGGAAATTGAAAAAGCCCTGGCCGCCTGCGAAGTTCGTCTGTGCACTGCCCAAAATCTTAACCGCGTGCAGAATGGCAACTTCTGCTTTCTTCGCCGGTCCCGCTACCGACGCTTTTGTCCCTGAACCGTCCGGCATCAGGCCATAATAAAAGAAGTAACGGAGGTCCCAGTCCTGACAAAAACCACGCGTACCAAAATATTCAAGATCATGGATATGCAAATCGCCACTAAGATGTGCATCCGCGAGCTTCGGCGGTAAGAGCAGCAAATATTGCTCCTTACAAATCTTGTCTGCTTTCTTTTTGTGTGACGTCTCCGCATTATCCTGCAAATTCGCATTCTCATTCGCCTCAAAACCCTCTCCGATATCAATCAGATGCGCGTCATAAACCGGCGTTCCCACCCGCGTACAAACATTCCGCCACTCCTGCATATGATACTCCTCCAGTAAAATCTGGTTCACTATTTCCCGCACTAACGCGCCTGAAAGCTGCGAGATCCCCATTACTCTTATCCGCTTCGCCGCCTCCTTCGCGATCTCCCTCGCCGTGTCTTCGTCTATCGGCGGACTGCCATAAAACTCACCGCTCAATTTCGTTTCACGTAGAAGCTGCTTTACTATCGCTTCCTTATCCCACTCCAGCATGTGCCCATCGCTGGTTCGCACCTTAGGGAATCGCAATTTCACGCCATCCAGCGTCGTCTGTACCGTGCCATTATCCACAGTAAAACCTTTTTTCATGCTCCACCCTCTTCCATTATCACTTCTTTAATCCTCTCTTTCCGCAACTCATTGCCGTTAAATAAATCATTATCAGTCAGAAAAGTCGAACCCACCTGAACAACAGGCGTAACGAGCGTAAAAACACCCTGCATTCGTAACTCAGTCAGCGCTTCCGCCGTCGTTATATCCACCTCCTCATACGCTTCGCCTTCCGCTGCTAAAAACTCTTTAACCCTTTTACAATTTGGGCATATCTCCGTTGTGTAAACTTTTATTCCCATCTTCTTCCACTCCACCGCAGCTAAACGAGATGACTATTAGATCGCTATACATCTATTGTAACGCCACATAAAAAACTTTCGCATGCCACTTATTCTAAGTATCCTGCGTCAATATTTTCGATACTAAAGCATTAATTGAGCGTATTTTTATTAAAAACTGGTTTGCCACACTCCATACTAAAATCAAAACCTGCTTAGAGCTTTTATCAGCTTGAATGTTTAACAAAGTCTCTGGTTGTACCAAACAAGAGAAAACTCATAAATAGAGAGAGGTAAAGGCCAAGGAAGCCAAGGCCCGGATTTGAACCGGGGTATAGCTGATCTGCAGTCAACCGCGTAGCCGCTCCGCCACCTTGGCGCGCAACGCACTTACAACTCTGATTTCATCTGGGCCCAGCGAGGTTATTGATGCGGACGTTAGTAGCTGCGGGCTAAAAATCTCGGTTTATCACCTTGAGTCTTACACCCCAGCCCTATCAAACCATTCTTCTAATGATGTCCTTAACGGAAGTCTCTTTTTGGGGATGGCTTCGAGCTTAGATGCTTTCAGCTCTTATCCACTAGCGCGTAGCTGCCCGGCAATGCCCTGTCGGACAACCGGTACACCAGAGGCGCCGCTGCTTTGTTCCTCTCGTACTAAAAGCAGCTTCCCCTCAGACCTCCAACACCCCCAATAGATAGCAACCGACCTGTCTCACGACGG